>NZ_JAGINT010000002.1:1503806-1804568 GCF_017876295.1 Kribbella aluminosa | reverse complement strand
CGGCGGCCACCCGGAAGTTCTCGTCGGCGTGCGAGGTGGCCGGGTCGAGCATGATCGCGCCCATCGAGGGGATGGTCACGGTCAGGGCCCGGGCGTGCAGCGCTGCCAGGGGTCCGTCGCCCGCGAGGGATACGGCGGACGTCGAGGTCATTCGTGCGTGAGTGCTGGCACCGGTGTCGGTGAGCATGCAGCCTCCTTCGAGGGGCGACCGAGGCGGATGTCGTCGAAGAGGGAGACATGTCCCATCTGCCCGCCCTTGAGGACGAGTTCGACGTTCTGCAGGTGCGGGGCCGGACCGCTGGCGTGGCAGAGCGCGACATTGCCCCAGGGCTGCGCCACGATCCGGAGCCGTTCGGCCCCGAGGCGACGCAGTACGTTGCCGGAGGTGTCGCCACCGGACAACACGAGGCGAACGGGCCCGTCGGTGCTCCGCTGTTGCAGGCTGGTGTCGGCGATCGCGGCGAGCCTGTCCTCGACCTCCGCACTCGGAACGGTTCGCCGGCCGACCGAGGAGTCCACCAGCACTCCCGAGCCGCGCGCTAGTGCAGTCTGGACGCGGTCCGGCGTTTCCTTCGCGAACAGGTCGAGTACGAGCCATCCAGCTGCGACGGCCGCGTCGACCTGCCTGCGGGTGAGCCGCGAACGACTACCGTTCAGGACGAGCGTGGGACCGGATGCCTTCGCGGCTTCCGTCGTGAGGGGCGGAAGGCGCTTGGCGACGTCCGCGCACCGACCGATCGCACCGCTGATCCCACCCGACCCGATGACGAACCGCTGTCGGCTTTCGAGGATCGCCTGGGCCAGCCGGTCCAGGTGGTCATCGCTAACCGCGTCACAGACCACCCCCGGCTCGTCCGCGTCCATTACCAGCGGACCGTCGTACGAGGTCCACTGGAGACTGCCCAGCTCAAGCGCGGTCTGCTCGGCAAGATGCAGTCGCAGGTCGGACTCGTGCACCGGGGTGACCGGATGCGCGCTCATCGTCGGCTGCCTGTCCAGGCGGTACACGACGCCGTCGTCGCGCGCGAAGTGGTGGCCGAAGACCGTGTACCGGCCCGCATCAGGCTGCGCGAAGACGATAGGCACCGGCGCTCCGGGGAAGAGCTCGATCGCCAGTTCGAGGACGCGTCCGATGCTGCCCGTGTGCGGCGCCGAGTCCGCGGTCGAGCAGGCCTTGTACTGAACGATCCTCGGGCCGAGCGCTTGGAGCCTTCGCAGCGCAGGAACGACCTCGGCCGCCATCTGCTCGGTCGGCATGGATCTCGCCGTACCCGCGATCCCGACCACGTCGGTGCGCTCGCCGTCCAGCTCGACCGCAGGTCCCGTGACGAGAACACCCGACAACCCTGCGCGCCGGAACTGCAGCAGCGCGTCGACCGAGCCGGTGAAGTCGTCGCCGTAGAAGCCGGCCACCGTCATGTCGGCCTCCCGAACGTGTCCAGCGCCGCAGCCAGCGCAGGCACCTTGGCGGCACGCTCGTCCAGCGGTTCACCCGAGGTCGCCGCGTCCCACGCCTCGCGCATCGCGAGTACGCCGGCGGCCGAGCCCTGCGGGTGACCGTGGATCCCGCCGCCTGACAGCACCAGCAGGTCGGTGGTCTGCGTCCGCTCGTACGTGAGGTGAGCCAGCCCAGGCGTCTGCGCCGAAGACAGCACGGGCAGCGTTTCGTACCCGCCGAGCAGTGGCGCGCGCACGGCTGAGACAGACGCCAGTACTTCGTCGTCCGTCTCGTAGAACTTGTTCGCGAATCCGTTGGTGTGCAGGTGATCCGCGCCCGAGAGGCGGGCGAGCTGCTGCCAAGGGGTGTAGTCGATGCCGAGCTGCGGCGAGCGGGCGTAGGCGCCGTACATCGCCCGGTGCCCGTGGATCGGCAGTTGGGTCCGCCGGCTCAGGTACTCCAGCCCGGCGAGGCCGACCATGTTCACGCAGACCATCACGCAGGTGCCGCCGGCCGCAAGTACGGCATCGTGGTTCGGCTCCAGGCGATCGATGTCGTCGGTGATGTTGAACGCGTACATCGGCATCCGGCCGTTGCGATCGGCAACCTTCTTCAGGGCGTCCGTCACCACGCGGATCCGCTCCAGCAGCGGCAGCCCGGGCGGGTTGCCCTGCAGCTCGTCGTCCTTGATGAAGTCGATGCCGGCGTCGCCGAGCTCGGTCACGAGCTGGGCCAGCTGGTCACCGGTGAGGCCGATGCTCGGCTTGACGATCGTGCCGATCATCGGGCCGTCGGGCCGGTCCATCAGGCTGCGCGTCCCGTCGATCCCGAATCGCGGTCCGGGGTAGCGGTCCGCGAAGGCGCTCGGCAGCTCGAGGTCGACGAGGCGGAGCGCGCCGACCTCCCGCAGTTCGAACAGGTTGCCCGCGACGGCCGCGAGGAGATTCGGGATCGAGGGGCCGAAGTTCGCCAGCGGGAATTCGATCGTGACACGACCCCGCCTGAGCTGGTTGGGGTCACCGACCATGCCGGGAAGCGGCGGACGTCCGCTGAGCGGCAGCTCCTCGATCTTGACGACGTGCGCCGCATGCCGGGCGCGCAGTTCGTCGCTCTCGCGGGCGACCCGGACGAAGGTGCCGCAGGACTGCTCACCGGCGATCACCTCGGCGGCACGCTCCAGCGGAACCGCGCTCTCGAGCTCGTAAACGGCAGTGACGTGATCAGACACGAAGACCCCTCAGGGGACGTTTCAAAGACGCGGCGCCCCCGGTCCACGGGGTGTCGAGCGCCGCCTGGAAGCCACAGATTGACACGTTTCACACAAATTGGTCAACCAGTTGACCGGTTCCGACTTCGCGACCTACATTCGGTGCCATGAGTGCGCACCAGGAGACGATCGTCGTCATCGGAGCAGGCGGCCGGATGGGCATGCGGGTCTCCGCGAATCTCGGCACCAGCCCGTACGACGCTTTGTACTGCGAGACGTCGGCGGCCGGCGTCGAGCGGGTGACCGCCGCGGGACGTGCGGTGACTGCTGCCGTCGAGGCCGTGCCGCTGGCGGATGTCGTCGTACTCGCGACACCGGACACCGTGCTCGGTGAGGTCTCGCACGAACTCGTTCCGCTGATGCGGGACGGCACGGTTCTCCTCACGCTCGATCCGGCCGCGGCGTACGCGGGGTTGCTCGCGACTCGCGCGGGCGTCGTCCAGGCCGTTGCGCATCCGTGCCACCCGTCGGTGTTTCTCGAACGGACCAGCGCGGAGCAGTGGGCCGACACGTTCGGCGGGATCAGCGCGCCTCAGGATGTCGTCGCGGCGGTCGACGAGGCGGCCGGCCGGGATCGCGTCGAGGCGGTTGTCCGGGCTATCTACGGCCCGGTCCTCGACGTGCACTGGGTCACCGTGAAGCAACTCGCCGTACTGGAGCCGACGCTGGTCGAAACAGTCGCTTGCATGGTCGGCACACTGTTGAAGGACGCGCTGCACGAGACCGTGCACACGGTCGGCGTACCCGAGCCGGCGGCTCGTGCGATCCTCTACGGGCATGTCCAGATCGCGCTCACGAACGCGCTGCGCGGGTCGCACGCGTTCTCCGAGGCGTGTGAGATCGCGATAGCCTACGGCCGCGAGACGATCATCAAGGACGACTGGAAGCGCATCTTCGACGACGCTGAGCTCGATCGGGTGGTCACGAGAATGCTCAGGATCTGAAGGGGGCCAGGTGACCGAGGGGCAGAACACGCCGTTCATCCGGACCCGGTTCCGGCCGGTCGAGCGGCTGTCGACCGCCAGCCTGGTCGCCCGCCAGCTGATCCAGCAACTCGGCGCCGAACGGTTCCCGGTCGGCGCCAGACTCCCGTCCGAGCGCGACCTGGCCCAGATGCTCGGCGTCGGGCGCTCGACGTTGCGCGAGGCGATCACCGCGCTCGAACTGCTCGGCCTGGTCGAGGTACGCCCCGGGTCGGGTTCCTATCTGCGCGCGGACAGCACCCAACTGCTCGCGAAGGCGCTCGAGCTGAGCCTGGCGCTGGGCGAGCCCGAGGTCGCAGACCTAGTCGAGGTCCGCGAACATCTCGAACTGCTCGCCGCCCGCCTGGCCGCCACTCGCGCCAAGGACACCGACATCGAGCGCCTCCGGGTTCACGTCGACGAGATGCGTGCCGCCGGCAACCACGTGGAGGCGTTCGCGGTCGCCGACCTGGCGTTCCATCTGGAGATCGCCACGATCGCGCAGAACGACGTACTGCTGAGCCTGCTCAAGAGCCTGCAGTCCCTGCTCACCGAGTGGTTCGAGCGGACCCTCCGCGTGCCGGGCACGATGGAGGCCACACTCACCGAGCACGAGACCGTCTTCACCGCGATCGAGCAGGGCGACCCCGCCGCGGCCCAGTCCGCCATGGCCAGCTTGATGACCGCCGCCGACGAACGCGTACGGCACTCCAGCTAGGACTGCGCCAGCTTCTGTACGGGCTCCCAGGTGAAGCCGTCCGGGTCGACGAAGGTGCCTGTGTCCATGGTGAGCGCGATCCGGTGCGAGCCGCTGCCTTCAGCCGGTACACCCGCGTCCTTGGCCAGCGCCTTCCGCGCGTACAGCCCCAGCTTCACCGGACCGGTGGCGTCGAACTCGACGTACTTGCGTCCGAAGCTTCTCGCCACGGTCAGCCCGTGGTCCACGTAGAACTTCTTGCTCTCGGCCACATCCTCGCAACCGAGCAGCAGTACGACGGAGTCGATCTCGCGCGTCGCCGGACCGGTGTCCTTCTTCGCCGACGTGGCCACCTTCCAGATCGTCCCGTCCGGCGCCTGCACCACGCCGCCGTACCCCCACAGCGACTTGGTCACCGGCTTCACCACCGTCGCGCCGGCGGCGACCGCCGACTCGAACAGACTGGTCACCGTACTCGGCTGTCCCACGGTCAGCGACACCGTGAACCCACGGAAACCGTTCGTTTCCGCGCTGGACTCACGCGCCCGTACACGGTCGTCCAGCCCGAACGCATCCGTCAGGAATCGCTCCGCCGACGCAACGTCGGTCACTTCCAGCACCACACCGCCAAGAGTTGTCATGCCTCAAAGCTAGGTATCCGGCAGCCGGCCCGCTTCTCGATTCCTGACCAATTCGCTAGCTGCTCAACTGGAGGTAGTCGAGGTTGAAGCCGCCGGTCTCGCAGTAGACGGTGAGCGGCTGGTCGCCTGCCGGAAGTGGAATCCGGGTGCTGATCGACTGATAGCCGGCCCAGCCTCCGGTATCGGGGACCGTGACTTTGCTGAGGACAGCACCACTGGCGTCGCGGATCGAGATCGCATCGGGAGCCGGGGCACCGGATCCGTTGGCGACCCGGAGTTCGAGGTTGTACGTCCCTTGCGCGACGTCCACGCGGTACTGCAGCCAGTTCCCCGCCGCCGTCCACCCGACGTTCTTCCCGCCGCTCGCCGCCGGGTTGCTCTCGATGAAGTTCGCGCCGCCCTCGGTCCAGCCGTGCTGGGCGACGTACGACTCCGCCTCGATCCGCTCCCCCGCCGGCGCACCGTGCGGCCTCGTTGTGACCAGCACCGTGACGTCGTCGTGCGCCGCGCCGTCGGTGACCCGGAACTTGAGATTCTGCTCGCCGGAAACCGTTGGATGAACGGTCACCAACCCGGTGACGGCGTCGAGCGTGACACCGGCCGGCAGGTCGGTCGCGTAGTACGCCAGCCGATCGCCGTCGCGATCGGTCGCCCGCAACTGGAACTGCGTGGTCCGGTACTGGTCGGCGATCACCGGCTGGACGTCCTGGAACCGCGGCGCATGACTCCGGTGCGGCACCTGACCGTGCCAGCGGTACGTCGCGTACGCACCAGCCGGCACGGTCACCGCGAACGACCTGCCCGCCAGCGTGATCCGTACCGTGCTCGGTGTTGCGTTGGCGTTCCCAACAATCGCGACGAAGTTGTCCCCCGCGTCCTTGAACACCACGTTGCTGATCCCGTTCGCCGTACCGCTCGACTCGACCCGCGTGTGCTCCGGCCCGAGGTACTTCGCGAACTGCCCCATCGCATACAGCTCGTCCCGGACCGAAAACGTTTTCGTACTCGTGTTCACGGTCACCAGCCGGTTCGGCCACTTCGTCGTCCGGCCGACCTCGGCCCAGTCGACGTTGTTGTCCCGGGCCGGCGTCCAGTGCAGCGTTCCGCCGTCCTGGTCGGTGGTCTGCGCCCACATCACGTACGACGACGCGTCCAGGCGGAAGTAGTCGAGAATCGTTTCCGGATTCAGATCGCTGGTTTCCGTCATCTCCACAGGCTTTCCGAACTCCTCGTACGCGTCCCGCATCACCGTCGGGTCGCCCCAGTACGGGTGGAACGCGAGCGCGTCCGCCGCGGCCCGGGTCTTCGGGTCGTCGAAGATCCGGTGGTAGTTCTTGGTCGCCGTACTGTTCGGGTCCCGCCAGTCCCAGAAGTTGAAGTCGTGCACGTACAGCTGGGTCCGCAGCCCGGCCCGCCGCACCTCGCGCTTGATCGCGACCGCGAGCTTCTGCTGCTGCGCGACGCTGATGTCCATCGCCGGGTAGACGACGTCGATCCCCGGCTCGTTGAGCAGCGTCAGCGCGTCGACGTCGATCCCGTACTTCGCATACGCCTGCAGGTACTTCGCGTAGTACTTCGCGAACACGTCGATGCAGTCGTCGCGGAGCTTGCCGACCTGGTAGTACGACGTCGTACTGCCCGGCTGCAGCGCGACCTCGCCGGTGAACCGGTTGTTGGTCTTCATCCAGGCGGGCGCGCTCCACGCCGAGGCGAAGAACGTCGCCCGCGGGTTGTACTTCTGGATCAGCTTCACGGTGTCGACGATGTGCAGGTCGACGTCCCGCTTGATCGAGAAGTACTTCAGGTCCCGGTCCTCGGCGATCCCGGCCGGCGGCTCGTCGTACGACCAGAACGGCAGGTGCTCGATCAGGTCCGGGCTGCCGATCGTCAGCCGGAACCGGTCGAACCCGGCGCCGGTCTTCGGGTCGACCAGCAGCCGGACCGCCCGGTCGCGCTGCTCGGGCGTCAGCTTCCAGAGGTTCGACACGCTGGTCTCGTCGAGCGAGAACCCGACCCCGGTGTACCGCTGCCGGGCGGCGCTCGGGTCCACGACGATCGTCGTACCGGCCGGCCCGTCGTTCCCGACGTACGTCGTCGGCAACGGCTGCCACGCGTGCGCGGCGCCTGCCGAGTACGTGCCCCGCACCACCGACCCGCGCTCCGCCATCGCCTGCCCGCCGCCCGCTGCGAGTCCTGCCGCCACCACTCCGACGGCGACCGTCAGCCCCAGAGTCCGCCTCACGAAACCTCCAACGTCGACCGGAAAGCCTTTTCAGGCAGGCCGACTGTAGGTTCGGAAACCGCCCGGCAACACCCCCTGCCGGTTCCGGAACTGGTTCCGGAACCTCAGCTCGAGGCGATTCCGGCGACCAGGTTGATGGTCGCGGCCAGGATGACCGTCGAGAACACGTACGCCAGCAGGCAGTGCCGCAGCACCACCGCCCGGATCGCGCTGGTGGACACGCTCGTGTCCGACACCTGGAAGGTCATGCCGAGGTTGTAGCTGAAGTAGAAGAAGTCCCGGTACGACGGGACCTCGGCCTCGTTGTTGAAGTCGATCCCGCCCTCGGGCTCCCGGAAGTACAGGTGGGCGTACCGCGCGGCGTACATCAGGTGCACCGTCGCCCAGGTCATGAACACCCCGACGAGCCCGACCGCCGCGGCCGTGTGCCGGGTCCCGGAGTTGCCGAGCACCAGCAGTACGCCGATGCCGCTCAGGCTGGCGAGCGCGGTGATCACGACGATCAGCTCCTCGGCGAACGGCCGGAAGTCCTCGCGCCGCGCGAACTCCCGGGTCCGGTCCGCCGACATCGGCCAGAGCACGGCGACCCCGGTCCCGACGAAGGTCGCGGTCGCGACGGAAATCCCGGAAAGCACACCCAGCGGAAAGTTTCCGAAAACGCCGACGACGAGCAGGGCGGCACCACCGACGACCACTGCGATCGTCAGCCGGAGGACTGGATGGAGCAGCGCAGCACGTGTCACGTCGGAAGACATGTTGCCACCGCCAATGAATTCTGTCGCCCGCCGCACGCCGTCGTGCGCAACACTGGTACGGGTCCGGCAACGATCGACGAGAGGTTCCGTGATGGACAAGCTACGGGTCAAGGATGCTCTGCTCGCGCACCTCGAGGCGCACCTGCGCGCCACCGACGCCGCGGTCGGCCGCGAGGACTCGGCAGCCCGGCTCGATCCCGACGCGGTGTTCTCGGTCGACGACCAGTCCCAGTCCGACGAGGCCGGCGACCTCGGCGGGCTGTTCGAACAGGTCGGGGAACGCCAGCACAGCACCGTCGAGGCGGCCGAGCAGCTGGACTTCGGCCCGGCCACCGAGGTCCGGCCGGGCGCGATCGTCGTACTGGACGGCAGCCGGTACGTCGTCGGCGTGATCAGCTCACCGTTCGAGTGCGACGGCGCGACGTACGAGGGCATGACCACCGACGCCCCGCTCTACGGCGCGATCAAGGGCCTCCACGGCGGCGACACCTTCACCTACGACGCCACGGAGCACGAGATCGACTCCGTGTACTAGGGGGCCCAACCGTCAGCGGAGCTCCAGCGAATACACGTGCAGTCCCTCGGCCTTGGCGTGCCGGCTGAGGTGCTGCAGGTCGGTCAGGAAGTCGACCAGGTCCGCCGCCTTGAGCTGCGGGACCAGCTCCGCCCACGGCGTCGCCAGGTCCTGGAGCTCGTCCTGGTCCCGATCGGCGATCTCGCCGGCCAGCCGGTCCCCCACCCGGGCGAGGCCTTCCACTGAGGTCTCCACCCAGCGCTGCTCGGCGTCCGGCAGGTCGTTCACCGACTTCCCCCAGACCAGCTCGATCAGCACGCGGAACTCGCCGCCACTGGCCGTGATCGGACTGGACAGCTGCTCGTCCTCGGACTGCTGCGGAGCACCCGCATCGTCCCGAGCCGTGTAGTAGGTAGCCATACCACCATCATCCGCAGAATCCGTCACCGCGGGCCGACCTTTGTACTCACTGACGACAAACTCTGTCGCCGCCGTCAGTGCAGAGCGACCGACAGCAGCAGTACGGACGCGGCCCGCGCCTGGACGTCGTGGCACGTCCGGCAACCGATCGTACGACCCTGGTCGGACGTCCGATCAGGGCGAACCCCCGGCCATTCCCCGATGCGGAAAGTTACGGAACGTCGGTAGTTTCCGTCAGGTGATGACCTACGAGATCAGGATCAGCGGCTTCGCCACCAGCGCCGACGCCCTCGCCCACCAGGAGCCGATCGCCCGGCTGCTCTGCCCCGAACCGGAACACAACAGCCCGTGCGAGGTGCCGTGGGGCTTCAGCATGACGACAACACTCTCCTACTGGGCATCTACGCAACCCCAACGAAGGCCGCCGACGTCACCGACGCCGTACGCCGCCTCACCGCCCACGAGGTCTCCCTAACGGAAAGCGTCCCCGGAAACTTCGACGACCTAGCCGACCAATACCGCATCGAACACCCGCCCAACTAGTCCCCGGCGTCGACACATCACCCGGGCAGGCGCCCACGACCCGCTCGTGGACACCACCTGGCCGGCCCGCCATGCCCGGGAGGACTTCATCCACCTGATCGACGGTGACTCCACCATCGTTCTCGTCGCGAGGTACGAGGAGAACGTCAGAGGGCAGTTTCACAAGCTGGGCGCGCACCCACGAAGCCGTGGCGGTGGCGGTCACCGCCTACGCCGCCAACGAAGGCGCCCGGGGATTCTACGAACAACTCGGCTTCGTCGAACAGAGCGTCACACTTCGTTTCCCGCTCGACCGCTGATCGTAGACACGACACCACCAGCATCCGGCCCGGGCCGGGTCGCCCGCGTTACCGTGTCGAGCCGCGACAACCGATCGAGGCAACCGTGCGTCTCTATCCTGGAGCGCGATCTGGGAGGTATCACATGGGGGCTGCGCGGACACTGGCGGCCGGCGTACTCGTGCTGGCCGTGGCGAGTGCTTGCCAGGGCTCGACGAACAAGGCGTCGAACGACGGCGGGCCGACCTCGGCACCGACGAGCGGTACGTCGAGTTCGCCGGTCAAGGCCGACGAGCAGTGGCGGATTCCGGTCCGTCAGGTGGCCGGGCCGCTGGAGCTGGCCGGGTACGCGGACCAGGTGAGCGTCCGGAGCGGGCAGTCGTTCCGGCTGTTCGTCACCTCGCCCGCGGGCGATTTCACCGTCCGGGCCTTCCGGATCGGCTGGTACGGCGGTGCAGGCGCGAAGCTGATCTGGACCTCGGCGGACCTCCCGCGCAAGGCGCAGCCGAAACAGATCCTGACGAAGGACCGGATGATCACCGCGATCAACTGGTCGCCGACGACGACCGTCCAGACCAAGGGCTGGCCCGCCGGCAGCTACCTGTTGTTGCTCCGGGCATCCAACGGCGCATCGAAGGGCAAGGAGACCTACGTCCCGATCGTGGTCCGGTCCGACACCGCCCGCGGCGCCGTCCTGATCGTCAGCGGGGTCAACACCGACCAGGCCTACAACGGATGGGGCGGATACAACCTGTACGTCGGCGGGCCCAAGCACACGCACGACCAGCGGTCGCTGATGGTCACCTTCGACCGTCCGTACGGCTACAACCCCGCCCGCGGGGTCCTCCACGACAACCTCCCGCTGGTCCAATTGGCCGAGCGGAGCGGCGTACGACTCGCGTACGCGACCAGCGTGGACCTCCAGGCCGACCCCGGGTTACTCAACGGCGCCCGAGGGATCGTCTTCGGCGGGCACGACGAGTACTGGTCGCTGCCCATGCGCGCGGCGGTCACCAAGGCGCGTGACGCCGGTACGAACCTCGCGTTCCTCGGCGCCAACTCGGTCTACCGGCGGATGCGCTACGCCGCCGATCCGCACGGCCCGAACCGGATCATCGTCGACTACAAGGACGCCGGGCTGGACCCGATCCACAACGCGCCCGACACCACGGTCAACTGGCGGCAGAACCCGCACGCGAACCCGGAGAACAGCCTGGTCGGCATGCTCTACGAATGCTTCCCGGCGAGCGGCGCGTTCACGGTCCACGACCCGAACTTCTTCCTCTTCGCGGGCACCGGCGCCAAGGCGGGATCGGCGTACCCGGGTCTGGTCGGCAACGAGGCGGACCGGGCCTACCCGATCAAGGGAACGCCGGCCAACCTGCAGGTGGTGGCGCACTCCCCGACGACCTGCGCCAAGCGGCACACGTTTTCGGACTCGACGTACTACACCGTGAAGTCCGGCGCCGGCGTCTTCGCCACCGGCAGCATCGAGTGGGTCCGCGCGCTGCTCGGCCCGGACGCGAAGTACGGCTCCGGCCCCGCATCGGTGGCCTTCGCCCAGAAGGTGACCCTGAACCTGTTCACCGCTCTGGCCGCCGGCCCGATGGGCCGAACCCATCCCGCCGTCGGCAACCTCGCCTCGGTGCACGACCTCCCCACAACCTCCACCGGCACCGGCGGCCCGATCGGCAATGCCCCAGGGTCGAGCGGCGACTGACCTGCGCGTCAGCAGGACAAGGCGGGGAATCCGTATCCCCGCGCAGACAGATCAGGCAGGATCATGCCCAACGCCGCCACGGTCTGTGCCCGATTGCCGCCGCCGTCGTGCATGATCACGATCGCACCCGGTTTCACAGCTGCCAGCACCCGTTTTGACGATCACCGCCACGCCGGGGCGCGACCAGTCCCTGGGGTCGACGTCCCAGAGCACCTGCTGCAGGCCGTCGCGACGGATCTCCGCCAGCACGCGGTGGTCGGTCGCGCCGTACGGCGGGCGGAAACATCTCGACTGGATGCCGTTCGCTACCTGCGCGTGCAGCGCCGCCGGTGACAGCTTGGTCAGTTTCGGGTGCGACACCGAATGGTTTCCGACCGCGTCACCGGCCGCGCGGACCTCGTCGACCAGGTCCGGGAGCCGGCGGGAGTGCTGGGCGAGCATGAAGAACGTCGCGTGCGCGCCGTGCTTCGCCAGCATCGCGAGCACCCGCGGCGTCCAGACTCGGTCCGGGCCGTCGTCGAAGGTCAGATAGACGACCTTCCCGTGTCCTTGCTTGATCGGACCGGTCGGCCGGGCCGACGGTTCCGGCGACGACGTGGCAGCTGGAGGTGCCGACTCACTGGCACGCGCTTTCCGGTTCTCGCCGGAGATCAGCGCATGCAGGCCCCAGACCGCGACGACCGCCCCGAGCAGCAAGACGATCGGCAACCTGGCCTTTCTCCACATCCTCACCTAGTGCCGACGCGGTGCGACACCAGAAGGTTGACCGGATCGTTACGCGGGCGCCCGGTGGGTGAGTTGATCGACCAGCCACGGGAACGCGTTGCCGAACGCGGGGGCCGCGAACTGCCAGGTGTGGGTGCCCGGCGTGATCTCGACGAGGGACTTGATCCCGACCGCTGCCGCCGCCCTCGACAGCTCTTGTGCCTGGTGCTGGTGGCGGACCTCCTCGGTGCTGGTGAGGAACAGCCCGGTCACGTTGGTATAGCGGCCGTGCGCGCGCATCACCCGGAGTGCCTCGTTGGCGTGCTGTACGGCGACGTTCCCGCCGTACAGGTCCTGCAGGGTCTGGGCGGGTGTCCCGGTGTACGGCGCGAGATCGCCGGAGACGTCGACGAAGTGGTTGAACACGTGCGGGTACTCGACCACCAGGTCCAGCGCGCAGGTACCGCCCATCGAGAACCCGCCGACCGCCCACTGCTGCGGGTTGCTGGAGGCCCCGAAGGTCTTCTCGACGTACTTCGGGATGTCCTTGGCCAGGTGGTCGGCGGCATTCCCGCGCGGGCCGTTCACGCACTCCGTGTCGTTGTCGAAATGACCTGTCGCGTCGGCGAACACCAGGATCGGCGCGTATCCCCGGTGCAGATGCGCATAGGCGTCAGCGACCTGGATGGCGTTCCCGAGCCGCACCCAGTCGCCCGGGCCGCCGCGCTCACCACCGACCAGCTCGACGACCGGCAAGGTCGGCCGCCGATGACCGACGAACCAGATCGGTGGCAGGTACACCAGCTCCTGCCGGTGCTTGAAGTGGCTGTACGTCGCCGGGATGTCCACCGCCACCAGCTTCCCCGCCGCTGGGACGTGCGCCGCCCCCGCAGCACGCACCGCACCCGGAAGCGACGTCTCACCAGGCAGCGGCTTGTGCGTCCAGTCGCTGAACGCCGCACCGAGCGTCGGGTAGTAGCCGACGAACTGGTTGATCCCGTTCGCACCCGCAAACGCCGCAAGCCCCACCGCGACCAACGCCGTACCGCGCCGCCACCACCGCGCACTCCGCCACCCCACCACCAGCACCAGCAACGCCCCAACCGTCGCCCCCAGCCAGAACCACACCAAGAACGGCACCGGATCCACCTGCCGAACCGCCTTGGCCCCCGGATACGCCGCGAGCACCGCCAGAATCACCGTCACGCCGACGATCACGGGCAGCACCCGCCACCGCCACCACCGGTCCCGCCACCCCACCGCAACCAGCAACACCCCACCGGCGACGACCTGCACCGTCACCGGAAACCATCCCCCGAGCAGCGACCACGTCTCCACGTTCCGAGGGTAGCTCCGCCGGAAACCGCCCGCGTGCGGCGGCGCGGCGACCGGCATCACCGTTGCCGGATGCAACCGCCTTCGCGCCCGCCCGGTGACGTGGGGCGTCAGGTGCAGCCGAGTCCACCCGCGCTGAGTGGCCGCGGCGCTCACCCTCAGATATGCAGGGTGGTGCGATACGCAGGTACCTCGAGGTCAAGCGCGTGCCGGAGGTGCGCCAGTTTCCAGCGAATATGATCGGCATCGCCGATGTACTCCATCGACGGTTCCCAGCCGAGCCGTGAGTCGGCCTCGACCAACGGAATCGCCGCCTCGGCGTTGGCCACCTCAGCCTCGCCGACCGCGCACAGCGCGGCAACAAGCGCCTCCGCCGCCGCGGTGTCAGCGGTCACCAGCAGCTGGGCCTTCAGAAGCCACCACTGCTTGGTATGAAGGGCGGTCCGCAGGCAGCATCCGATGAAGCGACCGAGTCCAGCGAGTTCCGCTGCCGCCTCCTGACGGTACGCCGGGGCCGCTGCCGCCGCGCGATCGACGCAGCTGACGCCGGCGTCCCATCGGCCGATCATCCGTTCGAGGGCAGTGATCTCCGCCCTGATGCGTCGTGCGTTGGCGGTTGCCGGGACCGTGTTGTGATGATCGGGCTCGTACGGAATCTGTACGATCAGATCGCCGAACATCGCGTCGTCCGACACCGGCAACGCCGGTCGGCTGAACAGGGTGAGCGGATAGGCGGGGCCGATCCGCAGCGGACCGTACTGGTCGCCATCGCTCGGCACATGGTCGCCGGCAGCCTCGCTCCACAGTCGCCAACCTGCCAGCGCGTCCTCGGCGGCCGCACCGAAGTCCCGCGACGCGATCGCCGCCAGCAGGTCCTCCGGGTCAGGACTCGGAGCCCAATAGGCCCACTTCGCGAGCTCGCTGACGAACGACGGCCACCACCCGTAGTGATGGTTCTCCATCAGCCCGGTCAATCCCCAGTCGCGTTTGGCCGCCAGCACCGCGGAGTGCCGTTCACTCCACCGCTGCGGGATCGGTTGATAGGGCACAACACCGAGGTCCCAGGTCAGACCGCCGGTATTGACCATGCTGTACAGAGGCATCCCGCGGCGGTTCGCGGCGGCGGCTTCGCTCGCGAAATACCGGCCTGGGCCGACGAAGGATGCCGTGTAGTCGACGCAGACGCTTCGGACGCCGTCGTGCTCGACCGGCTCGAACATCTCGAAGGTTGCCTGCAGGACGACGTCCTTCGGCAGGCTCTCGACCAGTCGTAGCCGGTCCTCCTCCGGCGCCCAACCCCAGTTGTAGGTCCAGAAGATGACCTCCGCCTCCGCGTTGTACCGTCGGCAGGCGTCCCGCACCTTCGTCACCCACTGCGGAAAGTCCGCACAGGGCCACCAGCCGGGCAACGGCTTGTCGGAGGGCAAACCGTCCGGCGCCGGATCGAGCCGGAGCCGGCCGTTCGTTCTCGGGTCCAGACTGGGGAACTCGACCGACTCCCCCACCAGCACGATGCCCTTCGCCCGTGGGCAGGCCTCGAACAGCGCACCATAGGTTCGGTCGAAGAACGCGTCCGCCTCCGGGTCATCGGGATGGACCGGTCGAGCACCGTGAAAGTAGGCGTACAGGTACACATCCAGCCCGAATCCGGCGCAGCGGTCGACGAGCTCGTTGAAGTCGCACAGCTGTCCTGGGCTGTGCCTCGACGGTTGCCGATGAGTGAACGCATCCGGAGTCCTGTCCGGGCCGGTCGCAAACACCAGGATCGAATCCATGCCGGCGTGAGCGATCTGGTTCAGATAGGCGTCCGGGAAGCTGTCGAGTCCCCAGCCGGAGTGGGTCATCCGCGGTTCGAACAACGGCTCGCGGGTCTGTGTGCCGGGACTCAGAAACGGAGCACCTCGAAGATTCATGCAGTCCTCGAGGTGATAACAGGCCTGTGCGGCCCCACGGTCGGTCGCGCCGCAGACAACGATGCGCTGCGGCTCTATCGTCACCGTATAGCCTCGATCGGCGATGCCCGCCGGCAGCAGACCAGGAATGTCGGACGCCGTTGCGACGAAGATCGCCGGACCACCGGCAGCTTCGGCCCGGCCGTCGGTCACGGCCTCCTCGACGATCGGCAGCCGCAGATCCATACTGGCGGAGAAGTAGTCGGACAGGTCCGCCGCCGCATGGCGGACGACGGCGCCGGCATCCGGGCGCAGGACGATCCGCCAGCGGTCGTCGATGACGACCTCGTCGCCTCGAGCGTTGGCCGCGGGGTCCCGTCGATCGGTCCGATGGACAGTTTCCAGCCGTCGCCGGAAGCCGTACGCCGGCTCGGCCTGATCCGCGGGCTGCTCTTGACCGGACCGTGTTCCCATCGGCTGCGTCGTCCTCTCTCGGGGTCTTGTCATCCACGGATTCCTGCCTCGCGGCCCCCGCGGAAGGCGGCAGCGTAAGGATCGCTAGCCGTTTACTGATGACGTCGATCCAAGCCCCGAGATCCCGCACTGTCAAGGGTTTCGGTGCGTTGGACGGAGAGTGTTAAGCCTGGGTGATCGTCGTCTCAGCACCTTTGCAGTCAGGAGTGATCATAGCTAAACTCATGATGTGGCTACCAAATCCGACAGACTTCGCGTGCAACAGGTAATCGTCGATCTGGCCAACTCGATGCCACACGGCGACCAGCCAGAACTGATACAGGACGTGACGGATCTCAAAGGCCTGATGACGACCTGGATCGTGACGGAGTCGGCCGCACCGACGAAGGCGGACGTGGAATCGCTGCACAAATTCCGTGCTCGACTGCGGGCAGTCTTCATCGCGCCTGACAGGCAAGCCAAGATCAGCATCGTCAACGAGCTGCTGAGCGGCGCCGACATCCACCCGCGGCTCGTGGAGCACGACGGGCTACCCCTCCACGTACATTACTTTCAGCCGTACACCTCGCTGGCCGATCACCTGGTGGCCGACTGCGCCATGGTGCTGTGTCTGATGTTCGAGGCGGGCGAAGCCGACCGCCTGAAGGAATGCGTTGCCCCTGACTGCGGCACGGTGTTCATCGACCGATCGAAGAACCGGTCCCGCCTCTACTGCGACAGCCAGGCCTGCGGCAACCGCCTGCACGCCGCCGCCTACCGGGCCCGCGCCGCCACCGCCAACTGATCCTGTCAGCGTTTCCGGCAATCGACCTGCTCAAAGGAGTCGCCATGTGCCGCGTCGGCATCATCGGCATCGAAAACAGCCATACCGATCATTTCCTTCGGCACCTGAACGAGGAGCAGCGCTTCCCGGGCGCACGCGTCACCGCGATCGTCCGTGGCGACGCGGACCGCGTCGACCAGCTCCGCTCTCGCGGACCACTCGAGGTTCTCGACAGCCCGAAAGATCTCGCCGGCGTGGTCGACGCGGCCATTGTCTGCAGCCGGGACGGCGCCTTGCATCCACAGCAAGCTGAGCCGTTGCTGCAAGCGGGCATCCCGGTACTGATCGACAAGCCGCTGGCCACGACAACCGCCGAAGCAGAAGCGCTGGTGGCTGGAAGCGCCAGAGCAGGGGCTCAACTGCTGTCCGCCTCGGCTGTGAGATTCACACCGGAGATCTCCGAGCTGACCGCGCTCACCGACCAGGTGGGGCCGTTACAAGCGGTCTCCGTGACCGGCCCAGCGGACCCGGACAGCCCGTATTCGGGGATCTTCTTCTACGGCATCCACACCGTGGAAACCGCGCTGCTGCTTGCCGGAGCCGCGGACCAGCTCCCCGATCTCGAGCGGCTGACGGTTCACCAGGAGCCGTCGGCAATCGTCGCGACGACCTCGGTCGGCGGCGTCCTGGTCACCATGCGGTTCGTCGTTCCGGACGAGCACGGTCAGGTTCCGTTTCACGCGGAGGTGGTCGGACGGCACGGGTCCGGGGCGCGCGATCTGACCCTCGGCGCGGACTACAACCTTCCCCTGCTGACCCGATTCATGGCCGTCGTCGGCGGCGAAGTACCGCAGACCGACGGGCTCAGCCTCGTCACGCCGATCGCGGTGACCGAACGAATCCGTGCACAACTGCAGCAGGCCAAGGAGCTCAGCTGATGCCGAACGACCCGAGCACAGGCGTGCTCGAAGACAAGATCAAGATCGGTATCGTCGGACTTGGCCGCAGCGGCTGGGACATCCACGCCGCAGGCATCGCGCGGCTGCCGGAGCTGTTCCAGATCGTGGCCGTGGCCGACCCGGATGCCGGCCGCCGAGAGGAGGCGGCCGCTCGTTTCGGTTGCGAAACCTACGCCGAGCCGTCCCAACTGCTCGCCGATCCGGCGGTGGACGTGGTCACCGTGGCCACGCCGTCACACACCCATGTATCCGTGGCCTCGGCAGCGCTGGCGGCCGGCAAGCACGTCGTGGTGGAGAAGCCGATCGCGACGACCGTGGAGGACGTCGACCGACTGGTCGAGCTGGCCGCCGAAGCCGAGCGCGTCGTCACAGCCTTCCAGAACCAGCGCCTCGAGCCGTCCTTCCTGGCCATCCGCGACATCATCGACTCCGGCCGGATCGGCGAGCCGCTGCTGATCCGTCGTACGACGCATCGCTACTCCCGCCGGGACGACTGGCAGACGCTCCGGCGGATGGGCGGCGGTGAACTGCCGAACACCGCGCTGCACTTCCTCGATCAGCTCATGACGCTGGTGCCGGACGCCGAGTTGCAGATCTTCGCCGATCTCCGGCACACGATCAGCGCCGGTGATGCCGAGGACCACGTCAAACTGACCATTCGGCCCGATCACGGGCCGGTGATCGATCTCGAGTCCAGCATGGCGATCGCCAGCCCGCAGGAACCTTGGTTCGTTGCCGGAACTCTCGGCACGATCACCGGTACGGCGCAGCTGCTGCACGTCCGCCGTACCGACTTGTCCGGCCTTCCGGTCCGCGAAGCCAAGGACACCGCGCCCGATGGCCGCGCCTACCCAGCCTCTGAGGCGCTGGACTGGGAGGAGACCACGGTCACGGTCGATCCTGAGGATCGCCGGACAGATCAATACTACGAGCTGCTCTACGACACCATTCGCAACAAGGCCGAACCATTCGTCACGATGAGGAGCGTACGTCGAGTGGTCGACGTGATGGAGACTGCACGGCGGCTGTCGAACTTCCCGTGATGATCAGGATCGGCATCCTCGGGCTGGGTGGAATCGGGGCGACTCATGCGCAGGCGCTGGCCGCCCTGGCAGATTCGGGTACCGAGGTGTCGCTGGAGGCGTTCAGCGGATCGGGACAGTCGGCCGCTGAGTTCGGGTGGCCCGATGCGCGACGTCTGGCGGCCGGCGAGCTGATCGCCGACCAGAGCATCGACGTGCTGGCGGTGTGCTCGCCGAGTGCGTTGCACGCCGAGCACACGTCGGCTGCACTGCGTGCCGGCAAGCACGTGGTGGTCGAGAAGCCGATGGCGCTGACCACGGCGGACGCCGAACGCGTACGCGATCAGGCCGCCGCCGCCGGCCTGATCGTCAGCCCGGTCGCCCAACGGCGGTTCGAGCCGCTGAACCTCGAGCTCAAGGCGGCCATCGCGTCAGGGCGACTCGGTCGTGTCGTCCTCGGCGAGACGTTCGTCCATTGGCACCGCTCTGACGAGTACTACGCGGAGGCTGACTGGCGAGCCGATGCCGACGGCGGCGGCGGATCCCTGATGAACCAGGGTCTGCACAATGCCGACCTGCTCTGTTGGCTGTTCGGTGGTGCCGTCGCGGTGGCCGGGCATACGGCGACACTTGGCCACGACATCGCGGCCGAGGACACCGCGGTCGCCGCAATCCGCTTTGCCAATGGCGCGCTCGGCGTCATCGCCACCACCACCGCCACACGCGTGGGCGAGCCGTCCGAACTGTCGATCTGGACGACCACCGGCTCGGTCCACCTCACCCAGTCGGGCATCAGCCGGTGGGACTTCCCGACCGCGCCGCGTCCTACCGAGATCGAGGTGCCGCCCAGCGGCGCCTCGGATCCAAGAGCCATCGGCATCGCCGGCCATGTCGCCCAATGGGCCGACGTGCTCCGAGCCCTGATCGCGGGCACCGAACCGATGATCACAGCCGACGACGGAGTCGCGACCGTCGCCGTCCTCGATGGAATCTATCGCTCCGCCGCCGGCCACCGGCCTGCTCAGGGAATGTAGAGTCGGCAGGTCGCCGAGTCCGGGTCGAAGATGCCGAGGCTCCGCAAGACGGCGTTCGCCATCACGCGATGGCCGAAGTGGTTCGGATGGCAGCCACTGCCGATCCACTCGTCCGGCACCGCCTCGTCGGTGGCGGTCGCCCACACCTCGGCGTGATCGATCAGCGGAAGCGCCAGTTCAACGGCCAGCGCCCGGATCGCCTCGGTGTACGAGGCGAGATGATCGACGATGAAATCGGCTGCCGAGGGCAGGAAGCCATTCGGTGTCTGGAGGACGATTCTGGCGCCGGCCGCACCCACCTGCCGGCACAGGTCGCGGTAGGTGTCGACGAAGGACGCCACACCCTCGGCCCCACCGCGGGAGTCGTTGAGGCCGGCCCCGAAGATCACCACATCCGGTCGATAGCGGAGAATCGCGCGATCGGCGTCGGCTGCGACCGCGGCGATCGTACGGCCGCCGACCGCGGTGTTGATCACGGCATCGGCCGAGCGCTTGAGCTCGACCCGTACGCGTTCCGCGAAGAGCTGGGTGTAGTCGCGATGGCCGTGCAGATAGGCGGAGCCCTGGGTCACGCTGTCCCCGGTAAAGAGCCACGTCACCGGGTCGGGAGACCCGAACAGCGACCGTACGCCATCCATCGGGTCCGAAGGCGGATCGAAGCCGGCCGGGGTTGCGATCATCGAGGGGCCCGGGCGAGCTCGTTCCGGATCCGGAGCAAACCGGTCGCGATCGTGGCGGTGGTCCAGCCGGTGTAGACCGAGAACTCGCCACCCTCGTCGATCGGGTTCGACTGGTTGGCACGTCCTCGCCAGGTCCGCTGATCGACGTCGTACGAGCCACGCCAGGCGCCGTCCCACGCCACCGACGGATCATCGACCTGGATCGAGATCAAGAACTCGCCGAGGCTGACCGCTGCGGCGAGATCGCTTCGCTCGCCGGTCGCCCGCCAGGCATCGAGCCAGCCGTGCAGAGCGTACCCGCAGGTGTAGACGAGATCGGTGAGTGCCGGATCCGCCTGTTCCGAGGCGCCCACGCTGGCTGCGTCGCAGTTGCGGATTGCCCCCTCGGCCGTGGTCAGGCGAGTCAGAAACTCCCGACAGCCGGCGATCTCGGCGCGCGTGTCGAGGCCCACCAATCGATGAGCCAGCGCGAAGGCCCGCAGCGCCTCGGCGGTCTCCGACGACACCGGTCGCCAGTTCTCCGTTCCGCTGATCTCGTACGTCGTCTTCAGCCGGCCGTCGGCACACTGAAGAGATCTCAAGTAGCCGATCGCCTTGGTGACGGCGGCAGCGGCTCGCTCGTCGCCGGAGCTCGCGTAGTAGCGGGCCAGGCCTACTACCGGCCAGGACACGAAACACGGACCCCGATAGTCGACGGCGTCCAGGCTGAACCAGCCGTCTTCGCGTTGATTGTCGATCAGGTACGACGCGAGCCGCGTCGTCGACTCGCGTGGATAGTCGCCCAGGCACAGCAGTTCCAGCACCTTGCCGTTGTCGTTCGGCCACATCAGGTCGGCGGTGGCGCCATCGTCGGCAGTGCCGTTGGGCGCCGGGGTCAGCTCGTAGAAGGGGAATCCGCCGTCCGGCCGTTGAACGCACTGAAGCCAGCCGCGCATCGAGCCCGCGAGTTTCCCGTAGTCCGGTCGTTCCTGTACGGCCCCGGCAGCATCGAGCAGGGCCGCGGTCTCCGCGGTGCAGTCGGGCCGGACTCTCCGGACGACGGCATCGTCCTGGTCGATCCGCAGTCGCTCCCAGATGCCGGCCGAGCCGTCCTCCTCGGGCAGCAAGGTGATCAGCCAGCGGATCGCGCGGCCGACGGAATCGTCGATACGGTCGATGGGGAGGGTCATCATCAGCTTCTTTCTCGGCGTTTGGCGACCTCGCCGGCGATATAGCCCTCGGTGTAGTCCGTCGGCCAGCGCAGCGTGGTATCGAACTTGTCGGTGAGAATGCTTTGCAGCTGTTCGGTGAGTGCGGCGGTCGCCTGGACCTGGCCGGGCTGGACGTTGTGTCTCAGGCAGAAGGCGGCCAATGCTCCGGCCGCTTCGCCGATGGTCCACTCGACCGGATGCAGGCGATAGCAACCATTGGTGATGTGGGTCGACCCGATGTTCTTTGCCGCAGGCAACAGGTTCCGCAACCGGATCGGTATCAGCGCTCCGAGTGGCACCTGGAACGGATGGGCCGCGAAATCGATATAATTGCGGCCGCCGGTGCTCGGGTGCAGGTCGATCCGGTAGTGACCGACACCGACCGAGTCCGCGAACTGGAGCGGTCCATCGGGCCGGCTGTCGAAGGCAATGTCCTGCTCGACGACAGTGGTGACTGCCTGGATTCGCCGTCCTTCCCGGAGGTACGGCCGGAGAGCCAGCCCGTCGGCGGTGCCGAACACGTTCGCGGCGGGCGCGAGCTCTGGATAGCCGGTGCCGCCGTCGCTGCGGGGAGCCTCGGTCTGTAGCCAGTACAGCAGCGACAGCGACAGGTTGCGCGCCGCGGCCAGCCTGGCTTCTCTCTGTTCGGGGGTGACGCCCACGACCGGATCGACGAAGTAGTCGTTCTGCGGCCAGTTCAGGATCGAGATGTCGCTCGTCGCCGGATCGTGCAGGGATCCGTCGCGGATCCGGCGGTAGGTCCACAGCGACCAGCCGCCGGGCTCGGCGAACAGCGGCCAGGTGATCGCCTCTCGAGGCGTGTGTGGGTTGCAGCCGGTAAAGGACAGCAGCGGCCCGGGCCAGAAGTCGGGCCGGTAGGCACGCCACATGTCGTAGTCAGCCGGCTTGCCGATCTCATGACGTTCGCCGGGGCGATGCTCGACTGCGAGGCACCAGGTGATGGCTTGTTGGTCAAGGGGATCGGCGGCGCCCGTCAGAGCACGCGGCTCACCGGTGTCGGTCTGTGCCTCGGAACCGAGCACGTGTTCGCAGCCGACCAGGTCGAGCAAACCGCCGTCCTCAGTAGCATCCAGCACATAGCTCGGCTCGACCGTGATCAGGTCTCCGTCCGCGGTGGAGAAGGTGACGGACCGGACGGCGTCGGCCTCGCTGGACGCGCTGACCGGCGTCCACCCACGCCGGATCCGCATCCGACCGCTGGCCAGCAGGGGGGCGCACAACTCATCGATGGCCGCCAACGCGGCCCGAGGCTCGTGGGCGATTCTGCTCACGTGGGCGTTACCGGGATTCAGGAAGGAGGACCGGGCGGCCGCCTGGGTCAATTTCTGGTGATCCCGGTAGTACGCACGGATGCCCCGCCGAAGCCGGCGATAGGTGCCGGTGCCGCCGATCGTCTCGATCAGGCCGTTCTCGTCGGGCGGCACGCCTTGGGAAGTCAACTGGCCGCCGAGCCATGCCGACTCCTCCGTCAGCAGCACGCGGGCGCCGAGTTCGGCCGCCGCCAGGGCCGCGGCGATGCCGCCAAGACCGCCGCCCACGACCAGGATCTCCGGCCACTCGGATTCCTCCGCAGAGCTTGGAGAATGAGCAGAAGCAGCTTCGAGGGAGCGGTCGGATCCCGGCACCATGGATGACTCCTGCGTCCGTGACGATGTGCTGAACGGGCCTGGCACGACAGGTGCCGAAGCCCAATCACCTTGGTCTAGACCAAGGCTAGGCAGCTGCACTCGTCCGCGTCAAGACATGTAGCCTGGCGGGTGAGATGAATGACATTCCCAAACACCTCTTCTTACGGCGCGAATTGGAGAAAGACATCGCGCAGCTGCCTCCGCACGCGCAATTGCCGACCGAGCGCGAACTGACCGCACGGTTCGAGGTCAGCAGGATGACTTTGCGGCAGGCGCTCGGCGGACTCCTCGATGACGGACTGATCTACCGAGTCGGACGCACCGGGACTTTTGTCGCCGAGTCGCGAATTTCGAAGGACCGGTCCCTCACGTCATTCACCGAGGACATGCGGACCCGCGGCATGGTCCCGAGTTCGAGCTTGATCGACGCGGCGGCGGAGCCGGCGGACGACGCCCAGGCCCGCGACTTCGGGCTCGAACCGAACACCCCGCTGGCCCGCATCGAGCGGCTCCGCCTGGCCGACGGGATTCCCATGTGCCACGAGGTGGTCCGGGTCCCACTGCGGTTGATGCCGGACATCCTGACCGCCGACCTGACGGGGTCGCTGTACGACTTGTTCGGCCGGCACTTCCGGATCCGGGTGGCCAGCTCGATCCAGCGGACGCGGGCGATCTCGCTCGACCGCCCGATCGCCCGGTGGCTGATGGTGCCGGCAAAGTCACCCGCACTCCAAGTCAGGCGCATAACCAGTGACACTACTTCGCAGGTCGTGGAGATCGCAACCTCCACGTACCGCGCCGACCGGTACGACTTCACGCACCTGATCCGACGGCAGTCGAGCTGAGCCGACCAGCGGCCCGCATCGAGGCGCTCAACCCGGCCCGCTCCGCGGGCCGTAGACAGCCTGCGCACTGACGCCCGCGCAGGTCGACCAGCAAGGAAGCCGGTCCGGATCTCTTGACCTGAACCAGGCCGGGTTCTACTGTCACTCTCGATCGCCTCGTCAGGGGCAAGTCGCGAATGCTCCTTAGCCACCAAGGCGGAGCACACCGCATCCAGCGGGAGGACTGATATGAGTTACCACGAGTCGCGGTTGTCACGGCGCACCCTTCTTGGCGGCAGCGCCGGTGCCCTACTGGCGCTGGGCCTGGACGGGTGCGCGTCAGGTCAGCAGCCGAACGGCAACGGGTCGTCCGGCGCTCGCTACACGCCACCGATCTATGTGCCCTTCAACGACGTGAAACCGGATCTGCCGGGGACCATCGACGGAGTAGCCCCCGGATTCCTCGGGTTTCCGGCACCGCCGATCAAACGTCCGGGATTCCCGTTGCCGAGTACCGCGCCCGCGACCGCCTTGCTCCAAGGCACCGCTCCGAACGTCGCTCCGGACGCGAACCTGGCGTACCGGCTCGCCCGGACACAGTCCGGGAATTCGCTGGACGCCGTCGTCGTCACTGCGACGTACTATCTGGACAAATTCCAGGTGACGATGGCCGGCAACGACCTCCCCGACTTTGTCCAAATGGCGTTGGTGCCGAAATATCCGCAACTGCTGGAAAAATACTTCACCGACCTCTCGGACGTCCTCGGCGGGGACGGCGTGAAAGAGTATCCGGCGTTGGCCAACATTCCGCCGGCCACCTGGAAGATCCCCGAGGTGAAAGGCCGGCTCTGGGGGATCGCCCAGCCTCGGCCACCGGCCGGATCGATTCTGTCCACGCGTGGCGATCTCCTGCGGGCCAGAGGCATCGATCCGAATCCGAAGATCAATTCGGGACCGGAGCTGGTTGCCCTCTTCGCCGAGCTGACCGATCGGAAGCGGAACCAGTTCGCGATGGGGCAGGATCCGACCAGCTGGCTCCTTCCGCTGGTACTCCAGATGATGGGTGCGCCCAACGGATGGCACAAGGTCGACGGACGGTTCGTCAACCAGCTCGAGTCGGCGCAGATGAAGGACGCGCTCAACGAATGCGCCAAGATCATCGCGGCCGGCTACCTGCACCCCGAGTCCTTCTCACCGCAGACCGCCGAGTGGCTGCGAGCCGGCACCATCTCGCTCTATCACCAGTCCTTCACCGGCTGGGGACTGTGGGCCCGGCAGGAGCCGAAGTGGAACCTCGGCCATGTCGACCTGCCGAAGTGGGGTGGCGGCGGGCGGGCGTCGATCTTCAAGAGCGTCGCCGGCTACCCGGCGTTCATCGCCATCAAGAAGCAGAGCAGTGACCAACGGCTGCGGGAACTTCTCCGGATCGCCGACTTCCTGGCCTCACCGTTCGGCACCCAGGAATTCCTGGACGTGAACTACGGTGCGCCCGGTGTCACCTACGACATGGTCAAGGGAAATCCCGAGTTCCGCGACGGCCAGTCCGCCAACATCCTGGCCGGCTGGTCGTACTGCGGCGGCAACGCCCAGGCGGCCCTGTACACGCCCGGTCAAGACGACGTGACCAAAGCCCAGCATGCCTATCTGACCGCGAAGATGCCGTCCGGTGTCGACGACGCGTCCCTGGGGCTGTACTCGGAGACCGACGTCGCGAAGAGCGCCAGCTACGCCAAGCGGATCACCGATGCCCAGCGCAGCATCCTGACCGGAGCCGCACCGGTCTCCACCTGGGACGACCTGGTCCGCTCCTGGAAGACGGCGATCGGCGACAAGATCGCGGACGAGTTGGGCCGGGCCGCCGGGTGAGCTCCCGTTCGGAACCGCCGCGCGCCCTGCTCGCGCGGCGGCTGCGGCGAGACTGGAGTCTGTTGCTGCTGGCATTGCCCGGTGTGGCGATCTTCGCGAGCTTCTACTATCTGCCGCTGCTCGGAAATGTGATCGCGTTCAAGGACTATCAGCCCTTCATCGGGATCCTCGGGTCGGACTGGGTCGGGCTGGGCAATTTCTCGATCCTGTTCGACGGGGATCCGGCCTTCCTGAACGCGCTGCGAAACACGCTGATCATCACGTTCCTGCAGTTGATCTTCACGTTTCCGGCGCCGATCGCCCTGGCCCTGTTGATGAACAGCCTGGTCTCCGAGCGGTTCAAGCGGGTCGTGCAGTCCGTCCTCTACCTGCCGCACTTCCTGTCCTGGGTCGTCGTCGTTGCGATCTTCCAGCACGTGCTGGGCTTCGGCGGCCCGCTGGAGCAGCTGATGTCCGCGCTCGGTGGACCGCACCCGGAGATCATCGGCAATCCGAGCTTCTTCAAGCCGCTGCTGATCCTCCAGGACATCTGGAAGAACTGCGGCTGGGGAACGATCCTGTTCCTTGCCGCCCTTGCTGGAATCGACCAGAACCTGTACGAGGCGGCCGAGGTCGACGGCGCCAGCCGCTGGCGGCAGCTGTTCCACATCACGCTGCCAGGTATCCGGCCGGTGATCATCTTGATCCTGATCCTGCGCATCGGCGACCTCTTGTCGGTCGGCTTCGAGCAGATCGTCCTGCAGCAGGCTGCCGTCGGTGCGCACGCCTCCGAGGTGCTGGACACCTATGTCTACAACAACGGGATCGTCGGCGGAGAGTGGGGCACGTCCGCGGCGGTCGGTCTCGTCAAGGGTGTGATCGGCGTCGTGCTCGTACTCGCCGCCAACAAGCTGGCGCATCTGTTCGGTGAAGCCGGCATCTACCAAGGAGCCGACAAATGACCTCGCTCACTCGTCGGCCGCACGCACCGGCCGAGGTCGGCAAGATGATCATCTTGACGCTGTGCTGCCTGATCGTGCTCGGCCCGTTCGTGATGGTGGTTTCGACCTCGCTCGCCGATTCGTCGCAGGTCGGCCGAGGTGGCGGCCTGGTGCTGTGGCCGGAGCGTCCGACGTTCGACGCCTACCGGTCGATCCTCGCCGGCGGGCAGGTGACGACCGCGCTCGGAGTCTCCGCCTTTGTCACGATCGTGGGCACGCTGCTGGCTCTGGCGGTGACGTCGACGCTGGCCTACGCGTTGTCGCGCACGCACCTGTTGTTCGGGCGGGTGATCCTGCTGGGCGTCCTGGCCACCATGCTCTTCTCCGCCGGCATGATCCCGATGTATCTGACGGTCAAACAGTTCGGATTGCTGAACTCGCTGTGGGCCTTGATCATCCCGGTGACCGTCAGCGCCTTCAACGTCATCGTCATGCGCGCGTTCTTCGGAAGCCTTCCCGCTGAACTGACGGAGGCGGCTCTGATCGACGGTGCCGGCGAGTTCAGGATCTTCTGGACCATCGTGCTGCCGCTGTCGAAGCCGATCCTGGCTGCTATCGGGCTCTTCTACGCCGTGAACTTCTGGAACACCTTCTTCTCGGCGATGCTCTACATCGACGACCAGAAGAAGTGGCCGATCCAACTGGTCCTGCGGCAGTACCTCATCAACAACAGCCAAGTCGGCGTCACCGATGCCGGCGCCGTGCCACCGTCCCAGCCGGCCTTGCAGATGG
This sequence comes from Kribbella aluminosa, assembly GCF_017876295.1. Lineage (NCBI taxonomy): Bacteria > Bacillati > Actinomycetota > Actinomycetes > Propionibacteriales > Kribbellaceae > Kribbella > Kribbella aluminosa. Next base: position 1,776,986 of record NZ_JAGINT010000002.1, on the reverse strand, counting down.
CGATCCTGGTGCTCTCGCTGATCCCGATCGCTTGTGTCTATCCCTTCCTGCAGAAGCACTTCACCAAGGGAGTTCTCACCGGCGCGGTCAAGGGCTGAGGTGCCCCGCCGGTGGCACTGCGACCGGCGGGGCGGTGGTGGTCAGCGGAGCTGGTTGAACTCGATCCGATCGAAATCAACCGTGGTCTGGGCCGGGATGCCCAGGAACGACACGTACAGCTTGGCCGTGGTCACTCCGGCCGGCAGCATCTCCAGTCCTACCAGGTCGGTCCAGTGCCCGCCGGTGCCGGACAGCTGACGACGGCGGCCGCGATACAGCTGGACGAGGCCGCCGGTGGCGTTGAGCAGGTACCAGGTCAGCTGCATCGCACCACCGGAGCCTGCATCCGCGGTGACCCGGTACCGGAGGTGGTGCCTGATCAGCCCTGGCTGCACCGCAATGGCCTGGGAAATACCGCCCGAGCGAAAGCCGCCGGCCACCCGGAGAAGGTGGCGACCGTGCTCGGTCGCGATGACCGCGGGTTCGCGCGGCGGTTCGCTGGACTCGATCAGCCAGGGCGCGATCGTCCCGTCGGCGAACCGGGTGTTCACACCGAGCGTGGTCACCTCGCGATCCGCCACCTGCAGCAACATCTCGGCGTAGCTCTTGACGTTCGCCGACGCTGCCGAATCGATCAGCTGCCGGACCTTCGTCCGTACGTGCGCGGCAGCCGCGCCGCCGCACTGGATGAACTCGGCCAGCTGCCAGAGCACCGGCAGGTTCCAGCCCGACCAGTTCATCCCCACCTTCCGGGCGTCCGTGGAGTGGCGAAGCAGCGGGTCCCCGTTGAATTCGTCGATCAGCTGGCCTCGCTTGGCGGCGAGGGCGATGGAATCGTCCAGCCGGCCGGTCACGTCGTCCAACAGGGCCGACGCGGTGATCTCGTCAACCGGTGGCGGGGTCGCGCGCGGAAAGCTGAGGACCGACGCCTCGTAATAGGAGAACGCACGCTGCAGGACCTCGGCCCTGGCCTTCCTCGGCGCGGAGTCGGCCTGGAGCTCGACGCGTTCCAGGCGTTGGCGCTGCTGGGCGATCTCGGCAGGCTCGATGACGTCGATGAAGTCGGCCTGGTAGAAGGGAAAGTAGGTCGACCCACCAGTGGCGCCGAACCATTCGGTGGCAGGCACCCGATCTGTCCAGATCGCTTCCCAGGTTTGGAAGTAGGCGATCAGATCGGCGGCGGCAGCCGGCCCGACGGCCCGCCGGCACCACTCCTCCAGCAGGGCTGACGCATCCAGGCTCGGGTCCCACAGGAGCTTCGTGAACATCCAGGCCTTCGGCCCGTCGCCCCAGTTCGGCGCGAGCTCGGCGAAGACGCCTTGAACGTCATGACCGGCCGCGTACGAATACGCGTCCTGGAGTGCCGTGCCGGCGATCCGGGGGATCGGGTAGGGAGCGCCGTACGCGTAGTCGTACCAGCCCAAGGTCGACGCCCGCCGCTGCCAGGCCTCGTGTCTGCGGAGATCAGCCGCCTTGGTGCCCGGATCGACCCAGCCGTACCGATCGCGACAGAGATACGGCATCACGTTCGGGTGTACGTCGAAGTCCGGCGGGGCGGCCACCTCGTTGTAGGCGATGAGCCCGAGCAGCCGATCCGGATAGGCGACGGCGACCTTTTCGGCGACGGCGTTGACCCAGGCGTAGTAGACGTTCGACAGGCTGCGGAGGCCGAACTCGTCGTACCCGCTCAGCTCGTACTCGTCTTCGCTGAATCCGCCGGAGTCGTTGATGCCGAGCGAGAACGCCCGGCGTTCCGGGTCCGCGTCGAAGGCGCTGATCGCCGCCTGCGCGGCGATATCAACCGTTTCCGGCACAGTCAGGCGCGGCTGCCAGCCGGTGGCCGTCGTCGCCGGCGGGATGTACGGTACGCCACCTCGGAGGGGATAGAGCTGAGGTCGATAGGTATCCGGCTTCTGCGGATCGCCGTACAGGGCCGGAGAGAAGATCCGCGACAGGTTGTGCGAATAGCTTCGCGTCTCGTGCATGCGGTTCTGGGCGCCCCACTTGGCCAGGACGTTCGTACTGTCCCAGGTGTTTCCGATGCCCAGCGGATAGAGCTGACGACTGGCGAAGGCAGGTACCGACAGGATCGTCGCTGCCGGCCCGTCGAGATTCGTCGACGCCGGGATGTCCGCGCCGGACGGGCCGGGCATGATCCACTCGGCGCCGACGACCTTGGTCAGCAGCGCGTAGGTTCCGAATCGAGTACCCCACGGCGATGCCGCGATGACGGTGACCGCCGTCTGGGCCGGTGCGATCAAGTAGCCGTCGCCGGGTAACGAGAGCGCCTGCCGGCTGAGTTCGTCGGTGTCTCGGTCGCTTGCGACGCGCAGTCTGATCCGGGTCCATCCTGGGTAGGCGGTCTCCGTAGCTGCCGACTCGGTAAGCCTTGGGAGGGTCACGCCGGTTGAGGTCGCGATCGTCGAAATCAATGTCGCGGCCGCCGCACTCACTTGCGGATCGGCAGCGTCCGGTACGACGACGACTGCTTTGGCGGCCCCGTCGACCACGAAAGGCAGGCCGGTGGCGCCGGCCGCTGACGAGGTCCGGGTCAGGCCGAAGGCGACCGCGGTCGCTCCGAGGCCACCGAGCAGGGAACGTCTGGACAGCTCGAAAGACATGGGTCTCCTTCGGTGGTGGCGGCTAGCCGAGATTGTGATCGTTGACGAAGTCGATCGTTTCCAGCCACCAATCGGCGGTCGGGTCCCAGGTCGAGTCGTCGTTCCAGATGGCGACGCCGACGATGGCAGAGCCGGCCGACTGCTGGTGGGCCAGGACGGTTTCGAGCTGCAGCCGCCAGTAGTCACGAGCGATGAAGGTTCCGCGAATGTCCGCGGGCGCGCTGGGGTGGTACTTCGGCCAGATGATCGCGTAGCCGGGACGGTTGTAGATCCCGGCCTGCGTCAGGTTGGCGTTCGCGTAGTTCACCCAGCCGGTTTGGTCGGTGTAGAACGTGTAGAGCGACGGATAGACGTCGTCAACGTGATCCGCGATGACCTGGCGCCGGGCATTGTCCGCGTACCAGGCGGCCGTGGTCCCCTGGATGACCGACCAGTAGTCGCGCCGCGGCAGGATGCCGTACCAGCCGAGGCGGAACGACGGACTCACTTCCTTCACCCAGCCCGCGACCTCGTTGTACTTGGCCGCGTTCACCGCGAAGTCGGCATCGGGGAGGCTGTCCAGCGGCCATGCCTCGATGTCCAAGCACGCCTGAGTGACCCCGGCCGTCATGTTGGTCTGGATCGTGTTCTTCACGAGGGTCTCGTCGCCGGTCCCGTTCACGACCAGCGCATTCTGGTAGATCATCGTGCGCTTGGGGACGCCGTAGGCACTCAGGTCGGGGCGTGCCCGAACGGCGTTGTACACCTTGAACGTCGGTGCGGCCGACGCGACGCCCGGCCGGCTCGACAGGCCGAGCGCGGCAGCAGTGCCGATGCTGCCAACCAGAAACGTTCTCCGGTTTACTCCTGACGTGATGATGCGGTCCATGATGATCCCCTTCGAGCGGTGAATGGGGGTAGCCTGGTCTGGACCAAGACTATGCACCTTGTCGGCAAAAGATAAAGAGCAGGATCTCGACTACCTCACATCAGGTGCTAGCCGACGATTGCCCGTGACTTATCCAAAGGGTCAGAAGGTGGCCGAGAGGCCACCGTCGACGGCCAACGCGGTTCCGGTCACGTAGCTGTTCTGCGGGCTGGCCAGCCAAACGACCTGTTCGGCGACCTCTTCGGGCCGCCCGGCACGGCCGAGCGGCAGCTTGCCGAACTGCTGGTAGACCGTCGTGAAGCTGTCCGTCGTCAGATCGGCGCCACGGGTGTCGATGAAACCCGGCGCTACGGCGGTGACCAGGATTCCGGATCCGGCCAGCTCCACACCGAGCGTCCGGGTCAACGCGCCCAGTGCGGCCTTGGACATGTCGTAGACAAGACACTCTCGTTCACCGCGGGAGCCGTGGATCGACGTGATGTTGACGATTCGGCCGTAGCCGCGGTCAGCCATTCCACGGGCAACGGCTTGGGCCAGGAAGACCGCCGCCTTGAGATTGACGCTCATCACCTGGTCGAAGTGGTCGATCCCGAGGTCCGCAAACGCCACCCGGCTGGGGATCGCGGCACAGTTGACCAGGACGTCGAGCGGTCCCTCCTGCTGCACTATCGTCGATACCAGATCAGCGATCCCGGCGGTGTCCGCCAGATCGAATTGGTAGTGCGGCCAGGACGTGTCGGCGGGATCGACGTCGATCGTGACGACCTCGCATCCCCTGCCTAGGAACGCATCGGCGATGGCTCGTCCGATCCCCCGGGTGCCGCCGGTCACCAGTACACGTTGACCCGTCAATGTCATGCGAAGCCCTTCTGAATAGGAGCTCCCGGCGAATGTCCGAGAGCCTCGACGATCTGGGCGACGGCCCTGGGCGTGCGGGATCGCACGCGAGAGAATCGCACTGCGATCTTCGACCGCTGCCCCACCAGGGCGGTCGGCTGTGTGGATGTTCGACGTTCAGGCCGTGCAAGGATACGGCACTGCCTGGTGGGCAACGTGCGCTGCACCACGCCGTCAGCTGCGATCCAACCGATCACCTGATCCGAGGGGAAGCGATGACTCGAACCGCACTCGTCACCGGCGGCGCCAGTGGACTCGGCGCCGCGGCGGCCCGACGGCTTCGCGCCGACGGGCTGCAAGTACACACACTCGACCTGCAGGGCGCGGACCTGACCGCCGACGTCACCGATGAGCATGCACTCGGTCGGGTCGCCGAACAGCTCGGGCCCGTCGACGTACTGATCAACTCGGCCGGCATCGTGGGGCCGAACAAACCGCTGCTGGACACCACCTCCGACGATTGGCACCGGGTCATCGACGTGAACGTCGTCGGCACCGTGAACACCTTGCGGGCGTTCGTACCCGGCATGTGCGAGCGCGGATGGGGTCGGGTCGTCAACTTCGCCAGCATGGCCGGCAAGGACGGCAATCCGAATCTCTCCATCTATTCGGCCACAAAAGCCGCCGTGATCGGCTTGACCAAGTCCATCGGCAAGGAGCTCGCGACCACCGGTGTCCTCGTCAACGCGATCGCTCCGGCTGTGATCGCCACTCCGATGAACGACAGCACCAGCCCCGAAGTCCTCGCCCACATCACCAGCCTGATCCCCATGCAGCGAGTCGGCCGGCCCGAGGAGGTTGCCGAGCTCATCTCGTTCCTGGCGTCGGACCGGGTGAGCTTCTCCACGGGCGCGGTCTACGACATCAGTGGCGGCCGCGCGACCTACTGACGAAGGCCTGCCAGAGGCTCGCACGCGAGCGCCGTCCGCTTGACGATCTCGCGTGCAGCCTCTAGATTCCCATCACCAGCTAACGCAGTACGGTCATGAGCCTCTTCGCGGCGAAGACCATGGGTTGAACGTTCTGGCGCGAGGGGGTGGTGCGATGACTGATCACGTTCGGGTCGGTGTCATCGGTGTGGGGACATTCGGGCTTGCGCATTTGAACGCCTACCTGGAGATGCCCGGTGTCCAGGTGACCGCTGTGGCAGATGCCGATCCCCAGCGTGCCGCGCGGGCTGCGGAGAAGGCCGGCGGTGTTCCGGCATTCGCTGACGCGGTCGACATGCTCGATGCGGATGTCGTCGATGCGGTGTCGATCGTCAGTCCCGGCACGACCCACGCGGACTTCGCGACGCAGGCGGCGGCACGCGGTGTCGCCGCACTCGTGGAGAAGCCGGTCGCTGTCTCCCGGGCCGAGTTCGGCACGCTCCGCGAAGCGAGTCGTCTCGCGCCGATCGTTCCGGCGCACATCCTGAGATTCGCCTCGCCATACCTCGGACTGCGCCGGACCGTCGGTTCCGGGCAACCGGGGGACGTCTTGGCCGTACACGCACAACGCCACCGTCCCCGCGACCACCAGGTCCTGTTCAGCGACGTCGGCATCCCGCTGATGACGACGATCCACGACATCGACCTGGCTTTGTGGCTGACCGGCGAGGTGCCGTCCTCCGTCGTCGCGGTCGCGCCGGTCGGTGAGAACGGCAAGCTCGGCGTCTGCCTGTCCGCCGTCATGGAGCTGGCGAACGGCCTTTCCTGGTCGTTCTCGAGTAGCTGGCTGCTGACCGAGAACGAACGGTATCCCGGTGACGAGCTCACCGTGGTTCTGAAAACCGGGATCCTCCGCGTCAGGTTCGACGGGAGCGACGAGGACGTACTGCACCAGGCTTTGCGCCGCGAGTTGAGCCATTTCGTCGACTGCGCACGGCGGGGGGTTCCGTCCGAGATCGTTTCGCTCGATGACGCGTTCGCCGGCATTGCCCTGGCCGAGGCCATAACGACCGCTGCAACGACCCGCACTGCGGTGCCGATCACGCCCGAATACCTGACGTCCTGATCATCATCAGGAGGACTGGACCGCCCATGCGCCGACCGATACCCCGCAGACGCGCCGACGCGCATGTGCACTTCTTCGAGGGCTCGTACAGCGATCGTCAGCAGGCAGCACATCCCGAGGGAGAAGTCGCACACTATGCGGAGCTCCGCGGACAACATGAGCTCGCCGACGCACTTGTCATCGGCTACGAGGGCATCCCACGGTTCAAGGGGAACAACGAGTTCATCCGCGCATTGTCGACGACGAATGCGTGGATGCATCCCGTCGCCTACATCGCGCCGGGAACCACGGCGAGCTCGATCGCCGAGCTCCGTGCCAAAGGATTTGTCGGGGCAAGTGCTTACGTGGATGCGCAACAGGTAGAAGATCCCGACTGGTTCGGCTGGATGACGCAGACGCTGGCGGTCCTCGACGAGCAGCAGCTGTTGCTCAGCATCAACGCCGGCCCGGCCACACACCGGGCCTTGTACGGCGTGTTGAGCCGCCGCCCGGACCTGGTCTTCATGATGAGCCATCTGGGGTTACCCGGCGTACAGCCGGATCCGTTGGACAAGTCTCTGGCGGCGACGAAGGACCTGCTGATGCTGGCGAACTGCCACACGAAACTCTCCGGAGCCTACGCAACGGTCGCACCGGGGCGCGCTCATGACCTCGCCGCCGCGGCGTGCGACTGGATTCATTGGCTCGTCGACAGCGTCGGCCCTGAGCGACTTCTATGGGGCAGTGACTACTCGCCTGTCCTCGAGTTCTTACCGTTCCAGCAGGCAGTGGACGTACCAGGACTGCAGTCGCTCGACGATTCGCAACTGCGCCTCGTCTTCAGGGACAACCTGGATCAACTCCTTGCGCACGTGCGCGCAGGCATATCGTGAGGCAGGACGTGAACGCGCTGCGAGTGATCGAACTGCTCGAGGATCTCATCGCGATCCCGAGCGTCAATCCACGCCTTGGTGCCACGGACGGTGGCGAGACCGAGGTTGCTGTGTATGTGGACGAATGGGCGAGAGCACACGGTTGGGCGTCGCGCATGAAGGACGCAGTACCTGCCCGGGCCAACGTCTACGTCACCGTGCCGGGTGAGCTCCCAGGAACGATCCTGCTGCAGACACACACCGACACCGTCGAGGTCGGCGGCATGACCGTTCCGCCGTTCGCGCTGGGCCGGGCTGGAGCGCACGACCGCGTTACCGGACGCGGTGTCTGCGACGCAAAGGGGCAACTCGCCATCTTCATGGCCGCGGTCGAGAACGTGTCTCGTGGGGCGCGACCGCACCACGGAGTCGTCATTGCCGCCTGCGTCGACGAGGAAGAACGCTATCGAGGAGTCACGGCCTTGTGTGACGAACTCCCCGCATGTATCGGTGCGATCGTCGGTGAGCCGACCTCCCTCCGGCTCGTGGTTGCCCAGAAGGGTGTGCTGCGCTGCCGGATATCCGTGCGCGGAACCGGTGGACACAGTTCGCGACCCGACGCTCAGCTCAATCCGATCTACATCTGTGCCGAGATCACCAACTACATCGCCAACGACGTCTCGGGTGCGCTGCGCGATCGGGTACATCCGCTGCTCGGAGCGGGAACGATCGCCGTGACGACGATGCGTGGCGGCGAAGGCGTGAACCTGATCCCGACCGAGGCGTCCATCGAGATCGATCAGCGGACGCTCCCGTCCGATGACCCGCTGGACATTTGGCAAGCGTTCAAAGCGGACATCGAGCGACGGTGGCCGGCGGCGGAAGTAGGACCGCCCTCGCTGATCGACTACGGCATGGACGCGGATGCCGATTCACCGTTCGTCCACGATGTTCGGCGATCGCTCCGCGCGGCGGGCCTCGACCCCTCGCCGATCGGAGTGCCGTTCGGATCCGACGCCTCGAAGTTGGCGCGCGCCGGCATCCCGACGCTCGTCTTCGGCGCCGGATCGATCGAGCAGGCACATACGAAGGACGAGTTCATCGAGATCAGTCAGCTGAGTTCTGGTGTGCGCTTCGTCGAAGCGCTCCTGTCGGACGGCGAGATGGCATGAGTGCGGTGCCATCGATGCGCGAGATACTCGCGGCGGAACGGCGCATCTCGCCCTTCGTACGGAAGACACCGTTGTGGCCGGCGCGGGTGCGCACGGTGGACGGTGAGCGAGATGTCCTCCTGAAGCTCGAACACCTCCAGGTCTCGGGCACCTTCAAAGCCCGCGGAGCCTACAACGCAGTCATTCGAATGGCCCGCGAGAGCAGCCGCTCGGGACCGAAGCGCTTCGTCATCGCTTCGGGCGGAAACGCCGGCATCGCGGCGGCGGTAGCCTGCAAGTCGCTCGACGTCGCTCTGACTGTCGTGGTCCCGACCTGGGCGTCACCGAGCCGGCTGGCCCAACTGGGCCAGCTCGGTGTCGAGGTTGTCGCACAAGGCGAGACACATGCCGAAACCCATGAGATCGCCGGAACCATCGCCGATCGCACGAAGGCCGTGATGCTGCATCCCTACAATTCTGTCGATGCAGTCGCAGGTGCGGGCACGGTTGCCCTCGATCTGGTCAAGCAGTCACCCGGTCACGGGCCGATCGTCGTCGCGGTCGGAGGTGGTGGCCTCCTCGCCGGTGTTGCGCTTGCCGGTGAGTACCTCGGCTATGAAACCGTCGGAGTCGAGCCGACGGGGGCGCCGTCGTTCAATCGAGCCCTTCGGGCCGGAGCGCCGGTCGACGTCGAGGTGGACACGCTGGCGGCCGACACCCTCGGTGCTGCTCGCATCGGATCGCTGGCGTTCGAAATCTGCCACCAGAACCCCGACGTCACCAGCGTCCTGGTGGACGACAAGGCGATCGAGATGGCCCGAGAGTATCTGTGGCAAGACTTCAAACTGGCGGTGGAACCATCTGCTGGTGCCGCATTCGCTGCAGTGATGGGTGGCCTGGTTCGCTCCGCAAGCGATGCCCCACCGGTCGTCATCCTGTGCGGCGCGAACGCTCTGAGCGTCCAGACCGCTATGACCGTTGAGGGGTAGGCACTGGCGGCAGCTGTCAACTACTGCGCTGTCGCGCCCGGTATGCCGCGGCATTGATTCGATTCCCGCAGCGCCGGGAGTCGCAATAGCGGCGATTTGCATTCCTGGAAACGTCGACGAAGACCCTGCCGCAGTCCGGCGCCGAGCACTCTCGCAGGCGTCGCCCCTGCCCAGAGGCAAGGACGATGGCCAGGGTCATTCCGCAGTCCGCTTGCAGGTGCTCCGCAATACGCGCCTGCAAAGGGAAGTAGTGAATATGCCGGCCGAGATGATCATGCGAAACCAGCCTCGGCTGCACCGTAGCTGTGCTGAGCAGCTCATTGATGAGCTGCTCCCGGGTCTCGTCGTCCGGCGACGTGAACACGGGGCGGAGTCTGTCGCGTAACGAACGAACGTCTTCCAGGTCGCCGATCGTGATCGGGGGAATGTCGGTGACGACCCACTCCTCGACCGCCTGGGAGAGGTCCACGATCGAGGCGAGCAGGTCGACGCCGTCCACTTCGGGCCCAGAGTTCACGATCGCCACGACCGTTCGGAGCGTGTGCCCGTTCATGTTCTCGATCATCTTCAGTCCAAGCTACCAGGAGCGGGCGGCCGGGGCTCGGTGGATCTGGACGCTCGTGAGGATCAGCCTTTCGTACAGGATCAAAAGGCTTTGATGCACATGTCTACGGTGTAGCGTCAGGCATCGGCAGCTGAACAACCCGGCTGCCGGAACCCGGGAGCGTGAATGGCGAACGAACTGAAGTTCGGGCTGTACGGCCTGCATCGGGGCAGCAGCGCCGATCCGGCGACGATGGCCCGCCGGGCCCGGTTGGCCGAAGACGCCGGGTTCGAATCACTCTGGGTCGGCGACCACATCGCCTTGCCCGACAACGACGAGGACTCTCGCGAGCAGCCGCGGATCGAGGCGCTGGTCGCGCTCGCACATCTGGCGGCGCTCACCGACCGGATCCGCCTGGGAGCCGGTGTGATCGTCCTGCCGCAGCGGCAGCCGGTGCTGCTGGCCAAGCAGCTGGCCTCCATCGACCACCTGTCCGGCGGACGGCTCACCGTCGGGATCGGCGTCGGGTACGTCGAACCTGAACTGTCTGCCCTCGGCGTGCCGCTGTCCGAACGTGGCGCCAGAACCGACGAGTACCTCGCCGCGATGCGGGCCTTGTGGGCCGAACCGGCTCCACATTTCGAGGGGCGTTTCGTTGCCTTCGCCAACGTCTTCGAACGGCCTCGACCGGTGCAGCGGCCGCGGCCGCCGATCGTGGTCGGCGGCCACTCCCCGGCCGCCTACCGTCGCGCGACCGAGCAGGGGAACGGCTGGTACGGCTGGGAACTCGACCTCGGGCAAACCGCGGCCGCACTGACCGGCCTCCGCGAAGCGTCCAAGCGCTGGAACCGCCCAACCGACCTCGGCAACCTGGAGATCACCGTCACCCCAGACCGCATCCCCGACCCGGCCACCGCCCGCCAGTACGCCGCCCTAGGCGTGCACCGCCTCCTACTCCAACCCCCAACCATGGACGGCCCCGCCATGGACCACCTCATCACCCTCGCCGCCCAAACCCTCATCAACCAACCCTGATCACGAGAACTGGCGCCGGGCGGCAGCATCACGTACGCCGACACCGTCGAGAGTTACGGATGGACAGCTGTCGACGGACTGTTGGATTCTTGGGTGTATGAGTTCTCGGGTCCCCGGCGTCGCCCATCCGTCTGAGGACTGGTCGACCTATCTCACTCCTGGCGCGGCACATCGACGACTTGGACTCTTCTGCCTCGGAGTCGGCGAGGAGCGCAATCCGCCCGGGCCGACCGCGGAACGCGCCCTTGGCTGCCATGCGGCGGTGTTGCTCCGTGCCGGTCACGGCGCCCTCCTGCACGGCCCGAGCCGTCGGATCACCGAGGTTCGGGCCCCTGCCGTGCTGTGGCTGTTCCCGGGCGTCCTGCACGGCTATCGGCCGACGGGGTCCGGCTGGACGCAGGCCTGGGTGCTGTACGACGGTCCCGCCGCCGCGGCGTACTCCGCACTCGGCTACCTCGACCCAGAACGCCCGGTACTGCCACTCGACGCCCGCTCCGGGAACCGGCTTCGCGTCGAGCAGGCGTTCGGCCGGCTGCTCGACCTCTGCCGGCAGCCGCACCCCGCGGCCGACGTACGCGCCGTCCCGGCCCTCCACGAACTGCTGATCGGCGCCGGCCAAGCCACACCCAGCACCGGCCCGGACGACTCCGAACTCGTCGAACGCCTGCGCGACGGCGCCTGTACGCCGACGTCCGTACCCGGTCACGCCGCCCGGCTCGGCATCACCGTGCCGCGGCTCCGCGCCGCCACCCGGAACGTGTCCGGCCTGAACCCGCAGGAGTTCCTCCTCGGGGTCCGGCTGAACGAGGCGAAGGCGCTACTGACCGGATCCACTCTCACCGTGGCCGCGATCGCGCACCGTACGGGGTACGACGACCCGGCGTACTTCAGCCGGCTCTTCACCACCCGGGTCGGCCTGCCGCCCCGTGAGTTCCGGCGCAACGGCACAGTCACCCACAGCCCCACGACCTGACCAGCCTGCCTACAGCCCTTCAGCCCTTCAGCGCGCCCGCCGCGATGTTGGCGATGAAGTGCCGTGAGCCGATGATGAAGATCCCGATCAGTGGAAGCAAGCTCACCAACGCGCCGGCCATCACCGCACCGTAGTCGGTGCCGTAGACCGAGTTCAGCGTCGACAGCGCCGTCTGCAGCGTCTGCACGCGCGGGTTCACCAGCACGATCAGGGGCCACACGTAGTCGTTCCAGGCCGAGATGAAGGTGAAGATGCCGAGGAAGGCCAGTCCGCCGCGCAGCATCGGCACACCCACGCTCCAGTAGGTGCGGAAGAACCCCGCGCCGTCGATCCGCGCCGAGTCCACCAGTTCGTCGGGGATCGACCCGGCCGCGAACTGCCGGAGCAGGAAGATGCCGAACGCATTGGCGGCCCCGGGGATGATCAGGGCCTGCAGGCTGCCGGCCCAGCCGAGGTGGCTCATCAGTACGAACGACGGCACCAGCGAAAGGTTGCCGGGGACAAGCATCGTCACCAGCAACGCCACGAACAAGACGCTCTTGCCGGGAAAGCTGTACTTCGCGAACGCGAACGCGGCCAGCGAGTCGAAGAACATCACCAGCAGCGCCGAGGCCGCCGACACGATCACCGTGTAGAACAGGGCCTGGATCAGGTCGACGTTGTGGATCACCGACCGGATGTTGGTGAGCAGCTCCGGGCCGAACGTCAGCCGCGGCGGGTAGCCGAAGATCTCGGCAGTGGTCTGAGTGGACATCGCCACCAGCCAATAGAACGGGAACACCGACAGCAGCACGCCGAAGAGCACGCACAGATGGGTGACGAGCCGGGAGACTACTCTGACGGTCATCGGGTGATCCCCTTCCGCGTCGTGGCGGTCCACAGCCGTCGCTGCGACGAAGAGTCCGTACTACGCTCGCGTACCAGCCGCCAGTTGATGACCGCGAACACCAAGGCGATGATGAACAAGGCCCAGGCGATCGCGGAGCCGTAGCCGAAATCGAACTGGGTGAAGGCCTGGTTGTACTGATAGAGGACGATCGTCATGCCTGCCTCGTCGGTGCCGCCGTTGTTGCCCAGCAGCACCTGCGGCTCGGTGAACAGCGACAGACCGCCGATGGTGGAGGTGATCACCGTGAACAGGATCACCGGACGCAGCAGCGGCACAGTGAGCTTGCTGAAGATGTGCCAGTTGCCGGCACCGTCGACGCGGGCGGACTCGTACAGCTCGGTCGGGATCGCCTGCAGACCGGCGAGGTAGATGATCGCGTTGTAGCCGGTCCAGCGCCAGATCACCATGACCGCGATGGTGATCTTGATCCCCCAGTTCGAGGAGAGCCACGGCACTTCGTTCACGCCCAGCGCGGTGAGGGCCGAGTTGACGAGCCCGAAGCTGTCCGAGAAGACCGACCCGAAGACGATCGCCATCGCCACCATGCTGGTCACGTTGGGAAGGAAGTACGCAACCCGGTACGCCGACTTGAACCGGATGTTCTGGTGCAGCAGAAAGGCGAGCACCAGCGCGAGAAACAGCATCGGAACGGTAGCCAGCAACCAGATGACCAAGGTGTTCCCCACCGCGTTCCAGAACCGCGGGTCGCTGATCAGGTACTGGTACTGAGCCAGGCCCACGAACTTGATCTTCCCGATCCCGTCCCAGTCGGTGAAGGACAAGTAGATCGAGAACCCGATGGGGAACAGCCCGAAGATCAAGAACAGCAGGTAGAACGGCGCTACGGCCAGATACTGGGGCCAGAATGACCGCAGCGGGCGACGGGGGCCTCTGGCAACTGCACCGGTCCCCGCGGTTCGGCCGGCCGGTTGAGTGGTCAAGCTCAGCGTCATCAGATCACTCCTCGCTTCTTCAGCACGCGGTTCACCTGGGCGACCGCGTCCTCCCAGGCCTGCTCCGGGGCCTTGCCACCGCTCTCCACGTTCGCGAGCTCGGCGGCAAAGGCCTCAACCTGACTCTCGTAGGTACTGACGAAGGTCGACGGCACTCTTCGAGCGGCGTCGGAGAAGAACCGCAGCATGTTCTGGCTGCCGAAGAACGTTGCATCGGCACGCAGGCCACCCCGCTCGAACGACGCCGGCGAGGACGGGAACAGCTGGATCTTGTTGAACGCCACGGCCTGGTTCGCCGGACTGGTCAACCAGGTGGTGAAGTTGAAGGCAGCCTCGGGATCCTTGCAGGACCGGGGAATGGCGACGAACGATCCACCGCTGTTCCCCGGCGCCACCGGTTGATCCGCGATCCGCCAGAGGCCCTTGGTCTTCGGTGCGGTGTCACCGAGGATTTCCGCCCACCAGACAGCCTCGATGTGCCCAGCCGTCGCACCGGTCACCCAGGCGGAGTTCTGACCGGTCGCGGTCTGCTGGTTGCCGGTGATCCCGGCGTCGACGGCTTTGACCGCCGTGTCCCAGGCTCGCCGTACGGCGCTGCCTTCGGCTGCGAAGATCGGGCGGTCCTGCTCGTCGAAGTAGCGCTCGGGGCTGGCGTTGATGAATTGCCCGAAGACGACAGCGGCGGAGTTGACCATCGCCGGTCCGCCGTTGGCCCGGAGTTCCCGGCCGAGCTCGATCCACTGGTCCCAGGTACGGATCGCGGCGCTGACCTTGTCGGGCGCAGACGGTAGCCCGGCCTTGTCGAACAGGTCCGCCCGGTAGTAGAAGCCGGTCGGACCGGTGTCGAGCGGCCAGAAGCACAACCGGCCGGACGGGGTCGTGCCCAGCTTCAACTTCCACGGGTAGTACAGGTCGCGGTACTGCGCTGCACCGAGCTCGGAGAAGTCGAGAAACAGGGATTCGTTCGGGAAGTACAGCGCGCAGTTGGAATTGATCAGCGTAATGTTCGGGATGTAGGCATCACCTGCCAGGCTCGTCCGTAGCTTGGTGTCGAAGCCGGCACCGATGAGGTCTCCACGGACACGACGACCGGGACTGCCGGGGATGTGCTCGGCGGCCTGCGCCAGGAGCTCCGGCGTCACCGCACGGTTCCAGTACCACAGCACCAGCTCGCTCGGGTCCGCGGAGAGCGAGGCAGGTGAGCCACAACCTGACAGTCCGCCAGTGGCGGCAGCTGCTCCGAGCGCAGCGGCGCCGCCCAGCAGGGCCCGCCTGCTGAGCGGCCGGGACGCAGGGGAACGGGTCATCGGCTCTCGCTCTCTTCGAGGCGTAGGCGGTCAACGCCTCCGCCGGCGTTCGGATGCGGGCATGGACTTCCGTCCGGGTCTAGCCACAGTGAGACACGCCTGTCATCGGCGGAATGGACTCCCAAGAATCAAGTCTTGGACTTTCGTGTTCCTGGAGACGCCGCAGGACACGCCACCTGATCCGAGAGCAGTCGTCCCGGGCACATTCAGGCGCAATGCGCGTTTATGCACGTAGTTCTGGGGAATACGTCACTAGCACTCACCTCATAACCGCCCGCGGAGGTCTTCTCGTGACCAGGTTCCGTTCACCCGCTTCCCTTGCCGTGGCCGCGGTCTGCCTGGCTGTCGTCGCTCCGGCGGCGCCCGCCACAGCCGCCGGCCCGGGCACGATCCACGTCGACTGCAGCGCCACCGCGCCCGGCGACGGCTCGGCCGCACGACCGGTCACGAGCCTCGCCGCCGTGAACGCGACCCGTCTCCGTCCGGGTCAGCTCGTACTGTTCCGGCGCGGCTCACGCTGCACCGGAACCCTCGCCCCGTCCGGGGAAGGCCGCCCCGGTGCGCCGATCCAGATCGGCGCCTACGGCCCTGGCGCGCAGCCGGTGATCGACGGCGCGGGCGCACCGGACACGGTCCTGCTGCGCAACACACAGTGGATCGAGCTCCGCGACCTCGAGATCACCAACGGCGCCGCGCCCGGCTCCAACCGGCGCGGCGTCCATGTCCAGCTCGAGAACTACGGCCAAGGCCGGCACTACGTACTGCAGAACCTCGACGTCCACGACATCTGGGGCGACGACACCAAGAGCACCTCGGGAAGCGACGGCATCCTCTTCTCCGTCACCGGCGACGAACGGCCCAGCAGCTTCGACGATGTCCGCGTCGTCGGCAACCGCGTCGCCGGCGTCAACCGCGGCGG
Source organism: Kribbella aluminosa (assembly GCF_017876295.1). Taxonomy (NCBI): domain Bacteria; kingdom Bacillati; phylum Actinomycetota; class Actinomycetes; order Propionibacteriales; family Kribbellaceae; genus Kribbella; species Kribbella aluminosa. The sequence continues at coordinate 1,760,955 of NZ_JAGINT010000002.1, read as the reverse complement.
CATCCGGCTCGTCGTTTCGCAATGGGAACAACGCGCCCAGGCCGGCAGCACCGCGCCGTACACCAAACCATGGACCCCGAACACCGGCATCGTGGTTCGGAACAACCAGGTCAGCGACATCGGCGGCGACGGCATCGTGATCCTGACCGCACGCGACGCCGTTGTCGAGGGCAACCACATCGCCGGGTTCCAGCGCCGCTCCGCCGGCTACAACGCCGGCCTGTGGCCGTGGAACTCCGACGGCACGACCTTCCGCCACAACGAGGTCTCCGGCGGGACCACCACCCGCGACGGGATGGCCTTCGACGTCGACCAAGGCACCGACGGTACGACCTTCGAGTACAACTACAGCCACGACAACGCCGGCGGATTCCTGCTCCTGTGCAACGCCGCAGGCCGCGTCGCGAACGCCGTGATCCGGTACAACATCAGCCAGAACGACTCCTACCGCGGCGTCGAGATGTGCTCCGGCGGACTCGAGAGTGCACACGTCTACAACAACACGATCTACGTCGGCCCCGGGCGATCGATGACAGTGATCAACGAGAACACCACAGCACCGCACAACGTCCGCTTCGACAACAACCTCGTGACCAAAGAAGGATCCGGCACCGCGGCGATGCGCCTCCAGCCCGGCACCGCCGTACGCACCACCCACAACCTCCTGTACGGCGTCACCGGCACCGTCGACAACCCCGGCGGATCAACCGCCGACCCGCTACTGAACACCCCCCGTAGCGCAACAGGCATCGACGACCTCGACGGGTATCACGTCCTGACCGGCTCCCCCGCGCTTCACGCCGGCACGATCATCCCGGGCAACGGCGGCCGCGACGTCTTCGGCCGACCCGTCCCCGCCAACCGTCCCCCGACGATCGGCGCAGCCGAACGACCAGCAGCCGGCCGGCCGTCGAGGGTTCCCGATTTCTGGTAGTCGCTGAACCGGGTGGCGAGGTCACCGTCGATGTCGGTGCGCTCGGAGACCTCCTACTCGGAGAACTCGGTGGTCACGTGGTCGACGCGCGGACCGCGCAACCCGGGCGCTGGTGACTGTTCACCTCAGGATCCGTTCTGAGCGAAGAGGGCCGCTACCTCCTCCGCAGACAGCGCGCGGTCGAACACGCGTACTCCGTCGACGCTCCCGTTGAGGAAGTCGACAGGTCCGCCGCCGAAGCGGCCCCGCCCGACTGTCAACGGACCCGTCGCCTTGTCGCCGAAGCCGAGCACTGACGTCGATCCCGCCTGCTGTCCGTCCACGTAGATCGTCAGTGTCGAGGCGGTGAGATCACGCACGCCGACGAGGTGGTACCACCGGCCCGGTTGCACAGTGATGTCCCTTGCAACAGCGCGGGTTCCCAGTGCAGCGAAGGCAAGGCGTTGGTCAGCTCCCGACCACTGGAGGAAGAAGGCGCTGTTCTGCTCGCCGTCCTCGCCGACGACCGTCTGAAAGCCCCCACCCAGCTGGTTGAAGCGAACCCACGCGGACACGCTGTAGTTGCGCTCGTCGGTCCTGAGGACCGGGCCTGCCGTGGCCGCGGAGCCGTTGCCGCCGAACTGGATCGCTCCACCGGCAAGACCGCCGGCCCATTGGTACCCGCCCGTCAGACTGAGAGGGTTCGTACCGACCGCATCGGCTACCGACGTACCGGAGCCCTCGTCAAAGGTCCAGGCGTCGACGCCCTTGAGACCAGGCGTCCCCTCCGGCGGTGTCGGTGGCGCTTTGGTGGCGGCCGCGATCACCTCTTGGTTGACCGTGCGTACTCGCTGCTCGTCCACCTTCTCGTAGGCACGGTCGTAGGTCAGCAGGCCCGGTTGTTCGCCTTCGATGTCGGTGATCTCGGTGTACACCGAACCCGACAGTCCGTACGGCGCTCCCTGGTCCCGAAGTACTGCGGTGTTGGCGACGTACGCATCAGTGAGGGCCGCGTTGCTGTCCACGGAGTTCCAGAGATCCGTGGGCGCACCAGGCCACCGATGGCCCTCGACGGAGTAGTTGTAGCTGCCGTGCTCGCCGTCCATCGAGGCGCGATGCGCATCCGGAGCCGGCAACGCCGGACCGGGATAGACATGCCAGTCGATGATGTCTCCACCGCCCGGATCGCCTGGCGTATAGCAGCAGTTGGATCCGCTTCGCTCGTCCATCAGGCGGGAGGGATCCTGTGCCTTGAGCTGGGTTCCGACGTCGGCGGCGGCCTGCACCGACCACTGCCCCCAGCCCTCGTTGAAAGGGATCCAGCCGATGATCGAGGTCACGTTGCGCAGTTGAGCGACGATCCGGCTCGCCTCGGCGCGGAAGTTCGCCTTCTCGCCGGTGGTCAAGCTGCCGCTGCTCTCCGGCGTCATCGAGGGAATGTCCTGCCAGACCATCAGGCCGAGTTTGTCCGCCCAGTAGTACCAGCGTGCCGGCTCGATCTTGATGTGCTTGCGGATGGTGTTGAAGCCGAGGTCCTTCGTCTTCTGCAGGTCGAACTTGAGTGCCGCATCCGTCGGCGCCGTGTAGATGCCGTCCGGCCAGAATCCCTGGTCGAGAGTGCCGAGCAGGAACGTCGGCTTGTGGTTGAGCGTCACCCGCTGCTTACCGCCGACGTTCTCGACGGAGATCTGGCGCAGCCCGGCGTAACTCTCCACGGTGTCGGACTTCAGGCGAGCCTTGAACGTGTACAGGTGCGGATCGTCCGGTGTCCACAGATGAGGGTTGGGTACGACGAGCTTCATCGGGGCGCCGGCCAGGCCGCCGCCGGACGCCACCTTCTTCGTACCGTCGAAGACGTCGACCGAAAGGCGGGCGCCGCCGGCATCCCCGTTGTACGTCGCGGTGACCGCGAACGACCCGGTGTCGACGTCAGGAGTCGCGGTGAAGCTCGCGATACTCGTGGACTCCACGGGCTCCAGCCAGACCGTCTGCCAGATGCCCGACGACGCCGTGAACCACACGCCGCCGAGTGGACCCGGAGCGAGCCGCTGCTTGCCGACCGGGATGTGTTCGCTGTCGACGGGCGAGTGAACGGCGACGATGATTTCCTGCGGCCCGGTCGCCGTGAGCGCGCTGGTGATGTCGGCGCTGAACGCGTCGTACCCGCCGAGATGCCGCGCGACTTGCTGACCGTTGACGAAGACGGTGGCGTCGTACGTGACCGCGCCGAAGTTCAACCGGACGTGCCGACCGTCCTTGGTGTACGACTTCGGGACGTCGACCGTGCGGCGATAGAGCATGTAGTCGTAGTGCTTCTGTACGCCGGACAGCACCGACTCGATCGGATACGGCACGAGGACCTTCCCGCCGAGGCTCCGGCCGAAGGGGATCGTGCTGAAGCCGTCCCAGGCGGCGAATTGCCAGAGTCCGTTGAGGTTCGTCCAGGTCGGCGATGCGGCGGTCGGTCGGGCGAGCTGCGGGCGCGGGTAGTCCGGCAACGCGTTCGTTGGCGACACCTGCGATGTCCACGGCGTCGGTAGCGGGGGCGTGGCTCCGCTCCAGGTGGTGACACCTGAGGCATGTCCGGGCGGCGCCGCGACACTCGCCAGCGCGAACGCGGTGACGAGTGCCGTCGCTACCCTGAGGAACCTTGATCTGGTGATCGCCATGTCATTCGACTCCCTTGTTGAATCGTTGACGCGCGGACGACGAGCTCCGGTGTGAAGGTGACCTGCCGGTGCGGCCGGGTCGGGTCGTCGGAGGTCTCGAAGAGGAGACGGGCCGCCGACTCGCCGATGTCGTGCCCCGGTTGCCGGATCGTGGTCAGCGGGACGACGGCCAGCTGTGCTTCGCCGATGTCGTCGTACCCGACGATCGCGATGTCGCCGGGGACCGACCAGCCGTCCCGGATGAGTTTGTTGACGATCGCGATCGCGATCATGTCGTTGCCGCAGAGGACGGCAGTCGGCCGGGGCCGCATCGCCGTGATGAGGCCGGCCAGCTCGCTGCGCTCGCGCACCGTCCGGCCGGCCGCGTCGGCGCGCTGCAGCAACGCGGGATCCTCGCCGGCCGCTTCGATCGCGAGCAGCGCACCCTCGAAGCGCGCCTTCAGGACGAGATCGCCGCCGGGACCACCGGCGAACAGTACGTGCCGGTGGCCCAGGTCGAGCAGATGCTTCATCGCCAGGAAGCCGCCCCGGTGCTGATCGACGATGACCGCCGACGACGTCAGCGCCATTCCTTCGTGCCCCAGGACGACGATCGGAGTGCCGATGGACTCGAGATCGCCGAGGTCCGGTGGCTCCGCGGTCGCCGACGCGATGATCAGGCCGCCGGCCCGCATCTCGGCCAGGTTGCGCACGTACACGCCCTGGCGGACCGGGTCGCCTGCGGTGTCGCAGTACACCAGCACGAAGCCGCGGCTCCGGGCGACGTCTTCGACCCCGCGTGCGATCTCGGTGAAGTAGGGGTTCGCGGCGTCCGGAACGAGCAGTCCCAACGTGTGCGTACGGTTCCCCCGCAGCGTACGGACGGCGCGGTTGGGAACGAACCGGGTCTCCTCGATCGCGCGGTCGATCCGCGCCCGGGTCGCCTCGGCCACCGTCTTGGTGCCGTTGATGTAGTTCGACACCGTGCCGATCGACACCCCCGCGAGCGCGGCGACGTCCTTGATCGTGACGTTCTTCGCCAACTTCCCTCCCACTAGCCGAACACATCCCGGATCATCTCGAGAAAGCCGTAGCCATTGTGGCTGTCGGGGAGCAGCGCCGAACCCTCGGTCCACTCGTTCCAGGCGTTGACGGTGATGATCGGATGCGGTTGCCGGTGCCGTTCGAGAAAGGACTTGGCCAGCAGCAGCCCGTACTCAAAGTCCTGGGGCGAGGGATCGAACGTCGTCGTCCACGGGTACCGGCCGCGCACGAACTCGCGGCTCTGGTCGGTGCGTGGGCTCGGATCCCACCCGACGGTCACATTCGGATAGAACGGTACGTCGAGCTCCGCGGCGTACCGCTCGTACTCGGCGAAGGCCGCAGCGCGCAGCCCGTCGATCCCGGACCGCGGGAAGTCGAACCCGCCGACGTCGGCGTGGTGCACCCAGACGTAGGAGGTCGCGGACCGGAAGCCTAGCTTCTGCACCAACTCGGCCGGCTTGTCGAGCGTGATCGCTGCCGGGAGTACGCCGACGCCCCAGATCACCGCATCCAGGTGCAGCCCCTCGAAGCCGGCCAGCCGGGTCTGTTCGTCGAACCACTGCAACGCGTCCGCTGTCTCCTCGACACCGCCGAGACCGGCGATGAGGTTGCCGAGCTCGTAGACCGACAACCACGGCCGGCCGTCGACGGTGAGGTAGTTCGGGCGCGCGAAGTACGCGTCGATCACGTGCCTGGCCAGCTTCTCGAAGGCGACCCGATCGACCGCGCCGTTCTTGAGCCGCCGCGGCGAGTCGTTGGCCGGGTCGTCGTGCGGGAAGATGTCGACGAGCTCGTGGTTCGCCCACATCAACGCGAACGTGATGTCGTCGCTGTTGCGGGCCGCGAGCAGACCGTCGTCGAGGGCCGCCTGGAGATACGGGCCGTCGTCGTACCAGTAGTAGTCGACCAGGAATCCGTCGACGCCGTACTCCTTGGCGAGCCGGATCTGGTGTTCCGCCGCGGCCGGCGTGGCCTCGTCGAACGGGCCGTCGATCGGGCTGCGCGGTTGCCGGTGCCCGTCGAACCGCGGCTTCGCCGCTTCGAGGAGCTTCCACTCGTCCCAGTCCTGGCCGAACCACTTCGCGTTCCGCGGATCGCGGTGCCAATCCGGGAAGTAGTACGCGAGTATCTTCGGTCGATCCATCGATGGGACTCCTTGGTTCATTTGACGGCACCGGCCGAGACGCCGGTGCGGAAGGTCTTCTGCAGGACGACGAAGAGCACGACGACGGGCAGCGAGATCAGGATGTTCGCGGCGAAGATCTTCGGGGTGTCCACCAGTCGTTCGCTCTGGAAGTACGTCGGAACCTGGGTGAGCACCTGCAGATCGGTCGACTGGATGAACAGCAGCGGCAGCAGGTACTCGTTCCACGCGGCGAGGAAGGTGAAGATCGCGACGACGGACAGGATCGGCCGGCAGATCGGGACCAGGATCTGCCAGAAGAACTGCCAGGAGTTCGCCCCGTCGAGCCGGCCGGCCTCGTAGAGCTCGGCCGGCAGCCCGCGAATGTAGTTGCTGCTGACAAGCACTCCGAACGGGATCGAGATCACCGTCAGCGGGATGATCACCGACCAGTAGGTGTCGAGCAGTCCGATCGCTTCGACGACGTAGTACAACGGAACGACGAGCGCGATCGCGGGCAGCGCGAGCCCGGTCAGGATGACCACGGCTCCGATCGTCGAGCCCCGCGGCCGCAGTACGGCGAAGCCGTAGGACGCGCTGAGTCCGAGGTACATGACGAGGACCACGGTCGACACCGAGACGATCAGGCTGTTCGCGAAGAACCGCACGAACGGTGTCGACGAGAGGACGAGCGTGTAGTTGGTCAAGCCCTCGCCGGCCAGGGATTCCTTGACGATGAGCACGAGCGGGACGACGAGCACGACGAGCGCGACCAGCACGAGGATCTGGCTGAGCACGCGACCCGGCAGCCGCTGGAACTGGAACATGCCGTCACCGGCTTTCGCTGGTCGAGAGACGAACCTGCAGGATCGAGAAGACCAGCGCTGTCAGCACCAGCACGATCGACAGGGCGGCGCCGTACCCGGCATGGAACTGCGCGATCACCTGCTTGTAGATGTAGCCGGTCAGCACCTGCGTCGTCGTACCCGGACCGCCACCGGTCGTCAGGAAGACGAGATCGAACATCTTCAGCGAGCTGATGAAGCCGAGCACGATCAGCACGAGGTGCGAGCCGCGCAGCATCGGAGCCACCACCGCAGTGTTCAGCTGCCAGGTCGTCGCGCCGTCGATGCGGGCGGCCTCGAACAGCCCGCGATCGATCTGCCCGATCGCGGCGTCGTAGATCAGGAAGCTGTAGCCGGTGTACTGCCAGACGTTGATCAGGATGATCGCGCCGAACGCCGTCCTCGGGTCTGCCAGCCAGGCCTGATCGAATCCGCCCAGCCCTAGGCCCCACAACAGATGGTTGAAGCCGCCGTCCGGTGTCAGCAGGATGCGGAACGACGTGGCGACCACCGCCGGTGCGAGGACCACAGGGACGAAGACCATCGTCCGCAGCAGGCCCCGCAGCCGTACCTTGGTGCGTACCAGGACCGCCAGTGCGAGGCCGAGGGTGAGCTGGATCGCGACCGTCGCCACCGCGAAGACGAGCGTGTTGCGCAACGCCTGCCAGAAGATCGGGTCCTGCAGAAGCTTCGTGTAGTTCGCGCCCCCGACGAAGTCGCTCGGCGAGCCCACACCGGACCAGTCGAACAGCGAGTAGAACGCGTTGGCGGCAATGCCCGCGTGGATGACGCCGACGACCAGGATCAGCGCGGGCAGCGCCCACAGGTAGTCCGACAGCGCGAGCCGGCGCCTGTCCGGGGTCTCCGGCGGAGTCGAGACCCCGACCTCCTCCTCCACTTGAGCGATCATCGGCTGACGGACTTTGACGCGGCCTCGACCTTCTTGAGTGCGGCTTCCGGGGACGACGTACCGGCGGCAACGGCGGACAGAGCATCGCCAAGGGCTGCCGACAGGTCGCTGTACGGAATCTGCCGCGCACCGATCAGGCCGGTCAGCGACTGCTGCTGGCGTTCGATGTCCGCGACCTGGCTGGGGTTGATCACATCCGTGGTCGCCACCTTCACCGACGTGATCGCCGGGATGTTCCCGCCCGCCGCCTGGATCTTCTGACCGTCACCAGCGGTCAGGAACTCGAGGAACCTGAACGCCGCGTCCTGCTTCGACGACTTCGCCGACACCGCGAACCCGTTGTCCGGGCCGCCGAACAGCTTGGTCGGTTCGCCTCCGGCGACCGGTGCCGGGAAGGGCGCCGACAGGAACAGCCCGTCGATCTTCTTCGTCACGGTCTTCTGGGCGTCGACCTGCCCGGTCTTCGTCATCGTCGCCGGCGTGTTCCAGGTGCCCAGGGCAATGAACGCCGCCTGGTCGGACAGGAACGTCGTCTGCGCATCCGGGTACTCCGTGGCCGCGGTCGCGCCGGCCGGGATGATGCCGCTGGTGAACAGGTCCGACCACGCGCTCATCGCCTGCACGAACTCGGGATCCGTCCACGACGCCTTTCCCTGGACGGCGTCGTACACCTTGCCAGGGGCGATGCTGTTGATCAGCGCCAGGTAGACGTCGGTGTTGACCCACGCGTCCTTGGCGCCGTGCGCAAGGCACTTGACGTTGTGGGACTTCAGGGCGGCACAGACCTTCTTCCACTGGTCGAAGTCGGTCGGTACGCCGAGACCGTACTGGTCGAGGATCTTCTTGTTGTAGTAGATGAGGCCGGCCGCTGACATGTACGCCGGCAACGCCACCTGCTTCTTGTCCAGCTGCAGCTGGACGAGCCCCTCGGGGTTGAACTTGCCCGCCCAGTCGCTGCCCAGGTCCTTCGACACGCGGTCCTCGACCGGCACCGCCAGCGGGCCGAAGTTCGTGGTGAGGTCACCGGGCTGGACCTGGAACACGTCCGGGCCCTTGTCCGACGACAGCCCAGGACGCAGGGCGGTGACGTAGTCGTTGTACGCGTACTGCTTGTACGTGACCTTGACGGACGGATTCGCCGCCTCGAAGTCCTTGATCGCCCGGACGTTGTCGAACGCGTTCCAGCCCCACCAGGTGAGCGTCACCGGACCGCTCTGGGCCTGTTCCTTCGACCCGGACGAGCAGCCCACGAGACCGGCCGCTGCGAGGGCGATCACCGTCAGAACGGTGGCCCTCCTCGTTGCTGAGCGATACATCTCGCAAGCTCCTTCGCACGACTCGGATGCGGCTTGGGTGAAATGTTTCAATCGGCTGCGATCGTAGCTCTGAGCGCTCAGGCTGTCCATAGCCCGAGCACAGCAGCATCGACTAATGAATCATTTCACTCGCCAGTCGCAGAGCGGCAGCAGGCGCGCGCGAGGAGTAGTCGGGTCCGGCAAGCCCGTCACCAAGCAGCTCACCGGCGTCCGTAACAAGGGGCCCCGCCCCGCGGGCGGCGGGACGGGGCCAGGGCGTCAGTTCAGTTTGAGGTCAAGGGCCTGGACCTCGTCGTTCGGGGTTTGGTACGAGATCAGCAGCCTGCCGTCACGGAGGAGAGTGCTCCGCTGGGCGGGTGTGATCGGGATGGACAGGTGTTTGGTCTTCGGCGTGATCTGCCCGGTCGTGTGTTTCACGACGTGACCACTCATGTCCGGGGACCAGGGTGGGGTGCCCCCGTCGGTGACGGCGCACGGTGTCAGGCCGTAGTCCGGCGCCGGGTCCGCGGCCGGTGAGCAACTCGTTGTGTACACGGGGATCGCGCCGATCAGGCCGGTCCACAGGTACAGCTGGGCGCTACCCGATCCGGTCGCGGTCAGGTCGACGTCGACGTCGACGGACGAATGACCGACTGTCACCCGCTTCACCTTCAGCGAATTCGAAGCAGGTGCCGGCACCCGACCGGAGATCGGTACGCCGTTGCGCGCGGACTGCGCGATCGTCTGCGGCGACAGCACCCCGTTCAGGTTCGGGTTCGACACGTCCGGCGCGGACGGGATGGTCGGACGACCGGCCGGCGGGGTGTAGCCGGTCAGCGTCGCCTGACCCCAGCGGTACGGGTCGGACTGCACGCTGCCCAGTGCCGACCAGCCGAGCCGGGTGCTCATGTCGATGTGCCGGAGCGTCGTCGTACCGGCGGCCGAGGTGTCGTCGTTGTCGTACGGCGTCACGTTCAGCCCGAGGTGCGACGGGTCGACGGCGGCGGGCAGATCCGCCATCGGGATCTTCACCTCGAGGTCGTACCCGCCGCCGGCGTACGCGTGCGGCACCGTCGTCTCGTTGCTGCCGACCCACTTCGCCGTCGAGGCGACCTGCACGCCGGGGGCGTTCGGCGCGTTGTGGACCGTCGAAGCCAGCGGCCCGGTCGAGTATCCCTGGTGGTTGTCGGCGTCCCGCTCCCAGCACGGTCCGTTCACCCCGTTGCCGTTGCGGTTCGTGGGGTCGTTCGTGAACGGGAAGATCCCGAGCTTGAACGTGTTCGCGGTGTCCTTCAGGTCCTGGGACGCAGTACCGCGCGGGTCGATCAGGATCTCCACCGAGTCCGCCTGCCAGTGCCCGACGCACTCCTCCGGCGTCACGGCGTACGACTGGTAGTCGTCGCGGATGTGCACGAAGAAGTACAGCGCGTCGTTGGACCAGGTGACCTTGGCGGTGTTGCCGTCGCCGGTCGACGAGGCACCACAGTCGTCCACACCGGTGCACCCGGACGCACCCTGCCAGATCCGGCCGAGGTCGAGCGTCGGACCCGTGTACTCACCAGGCGAAGCAACACCGTCCACGGTCGGCGTCGTGGTCGCCTGCGCGATCGCAGTCGTCGGGACGAGCGACAGTGTCAGTACTTCGTTCCCGCTGCCGGCCGGCGCGCTGTACGTCGTTGTGATCGGGATGTTCACGTTCTGCGTCGCGGGCAGCGTGGTGTCGGTGTTGGTCACCTTGAACGTCACCGTCGTCTCGGCACCCGCAGCCAGGTTGCTGTACGGCTTCGAGGTCGCGTCGGCGGTGAAGTTCGCCGGCAGGTCGAGGCTGACCGCACCGCTCTGCGGCTGGTTCGACCAGTTGTGCACGACGACCGGTACGTCGATCGTCTTGCCGATCCCCATCGACTGAATCGCGGCCGAGCGGCCGAGCCGGGTCGCCTGCGGCGCCACGTTCGCCAGCCAGTCGTCGTACTCCTTCCAGTTGCCCCACCGCTGGAACCGGCCCTCGGTCGGGGACACGATCCGGACCACGTTGTCGGTGTAGCCGGTCTTCGCGCCCGTGCTGTACACCGCGGACACCTTGGCGTTCTGGTTCACCGGCGCGTTGGCGCTCGGTGTGATGGTGAAGGTCACCGTGGTTTCGCGCGTCGCGGTAACCAGGCCCACCCGTTGCGGCGGGCTGACCTGCCAGCCGTCGGGCACGGTCAGCGCGACCTTGCCTGGCTGCAGCGGCCGCGCACCGGAGCGAAGGTGCACCGTGGCCTGGAACGGAGTGCCCGCGACGTTCAGGAAACGGTCGAATGTGAGGTACTCCAGCGTGCCGAGCGGCAGCCCGCCCGGGTCGGGCTTGGTCGCCCCGAAGAGGATCGCCTCGTCCCGGCCGGCCACGGCGTTGGAGTTCGGCTGGAACGGTACGAACGACTCGGTCATCCCGAACCGCGAACATGCCGGTGCCGAAGTGCCCTTGTACATCACGCGACTCTGCGTCGGGTACGCCGAGCGCCCTTCGTCAGCGACCTGCTGCCAATTCTTCGGCGTACCGGCTGGCTGCCCTTGCAGGTTCCCGGCCGGCCACTTGTACGGCGAGTCGTACCCGGTCCACACACCTGCAACAGTGTCCAGCCCGGTCGGGGTGAACCCGGTGGTGCAGTTGGCGGCAGTCGTCGTACCACCGGTGCCTGCCGTGCTGCCGCCGGAGAAGACCTTCTTCACTTGCCACGTGCTGAGCGCGTGAGGACCCTTCAGCTGCTCGGGGAACATGTTGGGATCGGCCGCCGCGATGACGCCTTCCCAGATCAGCCGGCCGGCTTGCTGATGGTTGCCGTGCCCGGCCGCGAGCGTCGGCGTGAACCCGACGTACACGTCCGGCTGCGTCTGGCGGATCACCCGGGTGACGCGGCGCAGGGTCTCCTCGTCGTTCCAGAAGTACTGCGTCAGCGGCGCGCTCTGGTTGTAGAAGAAGTCGACCCGGTCCAGGTTGAAGATGTCGACCGTGCCGGAGCGGTAGTGCGCGACGCGGTCCTCGTTCTCCCGGCGGAGCCCGAGGTCCGGGCCGAGCTCGGTGCCGGCCGCGTTGCCGCCGCCCTCACCACGGGTCACCATGATGATGCCGCATTTCACGCCGTACCGCTGATGCCATACTCCACACGGCCCGATGATGCTGGTGTCGTCGTCGGGGTGGGCCCACTCCCCCATGACGTTGATCTTGGTCGCGCTGTCGGCGACGTACGACGCTGGTGTACCGGAACCGGCTTGGGCCGGACCGGTCGCGAGGATTCCCAGCGGGATCAGGACAGCGGCTGCCAGCAGGGCAACCCTCGTGCGGTAACGCTTCATTGCTGTCTCCCTTGGAGATGCGGGCGGGGATCCCCCGAGTGGGCGGTGCCTTACTCCCTGACTGCGCCGTCGAGCATGCCCGCGATGAAGTGGCGTTGCAGGAAGAGGTAAAGGATCACGACCGGGGTCGCGACAATGACGGCACCGGCGGCGAGCAGGGTGAATCCCTGGCTGTACTGGCCTTGGAAGAAGGCCAGGCCCAGCGGTGCGGTGCGGAGGTTCTCGTCGGTGACCATGACCAGCGGGATGAGGAACTCGTTCCAGGTCCACATGAAGACCAGCACGGTCATCGTGACGATCGCCGGCCGGGCCAGCGGGACCAGGATCTGCCAGAGCATCCGGCGTGTGGAGGCTCCGTCCAGCCGGGCCGCCTCGACCAGGTCGCGACCGCCGGCCCGGAAGTAGGTCCGCATCCAGAAGGTGCCGAAGGCAACGGACTGCGCGACCTGCGGCAGCGCGACCGCCCAGAACGTGTTGGTGAGACCCAGCGTGCGCAGGTCGAAGTACAGCGGCACGACGATCGCCTCGCTGGGCATCATGATGCCCAGCAGGAACAGGTAGAACAGGACGCCGGATCCGCGGAACCGCATCGTGCCGAACGCGAACCCGGCCAGGATCGACAGCAGCACGCTGAGCAGTACGACGGACACCGACACCGCGAGGCTCATCCGCAGGTAGGTGCCGAAGTGGCCGATCTTCCAGGCCTCGGCGAAGTTCCCGAAGCCGGAGCTCTCACCGGCGTCAGCACGCCCGAGGGCAGCCTGGAGCACCGTCAGGATCGGGGCCAGCGCGAACGCGGCGAAGGCCAGCAGTACGACGTAGTTCGCCACCTTCTCCGAGCGCGAGATCATCGGTCACCGATCCGGTTGATCAACAGCGAGACGAGCAGGATCAGGACCGTCAGCGTGACCCCGATCGCCGCGGCCGAGCCGACCCGGCCGAGCTCGAACGCCCGGTGGTACACCTCGTACGACGGCACCGACGTCTGGTTGCCCGGGCCACCGCTGGTCGTGACGTACACCAGGTCGAACGTGCGCAGCGCCGCGATCACGGTCAGCGTCAGCGCGACCGCGATCTCACCGCGTACCGACGGCAACGTGACCGCGAAGAACTCCCGCACCGGTCCGGCACCGTCCAGCCGGGCCGCCTCATACAGGCTGCCGCTGATCCGGCTCATTCCGGCCAGCAGCAGCACGGTCACGAGGCCGGTCTCGAACCACGTCCCGATGAACCCGACGGCCGGCAGCGCGAGCGCGTAGTCGCCGAGCCAGCCCCGTGCGAGCGAGCCGAGCCCAAGCGCGCGGAGCAGGTCGTTGATGCTGCCGTCCGGCGCGTACATCCGCCGCCAGGCGACCGCGACGACGACCATCGCGACCACCTGCGGCAGGAACACGACCGTACGGAAGAACGTCAGTCCGCGGACCTTCGCCCGGTTCAGCACCGACGCCAGGACCAACCCGACGCAGACCGGGATCGCCGCGAAGAACAGCATCAGGACCAGCGCGTGCCCGAACGCGGCCCGCAGGCCCACGTCGCTGATGATCTCCTGATAGTTGGCGAATCCCGCCCACTTGCCGAGCGTCAGCCCGTCCCAGTCGTAGAAGGACAGCTGGACCGAGCGGAGCAACGGGTAGAGCAGGAAGGCTGCGTAGACGGCGAACCCCGGCAGGATGTAGAGGTACGCGATCCGTCGCGGCTCGCCGGGAGGGCTACCCGTTGGCTTCGGCGAACGCACCATAGTCCTTCTCGAGACGGTCGGCGAACTTGTCCGGCGTCGCCTTGCCGGCGAGCAGATCCTGCAGGGCCGCGCCGATCGTATCCGGCATCGTCGGCGTCGCGTAGTCCAGGTACGGGACCAGGCCGTCGGCCTCGACGACCTTGCCGAACGCGGTGAACACGTCCTTCTGCAGACCGCCGCTGACCTCCTGCTGGGAGGTGTCGGCCACCGGCAGGTTGCCGGTCTTGGCGAGCGTCTTCATCGCGTCCGCGCTGGTGATGAAGTTCAGGTACGCCGCGGCCGCCTCCGGGTGCTTGCTCTTCGCGGTGATCGCGAACGGCAGGCCCGTACCTCCGGTGGCGATCGGCTTGGCGTCGGCCGACGTACCGGGAGGCAGCATGAAGCCGGCGTCGTCACCCATCGCCTTGCCGAGATCGGCCTCCAGCCAGGTGCCGCCGATCAGGTACGTTCCCTTGCCCTTGGCAAACGACTGCCAGGCCGGGTCGTAGTCCTGGCCGTTGAAGCCCTCGTTGAAGTAGCCCTTGCTCACCCAGTCCGTCAGCGTCTGCGCGGCCTTCAGGTTCTCGTCGGCCTTCCACGACCCGCCCTTGCGGCCGAACCCGAGCTGCTTGATCGCGTCCGGCGCCGTCGTACGGCCCTGGACCGTGCCGAACACGTGGATCGCCGGCCACTTCTGCAGGTTGCCGAGGACCAGCGGCGCGTCACCCTTCGACTTCAGTGTCGCCAGCGAGGACTGGAACTCGTCCCAGGTCTTCGGTGGCTGCAGACCCGCGGCGGCAAGCTTCTTCTTGCTGTAGAAGATCCCGACCACTTCGCCGACCTGCGGCAGCCCGTACAGGTTGCCCTGGCCGAACGTCTTGCCGTCCGCGGTGTACTGCGAGTACTGCCGGACCGACTCCGGGTACCTCTTGTCCCAGCCGTACGCCTTCAGGTACGGGTCGAGCGGGACCAGCTGGTTCGCCTTGACGAACTCGCCCATGTCCGAGCGGCCGTTGTTCGCCTGAACCACGTCGGGCGGCTGGTTGCCACTGAGCGCCAGCCGCAGTGTCGTCTTCAGGTCGTCGAACGACCGGGACACCCGCTTGAGCTTGATGTTCGGGTACTTCGCCTGGAACGCGTCGTTCAGCTCCTTCATCTGCGCCGCCTGCCCGCCGCGGACTTCCTGGTCCCAGATCAGCAGCGAGACGTCGCCCAGCTTCGCCGGGTCGGTCTGCACCGACGACGGGTTCGCCTGGGACGGCGGGGCCGAGGTGTTCGACCCCGGCGTACAGGCGGCGACCAGACCGAGCAGGCCGGTCGCCGCGACGATCCCGAGCCGGGAAATGCGTGACATGAGTACTCCTTCCGACCTGGTGGTCAGTTGTTGGTGACGTCGGCGTTGCGGGCGATGGTCGCCACGGCCCGGCGTACGGCGCCGACCGGCACGCTCGGGATGATGTCGTCGAGGAACTCGTACCTGCGGCGGACCGAACGGGTGAAGCTGCTCTGGTCGTCGTTGCTGCGCAAGTCGTGCCACCAGTCGGCGATGTCGCCCCAGCCGGGAGCGGCGAGCGAACCGCCGAACTGCTGAACCGCGAGAGCGGAGCACAGGCTGGCGAACGCGAGCCGGTCGCCGAGCGCCCAGCCGGCGAGCGTTCCGAGGACCAGGCCGGCGCCGAACACGTCACCGGCGCCGGTCGGGTCGAGGGCCGGGACGCGGAGCGCGGGGACCCGGACTTCCTCACCGGTGCGTGCATCGATGCCCATGGCACCTTCCGCACCGTTGGTGACGACCACAAGCGGCACCCGGTCGGCCAGTGCGTAGAGCGCGTCCTGCGGCGATTCGGTCCGGGTGTAAGCCATCGCCTCGCCGGCGTTCGGCAGGAAGGCGTTGCAGTGCTCGAGCTGGTCGAGGACCCGCGGCGACCAGGTCCCGGTGGCGTCCCAGCCGACGTCGGCGAAGACCTGCGCGCCGTCGCCGCGGGCGAGGTCGACCCAGGTTGCCCGCTCCGGATCGCCGAGCGGCTCGATGTCGCTCAGGTCGACGATCACCGCGCGGGTCCTCGGCGGCTGCCCGATCATGTCCGTGGCCGGCACCGGGGACGGATGCCCGTGCGTGACCATGCTGCGATCGCCGTCGTACGCGACCGACATCGTCACCGGCGAATGCCAGTTGTCGAAACGGCGTGACCGGCTGAGATCGACGTGCTCCTGCTCCGACAGCGTGCGCCAGCAGAAGTCCGCATAGTCGTCGTCGCCGAACGCGGCCGCGAGTGACGTACGCAGGCCGAGCCGGCTCGCCGCGATCGCCAGGTTCGCGATGCCACCGGGCGACGAGCCCATCCCCTCCGCCCACACCTCGGTTCCGCCCGTGGGGCGGTCGGGCAGGCCGGTGAAGATGATGTCCAGGAAGACCGCACCCCACAGGAAGACGTCGAAGTCGGGTGTCCCAGGACCGCGCAGAGCAGCGAGCGGGTCGTAGGTCGGATCAGGCATGACGGTCATCTTGCTCCTGACAAACTCACCTGGCAAGCATTTATGAGCAAGAATCTGCAGGATCTGCATACTTTTGATTGGTTTTGCCTGCTATCGTCGTGCCGTGCGACACCAGCGGCAACTCGAGATCGTGCAGCGGTTGCGGACCGACGGCGCCACCTCGGTCGACGAACTGGCCCGCCTGCTCGGGGTCAGCTCGGCGACGATCCGGCGCGATCTGCAGCACCTCGACGAGGCCGGCCAGATCACCCGCGTGCACGGCGGCGCGATGATCCCGGCGGGTGACAGCGAGGACGCCGACCGGGAGCGGCCGTTCGCCTCGGTGGCCGCCGACGCGACCCCGGAGAAGCGCCGGATCGCCCGGCGTGCGGCGACTCTGATCCACGACGGCGACGTCGTACTGCTCGATGTCGGAACGACGACCCAGCTACTCGCCGACGAGCTGCGCGGCCGTCAGGTGACCGTGATGACGACGAGTCTCGCGGTCCTCGACGTACTACGCGACGACCCGGTGGTGGAGCTGATCCTCCTCGGCGGCTGGGTCCGCCGGGCGTACCACTCGCTGGTCGGCGTACTGACCGAGGACGCGTTGCGCCAGATCCACGCGGATGTGGCGTTCCTCGGTGCGAGCGGCGTACGGCGGGACGGTTTCGTGCTCGACACGACCACGGTCGAGGTGCCGGTGAAGCGCGCGATGATCGCCGCCGCCGACAAGACCGTGCTGCTTGCTGATGGCAACAAGTTCCCGGGCAGCGGCAAGCTCAAGGTGTGCGGCGTCGCCGACCTCGACGTACTCGTGACCAACTCCGGGGCCGACCCGGACACTCTCCAGATCTGCAGCGACAATGGCGTGGAGGTACTGACCACATGAAGTTGGCGATCCTCGGTGGCGGGGGCTTCCGGGTTCCGCTCGTGTACGGCGCGGTGCTGCGCAACCGGAGCGTCGATCAGGTGTGCCTGTACGACGTCGATCCGGTGCGGCTGGAGGCGATCGGCCAGGTGCTGCGGCAACTGGCCGCCGAGCAACCGGATGCACCTGAGGTCGAGGTGACCACCGAGCTCGACGTCGCCCTGGACGGCGCGGACTTCATCTTCTCCGCGATCCGGGTCGGCGGACTCGAAGGCCGGACCGCGGACGAGCGGGTGGCCCTCGATCTCGGTCTCCTCGGCCAGGAGACGACCGGACCCGGCGGCCTCGCCTACGGCCTGCGGACGGTACCGACGGCGATCCACGTCGCCGAGCGGGTCGCCGCGATCTGCCCGCAGGCCTGGGTCATCAACTTCACCAACCCCGCCGGGATGATCACCGAAGCGATGCAGCAGGTGCTCGGCCGGCGCGTGATCGGGATCTGCGACTCCCCGATCGGCCTCGGCCGCCGCGCCGCCCGCGCCCTCGGCCACGACCCGGACCGGGCCTCGCTCGGGTACGTCGGCCTGAACCACCTCGGCTGGCTGAACGAGCTCGGGTACGACGGCCGCGACGTACTCCCGGATCTCCTCTCGAACGACCAACTGCTGGGCACGATCGAGGAGGGGCGGCTGTTCGGCGCGGAGTGGATCCAGACGCTGGGCTGTATCCCGAACGAGTACCTGTATTACTACTACTTCACCCGGGACGCCGTCGCCTCGATCCGCGGCGGCGCGGAGACCCGTGGCGAGTTCCTGCTCGACCAGCAGCGCGCCTTCTACGACGCCGTCGCCGCCGACCCGGGCTCGGCGCTGAACCGCTGGCGCCAGGTCCGCGAGGAGCGCGATTCGACGTACATGAAGGAGACTCGTGGTGCGGCCGAAGCGCGCGACGAAGCCGACGTCGCCGGTGGCGGGTACGAAGGAGTCGCGGTCGCGATCATGGCCGCCATCGCGCGGAACGAGCGCAGCACGATGATCCTCAACGTCCGCAACGGATCCACGCTTCCCGGCCTGCCCGCCGACGCAGTGGTCGAGGTCCCGTGCACGGTCGATGCCGACGGCCCTCATCCACTCGCCACCGCACCACTCGCCGGCCATCAACTCGGCCTCATCCAGCAGGTGAAGGCCGTGGAACAACTCACGATCAAGGCCGCCCGCGAACACTCCCCCACACTGGCGCTCGAAGCTCTCGCGCTCCATCCCCTCGTCGACTCGGTCACCACCGCCCGCACCCTGCTCACCAACTACCGCACCCGCCACCCAGACCTCGCCCAACTACTGCGCTAAGACTCGGCGGGGTCGCACGTCTTCCGGAATGCCGGTTTCCCCGGACGAGGAAACGATGGGGTAAACCATGGCCCGGAGGTCTCAGGATCATGACCTCCCGGGCATATCCCCAGGTGAGAGCCGGTGGGGGGACTCGAACCCCCAACCCCCGCTTTACCGTGCCAACCTTTGCGCCGGTTCGCGTCAGCAGCCGAGAGTTGCCGCTGACCTGCTCACTCTTCGATGGAGAGCACCCGCGGTTGATCGAAATGGCTCAAACCTTCGCGTTCATTCCGGTGAGTAAAACGGTGAGCTCTCGGCTCAGGGAGGAGCTCCGACGGTGGGTACCAGATCGCACGTCCTCGACGCCACCCGCGGGCTGCGTGAGGACGGCGACCACGGCAAGGATGGCGTGTGGGTGTTCCACCCCCAGCGCGTCGCGGCCGAGGAACCCAGCTGGTGGTGGAATCCGCTCAGCTACGTCGTCGACGACGACACCGCGCGCGACCTGGCCCAGCACTTCGCCTACGCCTCCCGGGCCGCTGACGCCCGTGCTGACGCGTTCTTCGACGCTGCTCGCCTGCCTGCTGCTCGCCTGCCTGCTGCTCGCCGCCGCCCGCGGCGGCCGGCCGATCAGCCAGGTCTACACGTGGCTGAACAACGTCAACTCCACCGAACCCGAGGAGCTGCTGCGCAAGACGCACGACCAGACGCTCGCCGATGCCCTTGAATCGATCCGCGCCGCTCCCGAGCGGCAACGCGGCGGCGTGTTCGACACCGCTCGGCAGATGGCCAGCTGCCTCTCGTCGAGCCGTATCGCGGCCTGGGTCAACCCCGGCACGGTCCCGCGGCCCGAGTTCAACCCGCACCAGTTCGTCCGCCGCGCCGGTACCCTCTACAGCCTTCCCGCGAAGGCGCCGTGAACGCCGGGCCCCTGGTCACCGCACTCACCGCGGCCATTGTCAAAGCCGCCGAGGACTACGCCGTCACCCGCCCCGGCGGCCGACTCCCCGTGCCGATGCTCGGCGTCCTCGACGAGGCCGCGAACGTCTGCCGCTGGAAAGACCTCCCCGACCTCTACAGCCACTACGGATCCCGCGGCATCGTGCTCGACACGATCCTGCAATCCTGGGCCCAAGGCGTGGCCTGCTGGGGCGACCGCGGCATGGAAAAACTGTGGTCGGCCGCGAACCGGCGCCTCTACGGCGGCGGCGTCGACGACGTCGCGTTCCTCGAACGCCTCGCCAAGATCATCGGCGACCACGAACGGCTCCGCGGCTCCACGTCGACCAACAAAGACGGCACCTCGGTCAGCAGGTCCCTGCAACGCGAACAGATCCTCGACGTCTCCGATCTCGCCGCGCTACCCGCCGGCCGCGCGATCGTGTTCTCGTCCGGGTCCCGCGCGACCCTGATCCGGACCATCCCCTGGATGGAACGCCCCTACGCCGACCAGATCCGCGCCTCCATCGCACAGTTCGACCCCGGCGCCCGCCGTACCGTCGCACCGAACACCGCCCAGAACGCTGCACCGCACACGACGCCGAGCAGCACCTCGTACGTTCCGCCGACAGGAGAACCCTCGTGACCCTGACCGACACCGAATGGGACGGCAGCGATGACAGCGAGGACGACGGCGAGGGTGACGACCCGGCTGAGCGGCTCGAGGCCGAAGCCGTGGCCGGTCAAATTAACGTAAACCCCGCCAAGGCTGGACCAACGGGCCGGCCAGCTCGCCAGAGTGGCAGCCAGCGGAGAGAGGGTGGCAGGTGGACCGGGGTCTGGAGATGATCCATGATCGAAAGACCAAGATTGCCGGTCGGCGGGGGTGAACCGAGGAGGCCGAATGAAAGTTGGCGTGATCGGTGTCGGAGCCGTCGGAGCGGCCGCGACAATGGCACTCCTCGCTCGCGGATGCGCGCGGGAGATCGTGCTGGTCGATCAGAATCGTGCCCGCGCCAAGGGGGTGGCGCTCGACATCGACTACGGGCTGCCGCTGTTGCCTCCGGCCGATGTCAGCGCCGGCGAAGCAACCGACCTCACCGGCGCCGACCTGCTGATCATCACCGCCGGCGTGAACGAGGCCGCGGGCGGCGCCACCGACCGGAACGACCCCACCGGACGACTACGCTTGCTCGACCACAACGCCGCCATCTACCGCGACCTCGTCCCCGAACTGATGACTACCGCGCCCGAGGCGACGATCATGGTGGTCACAGATCCCCCGGACCCGCTGGCGGCACTCACTCGAACTCTTGCCGGTCACGGCCGCGTGTTCTCCACCGGCACCGTCCTGGACACCCTCCGCTTCCGACGCCACCTCAGCCAACTGCTGCAGGTACGCGCGGAGGACGTTCAGGCCCTCGTCGTCGGCGAGCACGGCACCAGCGAAGTACTGCTCTGGTCATCCGCCAACGTCGGCGGTGTACCCGTGCTCGACATCTTGTCCCGCCGCAGTGAGCCCATCGATCGGGCACGCGCACAAGTCGAGTCCGAGATCCGGTTCGCGAACATCAGCATCATCGAGGGCATCGGCGCCAGTCAGTACGGCATCGGCGCCGTGGTGGCGCGCCTGGCGGAGGCGGTCGTCCGGAACGAACAAGCCTTGTTCACCGTCGCCGCCCACGACCCAGCCCGCGGGGTGACGCTCTCCCTGTTGTCAGCGCTCGGCTCGCACGGCGTGACGCAGACGTATCTGCCTGCCATGACAGAGGACGAGCAACAAGCTCTCGAGCACAGCGCCGAGATCCTCAGGCAGGCCACAGCCAAGATCACCTGAGCGCTATCGCCTCTGGGTCCTGGCTGATCTCATGGCGAGCGTGGCTCACCTCGGTTCGGCCCATCGATCAGCCGCTCGGACGCGTCGGGTGGGGATCGCCACCGCGTACTGCTTGTCCTCCAGGCAGGCCCCGCTTTCGCGGACCGGCTTGCTGTCTGCCAACTGCTTGCGAGCAACCGTGACGGCCGTCCTCCGCCTGCGGTCGTAGGTGCCATCCGTCATTCTCGCGCGTCGTGTGCGGCGTAGGAAGGAGCCAAGATCTCGTCGCTTGTGTCTTGACCGGGCACAGAGATGGGCACAGGCCACTGGACCCCACGTCATCGAGCCCGGGAGGGACGATGAATCAAGTCGGACCGCATCGGCACCGGGTCGTGGTGATCGGATCGGGCTTCGGCGGACTTTTCGGCACGAAGGCGCTCAAGCATGCGCCGGTCGACATCACCCTGATCGCCAAGACCACGCACCACCTGTTCCAGCCCTTGCTCTACCAGGTGGCGACCGGCATCCTCTCCGAGGGCGAGATCGCGCCACCGACCCGGGAGATCCTGCGGCGCCAGAAGAACGCTCGGGTGATCCTCGGCGAGGTCACCGACATCGATGTCGAGAACAAGACCGTCAGTTCCCACGTACTCGATCGAGTCACCGTCACGCCGTACGACTCCTGATCGTGGCCGCGGGCTCGGGCCGGGCGTATTTCGGCAACGACCAGTTCGCCAGGTTCGCGCCCGGGATGAAGAGCATCGTCGACGCGCTGGAGCTGCGCGGCCGGATCTTCGGGGCGTTCGAGCTCGCCGAACTGGCGGACAACACCGACGACGTCGACCGCCTGCTCACCTTCGTGGTCGTCGGGGCCGGCCCAACCGGAGTCGAAATGGCCGGCGAGATCGCCGAACTCGCCCGCCGTACCCTGCACCAGGACTTCCGCCGCATCAACACCCGCCAAGCCCGGGTCATCCTCCTCGACGCCGCGCCACAAGTGCTGCCGCCGTTCGGGCAGAAGCTGGGCGCCAAGGCGCAGGAGGCCCTCGAGGACCTCGGCGTCGAGGTTCAGCTCGGAGCTCTGGTTGTCGACGTCGACGATCGCGGCCTCGTGGTCCAGGACAAGGACGGAAGCCGCCGCCGCATCAACGCGGTGACCAAGGTGTGGGCGGCCGGCGTGCAGGCCAGCCCGCTCGGCAGGATCCTCGCCGAGCAGACCGGCGCGGGCATCGACCGAGCCGGACGGGTCGAGGTCAACTCCGACCTCACCCTGCCTGGACACCCCGACGTGTTCGTCGTCGGCGACATGATCAAGCTGAACAATCTCCCGGGTCTCGCACAGGTCGCCATTCAAAGCGCCCGGTACGCGGTAAGGCAGATCGAGCACCGGACCAAGGACGAGGCTCCCGAAGGACCGTTCCAGTACTACGACAAGGGCAGTATGGCGACCATCTCCCGCTTCCGTGCGGTCGCCTTGATCGGCAAGCTGCACATCACCGGCTTCCTCGCCTGGCTGACGTGGCTGGTTGTCCACCTGGTCTACATCACCGGATTCAAGAGCCGGGTCACCGCCCTGCTGCACTGGGCGGTCACGTTCATCGGCAGCGGCCGATCCGAGCGCTCACGCCGGATTTGAGCGCCGACCGGGCTGGTTCGCCTCGTGCGGGTCCGGTAAACAGGGTTGGTGAGCACCGCGTCGTCGACCTTTCTGGTTCTGGACCTGACTGGCACATTCGCGTTCGCCCTGAACGGCGCCTTGACGGCACTCCGGGTCGCCCGAGTCGACATCGTCGGTGTGGTCACGCTCGGCATGTGCACCGCACTCGGCGGTGGAATCATCCGCGACATCCTTCTCAACGCGCTACCGCCGGCCACCTTCAGCGACTGGCGGTACCTGACGGTCGCCGCCGGCGGCGGCCTCGTGGCGTTCGTCTTCGGCGGCCACCTCAACCGGCTCGCCAAACCGATCCTGATCCTCGACGCCGCCGGACTGAGCCTGTTCGCGGTCAGCGGCGCGCTCAAGGGGCTCCAACACGGGGTCGGCTTCAGCCAGGCGGTCATCCTCGGCACGATCACCGCCGTCGGCGGTGGAACCTTGCGTGACGTCCTCATCCGCGAAATCCCGTCGGTGCTCACCAGCGGCCTCTACGCGATCCCCGCACTGCTGGGTGCTGTAGTGGTGGTGGCCGCAGACCGACTGGGCGCCGCGGATCTGCCCATCTCGATCGCCGCGGCGGCCGTCTGTTTCATCGTCCGCATGCTCGGCATTCGCTACGACCTCGACGCACCGGCACCGCCGGGGAGCAAGCGCGGCGCATGATGGAGAGATGGACAGCCAACCAGTGACCGCAATCCTCGACAGTCTCAGCACGGTCCAGGCCTGGCAGGAAGACTTCTACCGCGACCTGCACGCCCACCCCGAGCTGTCGCATCAAGAGCGGCGGACAGCGGCCAACGTGGCCGCGCGCTTGCGGGAGACGGGCTGCGAGGTGCACGAGAGCATCGGAGGCACCGGCGTCGTCGGCATCCTGCGCAACGGCGAAGGCCCCATCGTGCTGCTACGCGCCGACATGGACGCACTTCCCGTGCGCGAGAAGACCGGTCTGCCCTACGCGAGCACCGAGACCTCGGACGACGGCACCCCCGTCATGCACGCCTGCGGCCATGACATCCACGTCACCTGCCTACTCGGTGCGGTCACTTTGATGGCCCGAGCCCCCGACCGGTGGTCAGGCACCCTCGTCGCGCTGTTCCAACCCGCCGAGGAGACCGCCGACGGGGCCCAAGCGATGGTCGACGACGGCCTGGTCAAGCTCATCGGCAACGTCGACGTAGCGATGGCCCAGCATGTGCTGCCGTTCACCGCCGGCGCCGTCATGACCCGCTCGGGTCCGACGCTGTCCGCCGCCGACAGCATGAAGATCACCTTGCACGGTCGCGGCGCCCACGGCTCCATGCCCCAAGCCGCCGTCGACCCGGTCGTCCTCGCCGCGATGATCGTCGTCCGGCTGCAGACCGTCGTCGCCCGCGAGGTCGCTCCAGGTGACACCGCGGTCCTGACCGTGGGCAGCATCCAGGCCGGTACGAAGAGCAACGTCATCCCGGACCATGCGGTCCTCCAGCTCAACGTCCGCACGTACGACGAGAACACCCGGACGACCGTGCTCGGCGCGATCGAGCGGATCGTCCGCGCCGAGTGCAAGGCATCCGGTTCGCCGCGGGATCCCGAGTTCGAACTGTTCGACCGCTACCCGCTCACCGACAACGACGCCGGCATCACAGACCGCGTCACCGCCGCGTTCGCGGACTTCTTCGGCGACCGCGCCGGCCACCTCCCGCAGCAGAGCGCGAGCGAGGACTTCAGCGACATCCCAGCCGCACTCGGTACGCCGTACACCTATTGGGGAATCGGCGGCATCGACCCCGACACCTACCGGGCCGCCGAACGGGCCGGCCGGGTCGCACAGGACATCCCCGTGAACCACTCCGCGAACTTCGCCCCAGTCCTCCAGCCCACCCTCGACACCGGCACGCAAGCCCTCGTCGTAGCCGCCGTGGCATGGCTGAACCTGCCCTGACCCCCGCTCTCAGGTCACATCTTGACTGAGCGGCCACGGCGCAGCATGGCCTTGTGTCTGGAG
Source organism: Kribbella aluminosa (assembly GCF_017876295.1). NCBI lineage: Bacteria > Bacillati > Actinomycetota > Actinomycetes > Propionibacteriales > Kribbellaceae > Kribbella > Kribbella aluminosa. Next base: position 1,736,054 of record NZ_JAGINT010000002.1, on the reverse strand, counting down.
CGTCTTCGGCGACAGACGACCGAGGAGAATTGAGGATTCTCAGCTACCGAAGTTCGGGACGGCTGGAACTTCAGGCTTGGCCTCGCGCTCGGGCTGGGGCTGCGTGGCGGGAACCGTAACCATGATCGAGATGAGAGCGCCGACACACATGAAGACGTTGAACAGGAGTGCCAGTCCCCCACCGAAGCGTAGGGCCACATTGGCCTGGTTTCCCCAGAAGATGTGCGGCACCAGGTCAGAGGGGAGGTGTGAGGCTGCGGCGTAGATTGTTGCTGAGAGGGCTACACCGAACGCCGACCCCAACGACGAGGCCATCTTGTACAGCCCGGCAGCTGCGCCGACCTCGTCGGCTGGCACGTTGGACATGGCCGCGTCCGTCGAGGGCGTTGCGTACATCCCAAGGCCAATGCCGAAGAGCGTGAAGCCGATGAACGCAAGTACGGCGTATTGGCGGATGAGCACGAAGGTCATCGACGTGAGGAGGACGCCGGCGGCGGTCGTTGCCGAGCCCCACAACATCGGGCGTTTGGGTCCGAAGCGTTGCAGCAGCCGTTCGCCCACTCTGATCGTGGCGAGGATGGCCCCGAGGTAACCGAGGGTCAACAGCCCAGACTGCAGCGACGTCCATCCGGCCGCCTGCTGCACCAAGCCGAGGGCGACGACGAGTGTGCCAGCCGCGCCGTTGAGCAGGAAGTTCGACAGGGTTGCACCGCTGAAGGTGGCATTGCGGAAGATACCCAGGTCGATGAAGGCGCTGGTGCGGTGGGTCTCGAGGTGGAAAAACACCAAGATCGCGGTGACGAACACTACGAGCAGGCTGAGCGAGGCATAGGAGAACCAGCCGAGCTTGGGTCCTTGGCTGATGAAGACGTTGATCGCGAGCATGGCGACGACGAAGGTGATCAGGCCGCCCCAGTCGAACTGCCCGGTTGGGCCGGCGGTTGCCCGTGACTCGGGGGTGGAGCGGACCAGATACAGCGCGATCAGCGACAGCACGATGGAGATGTAGAAGATAGACCGCCATCCCAGCGGCGACACGGCCATCAGCCCGCCGAACAATGAGCAGAAGCCAGATCCGCCCCAGGACCCGATCGACCAGAACGAGAGCGCGCGCTGCCGATCTTTACCTTCGTAGAAGGTCTTGATCAACGCTATCGTGGACGGCATCACGCAGGCCGCCGAGAGACCCTGGACGATCCGTCCGCTCATCATCAAGGAGCTGGTCAAAGCACCGTGCTTGGCCGGCGTCAGGGCGATGAGCAGAGACCCGACGACAGAGAGCCAGATTCCGACCTTCATCACCCGCACGCGGCCGACCCTGTCTGCCAAGCCGCCGAACACGACGATGAACAACCCCGACATTAGCGCAGTGATGGAGACCGCGAGGTTGGCGACTGTAGGCGCAAGCCCGAGGGAGTTCTGAACGCCCGGAATGACGTTGAGCAGAGTCTGCGCGAACAGCCAGAAGTTGATGACGGCGAGGACAATCCCGAGCAACCACCCGTCGGTCGGTCGCCAAGTCGCAGGCGCCGCAGGACCGCCGGGAAGATTCTGACCGGGCGCCGCGGCAGTCATAGGATCTGTCCCGAACAGCCATCGGGAGTACTTGGCCCGACCGCACTCCGCGGCCGGGGGCCGCGTGAGAGCGCCGGCACTCGAGCCAGACCGCTGGATCCCAGGCAGTGCCAGCATCGTCGAACCTGTGCAAGCAGGAACAGAAAAGATGCCTCAGGCAACATAGCCATGCGAATCAGTCTACGCGTGAGGATCCGGTCAGGGGAGGACGGTTGCCGGATCGACGATCGACGCGACGATGCACATGCTTGTTCGGCGAATGCCTACCCGCCGGAATGCATGTATTTCTAAGGATTGCCACAGCATTGACGTCGAGAGCGTGCACTTCAACGCTGCAATCAGCAGGCTCAACACCGTGTCTCGAAAACCCCACCTGGCTATTGTCTTGCCCGGCATGGACGGGTGTAGCGTCATTGACGGAGACCGGCGCGGCAGCCCGCTGGTGGGGCGATGCCGGGGGTACTCACTGGGCATCGGATCGCATCCTCAGGAAGCGCACATGAACACGACTTTCGAGTCCGACCACAGCCGCATCGTCAATCACGCCTCGATCAACACGCTGAACTCGGTTCGCGACGACGTCCGTTCAGAGCACTACCTGGACACCAAGCGCTACCCGACCATGACCTACCGCAGTACTGGCATGAGAGAGCTGCCCGCGGGCCTGTGGTCGCTCACCGGAGACCTGGGCATCCATGGTGTTACCCATCCTGTTGAGCTCACGGTACGGTTCGGCGGCGCAGTCACTGATGCCTACGGCAACATTCGTGTCGCGTTCCACGCCCACGGCTCGATCACGCGCAGCGACTTCGGACTCACCTACGAACTGCTCAAAGAGGCCGGCGAGTTACTGGTTGGCAACGACATCACCATCGACATCGACGCAGAAGCGATCCGGCCGCTGTAAGCCTCCCAGCTGCCCGGCTGGGAAGCATCCAACTCTAGTCCAGGAGGAAGACCCCCATGGCAGACGACCAAGTCAAAGCCAACCTCAAGGGCATGGACGATCTCGACTTCACCGGCTGGAACAACGCCGACTGGCAAGGCGTGTTCGCCCACCACCACACCGACGACGTCCTAGTCGACTGGAAAGGGCAGGCCCCAACGCACGGCATCGCCGAGCACATCGATGCGATGAAGGCCTACGTCGAGTCGGCTGGTGGAACACCACCACAGATCACCGCCCACCCGATCGCCTTCGGTTCAGGCGACTGGACCTGCGTCATCGGGGAGTTCGAAGGCGGCGGGCGCATGGTTACCGTGGCCAAGTGGGTCAACGGCGCAATCGCAGAGGAATACATCTGGTCCTAGCCGGTGAGTTAGCCGGACCGGTCCTCCAATTGTGGCCAGATGACCGGCAGATCGCCGACGGCGATCGTGCAGGAGCGGCCCTCCTGCGCAGCGTGAATCCCAAACTCACGCCGGCAGACGCTGAAGGATCGAGCTTGCCCAAGTGCATGGCGGCTCGATGTAGTGAAGGTGACGCGGATGAGTACGGCGGTACACCTCGGTACGATCCGGACCAAGATTCCGGCGCGACTAGACCGGTTGCCGTGGTCGCGGTTCCACTGGCACGTTGTCGCTGGTCTGGGCACGGTCTGGATCCTCGACGGCCTCGAGGTGACCATTGTCGGATCGATCGGGGCACGGCTGATCGAATCTGGAAGCGGGATCGACATCAACGCGGCCGGAATCGGGCTGGCGGCGGCGATCTACGTCGGTGGTGCTTGTGTGGGTGCGCTCTTCTTCGGTCAACTCACCGACCGGTTCGGCCGGAAGAAGCTGATGATGATCACGCTGAGCGTGTACATCATTGCCACGGTCGCTACCGGATTCGCCTTCGCCCCGTGGTATTTCGTCATGTGCCGCTTCGTCACCGGGGCCGGCATCGGCGGCGAGTACGCCGCGATCAACTCCGCCATCGACGAGTTGATCCCCTTCCGTGGATCGGCCTGAGGATCGGTCTGATTGATGGTGGTACGTCGGAGCGGTCGCCGGACCTGCGCGTGCGACCGCCGCGAGCACACCGGGCAGGTCGTCGTACTCGCGACAGTCGCTGGTGTCGGTGGTGTCAGATCGGCGCTGGGCTGCTGCAGGGGTGGGGATCGGGATCGGGGCCCTCGTGCCGTTCCCGCTCGGCCCGCCCGGAGCGGGAACGGCAGGGCTCTCCGTGGGATCGGATCCCGATCCTGGAGGTGGTGTGGCGAGCGGGCTCGGGATGCGCAGATCGACCTCGCCCACTCGCCTGCTTCCGAGCAGCACCCTCCCGGCGTACGGGGGCGCCGTGCCTGAGGTGCCGCAGGTAGTCCAGGGGCAATCGCCCCGCCGGCGCGGTCACGGTCGTCCCGCTGGTGCCAGCTCGGCCGGGCCGTTGGTGATCCGCAGCCCGGAAACCGGCTGTGCCACGCGGCGGCAGTTCGGTCAGCGAGCTCCACGTCGGCTGTGAGTTCGCTGATGCAGTGTTCGCCGTACCACAGGCGTACGACTCGGCGGTCCCGGGTGCCTACGCGGTGTGTGGCGTTCGCCATCAGCCGCGAACCTGCCCCGGGTCGAGATCGCCGGCGCCGTACCCGACCGGGTCTCCGGCCAGGTCACGGGTGCCGCGCAGCCAGTCGCCGAACGCCCAGCGCTGACCGGCGGGGCATCGCTCGATCAGCCTTGCCCGTTCCGTCTCGGTCAGTACCGCACCGGGTGCCGACTGCCGAGTCCCCGTCGTTGTGCTCATGGAACCCAACGTCACGCAGTGATGTCGCGGTGACTAGGCGTTCCCTGTAGTCCCATTGTGGTCTCTTCCGGAATCCGTAATCTCCTTGTGGTCTTCTGTGGCCGGAACCGGGTTTTACCTGGCAGGCTTGTTAGGTTCACGCGACGATGCAAGTACGTTCAGTGACGAACAGGAGGCATCGTGAGCGATCAGGTTGGGCGCGAGCCGATCCATCAGCACGCGCTGGCGTGGATCCGTGCTGCACGGGTCTGGACTCATCAGGATGTCGCCGACACCATCGCGGCGCACTCCCGAAAGCTGCGGCTCGGCTCGCCTGCCGCACAGCGGCAGAAGGTCAGGCGCTGGGAGCACATGGGCGTTGTCCCCGACATGCGAAGCCAGCAAGCGCTGGCCGCGGCTCTCGATGTCTCCTTGGAACAGGTCCGGTTGCTGTCCTGGCCGAGGTGGCTACCCACCGGCCAGAACATCCGGACGGACTACGCCTGGACCGACGACGGCACGCGCGCCGTCCTGACCGACACCTTGGAGTACGCAGTGCAGGATCGCAGAGGCTTTCTGACGCTTACCGGAGCTCTCCTCACCACCGTGGCCGGCGGCTGGGCCGGTTCCGTACCGGCCGTCGCGAAGATCGACCGCGCCACGGCCGACGGTGGCCGGATCGATGAGGAGGTCCTGGCCTGGATCGACGCGAAGGTCCCCACTCTGCGGCGCATGGACGACCGCCTCGGCGGCGAGGTCCTGCGCAATGTCATCGACGCCGACCTGCGGGTGGTCAACGATCTGCTGTCGCGAGCGTCCCTGATCGATTCCCAGCGACTGCGGCTGCAAGGTGCGGCCGCCGAGCTCGCCCAGCTGGCCGGCTGGGTCTCGTTCGACTCCGGCCTGCAGTCCGCCGGTCAGCGCTACTACCAGGCCGGCCTGCACGCCGCGCAGTCCGCCGACGACAGCCTGCTCGGCGCCAACGTGCTGGCGTGCATGAGCTTCCAGTCCGCCCTGACCGGCCACCCCCACGACGGCATCGAACTTGCGCAAGCTGCCCAGGCCAGCGTCAAGGCGTCGGCCGGCGTGTCGCGGGTCAAGGCGATGATCGCGACCCGTGAAGCCCGGGCCCACGCCAAGGCCGGAAACCACCGGGAGTGTGGTGAGGCCCTGCAGCGGGCCGAGCGGTTCCTGGAGTCCGCGACCGACAGCGGCACCGAGCCGGAGTGGGTGTACTACTTCGACGAAGCCGAGCTCGTCGCGCAGGTCGGTGCCTGCTGGCTCGATCTGCGGCAGCCACAGGACGCCTTGCGGCTGCTCGATCGTGCCCTGGACACGATCGACCCGAGCTACGTCCGGGACCGGACGATCTATCACGTCCGCCAGGCTTCGGCGCACCTGCAGCTCGGTGAGCTGGAGTACAGCTGCGACCTGCTGCACAAGGCGATCGGGCTTGCGCTGCAATCCCGATCGGCCCGATCGGTCGCGACGATCCAGAGCCTGCGGGAACGGATGGACAAGCACGCCGCCGAACCGGCGGTACGCGCCCTGGACGAACACCTGCTGGCTCTCACCGCCTAGCCTGAGGGGCGTGCCGGATCAACAACGTGTCGCTCTCGTCACCGGAGCGAATCGCGGCCTCGGCCGCGAAATCGCCCGCCAGCTCGCTGCCCGGCGCATCCACGTCGTACTGACGGCGCGGAATCACGCCGCAGCCGAGGAAGCGGCAGCGGAGATCCGAGGCGACGGCCTGGCGGTCTCCAGCACCCGCCTGGACGTGACCGATCCCGGCTCGATCACTGCGGCCATCGCCGAACTACGGCGGCTGGACATCCTGGTCAACAACGCCGGCGTCACCGACGGCGATCACCGAGCCGCCACCATCCCCGCCTCTGAAGTGCGCCGCGTGCTCGAGGTCAACCTGCTCGGCGCCTGGCGATGCGCCAGCGCTGCCATCCCCTTGATGCGCGACCAGCGATACGGCCGGATCGTCAACGTCAGCAGCCGTCTGGCCTCCCTCAGCACGATGACCAGCGGGACCGAGCCGGCCTACCGCGTGTCGAAGGCCGCGCTCAACGCGTTGACCCGCGTTCTGGCCGCCGACGTCGCCGGCGCCGGTGTACTGGTCAACAGCTGCTCCCCCGGCTGGGTCCGCACCGAGCTCGGCGGACCGAACGCGCCGACCACCGTAGAAGAAGGCGCCGCAACACCTGTCTGGCTGGCGACACTGCCCGACGGCGGGCCCACAGGCCAGTTCTTCGCCGGGCACACACCCGCCCCCTGGTAGCGAGGCAGGCCACACGCCCAGACCCTGCCCAGCAAGGTCGATCCGCTACGAGCGCAGTCGTGCTGATCAGGCGAGGTTCTGGAGTTCGGCCAGCTTCTGCTCGATGTAGTCGACAGACTGTTGCTGGTCGAGCGCGGTCTCACGCAGATTCGCGCGGGCCTTGCGGTAGGTATCGATCTCGGTGGGCGAGTCCAGCCAGAAGAAGCCCGCGCGCTGGTCGATGTAGACACGTGAGGGCTCGGTGAGCGGCCACGTCGATGGGAAGTCGAGCAGGCAGAACGGCATGATCAGCAATCCGGCGTTGTGCCGGTCGTCGGGCATGATCTGGATCTCGATGCCCGGCCGGGCCGCCATCTCGACCAGGTGCTTGAGCTGCTCGGCCATGACGGCCGCGCTGCCGACGCGTACCCGTATCACTGCCTCGGTCAGCACAACCGACAACGTGGGTGCACCGGTCTCGCGATCGAGGATCCGCTGACGATTCAGCCGGACCTCGATCCGCTTCGTCAGTTCCGCAGCCGGCGTCTCGATACCGACCGTCGGCTCGAGATCCATCAGGCCTCGTACGTAGCCACGCGTCTGGAGCAGCCCGGGGACGTAGGCGTTCTCGTACCAGGTCAGTGCCGACGCCGAGGCCTCCAGCTCGATGAACTGCGCGAAATTCGGGCTGATCACCGACGCGTAGGAGTCGCGCCAGTTCGTCGATCGTTTGGTCGAGCGAGCGAGTTCTGTCAGCGCGCTGATCTGCTCGGCGTCGGTAACGGCGTACTCCTTGAAGAACGGCACAAGGTCGTCCGGCGCCACCGGAGCCTTGCCGTTCTCCAACCGCGAGAGCTGCGACAGCGGAACAGAGGTACGACGGCTGGCCTCCCGCAGCGACAAGCCGACGCTCTCGCGAGCGCGTCGCAGCCGGCGGCCCAGGAGGGACCTGGACGCCGCAGAGTCGAGCGCTGATTCAGACGTCATCTGACCTCCCTGGGAGCGACCAAGATACTCACCCGCGAGGACCGGCCCGACGGGGCGTGGAGCCAGGCCGCTGACGGCCGCGGCATCCACCGTAGGGCAAACACGCCGAACCGGAACGTTCCATCGCAATTCGGAACGTTCCAGTGTTCACTGTGGCTCGACACCACACAGTGATGGAGCCTCACCATGGGTCACGACTGTCATCCTCAACGAACAGGCCAGCCGCTGACGGCCCCCGCGGCGACGGTGCCCGCTGACGGCCCGCGCCGGGTCCGGGTATGGCTCGGCGAGCACGCCTTCATCAACTACCCCGCGGCCGACGCGAGCAAGGCAGCGTGGTTCGAAGGCGCGATGCGCAACCAGTTCCGGTCGTGCCGGATCACCAACGACCCCGACCCCGATCCCGGGCCGGAGCCGATGCCCGGGCCGACGCCGGCCGTGCTCGCCGGCTCGGCCACCTAGACCGGGGCGGGATCGCGGGTCTCCTCACCCGCTGTCGTCAGACCGCATGCTCCGCGGCCTCCTCACTACGCGGAGCAGATCCCGCCCCACCCTGCCGGAGTCCTCGGCCCAGGCCAGTCTCACCGAGCCGGCCGACTCCCCTCCCCGAGGGGTCGAGGACTCCTCCCCTGCCGGCGCGGCGGACGTACGAGAACTGACTCGGCGCCGCCGCGCCGACCCACCTTCCGCACTGACCGCACCTGACGAGCCTCGAACCCGCCCTACACCCGAGAGGAGAACCACGTGGCACCGCAGCGCAGCACGAACGGGAACGAGATCGCGGCAGGGCAGCGCTCGGCTCGGCCGGCTGAACTGGACGCGTTTCCGTGAGGCCGCGCTGGACGGAAAGGAGGCCTGGGCACCGGAGCGGAAGCTCGTCGGCGGGCTGGCGAAGGACTTCCCCGAGCTCGGTCTTCTGTTCGGGCGCATCGAAGCCGGCCGGGGCCGCGCGGTGAAGCGGCTGGCAGCCGATCCCCGGCTGAGGCAGTGGATCCACTGCAGCCCGGGCTACCCGATGACCGGATCGGCCAACGACACGTACCGGATCGTGCTGCCGAACCATCCGCGCCGCAAGGTTCTCTACCTCACCGACGATCCGGTCATCGTCGCCCACACCCGCGCCCTGCGCAGGACCGGGATCTCCGACCAGGTCCGTGTCATCACTGCCGATCCTTTCCGGCCGCTCGAAGTGCGCCGGCACCCCGAGCTCGACGGCTGGATCGACTGGTCCCAGCCGGTCGTGGTCGTATTCGGCGATACCTGGATGCACTACCCAGGCCCCGCCGATCAGGTCGCGGAGCTGATGCAGGACTGGGTCGACCAGCTCGTCGACGGCTCCTACACCATGTCGACCCACCTGCTGCAGCCCGACAGCAACGAAGGAGCCCGCCGCGCCCAGCTGCTCGTCACCAGGCTCGACAGCACGCCGATCGACACGCTCCGGTTCCGGACCCGCGAGGAGATCGAGTCCCTCTTCCCGAAACAGGAGATGCCCGACGGACTCTCCACCGGCCCGACCCGCGACCCGGACCGCGAGACACCTTCCCCCGGCCTGCTCGACGCATGGGTCGTCGACGGCATCGGCCAGGTCACGGGCTCGTCGCCGCCCGCACCCTCGCCCTACTCGACTGGAACCGCTGAAGTGAGCCGCAGCACCGGCTACACCATGCGGCAGCTAAACGCGCTGGCCAAGAGCGGGCTCCTACCCGCCGTCAAAGGCCCCCGCGGCCGGTACCAGTTCGACCCCGACGAGGTCCGCGAGATCCTCACGACCTGGAAACACCTTGCCGCCAAAGGCCTGAAGCCTCCCGGCCGCCTCCCCCTGCACCAACCTGCCATGCCATTGGACGGCTTCCAGTGACGAACGACGAGAAAGTTGCCGCGGTCAACCGCCTGCTTGGCGACCCGACGCTGTCGGACGAGCAGAAACTCGACGCCATCCGCGAAGTTCTCGACCCCCAGCCACATCCCGAACCGGCTCCCCGCCGCCACGGCAATAGAGGCCCCGGTCCGACTGGAACCCCGTAGACGACCCGGACTACCGAGGCCTGCTGTCGAGTCGAGGCGGCGTGTCGGATGGAGTCTTGCAGCTTGTTGCAAGCGGCGTAACGGTCTTGACCGGATTCCCGATGTAGTCGCTACCAACCCAGCGCCCTGACTCGTCCGGTCATCGGTGTCCCGCCTCTGGGTTGGCGGAGAGGGGATCGCCTTGTCTGTCGTGAAGCGTTCGCAGCGTGGTCGAGCACAGAGAGTCCCGCGGTGGGCAGCGTTGCTGCTTTCGGTGCCGCTCCTAACGACCGTGTTGGCAGCAACGACGCCGGCGGTTGCAGCGTCAGCGGAGGAGATGGAGCCCACACCACGTGTCCAGCCTTGGGGAGGCCTCTCCCAGAGGCCACAGAAACTGGGTTCGCCGGGGACGTCTAGGACGATTGAGCCGTCTCACATCAAGTTTTCTAAGACACCAGAGCAGTGTGCGCAACTGATCGCAGATGTCCGGGCCAAGAAGCTCAAGACTTATCCGCGGAACTGCGTGTCAGGCAAGATCATTACTGGGAATCGGGCATTGGTTGACTGGTTTCCAGAATGTAGTACCACCACTAGCGATCTGCTCGACTGGACAGCGCCGGATCGCCGGACTGCATGTAATCATGAGCAGGGTTTCATCGAGGTTCATGAGGTGCCTTCCGGAAATCTCGTTGGCACTGCGACCGTAGAATTCGTCGGCAAGACGGAGGCGACCGCGACTCCAGTCGGCTGGAGCTGGACTGAGGACGTCGCCGTATCTTCGTTCACGGGACTCGGAAATCCCGAGGGTAGCTCGGCGGAATTTGTTCCTTGCCCGGGCGACTGCTTAGGAGTCGATAAGTCGTATCTTCCGACCGGGGTAGACTCATGGCACGGATCGGTATCTCTGCAGCCGGTCGCCATGCCCAGCGGCACCGTTCTGGAAAGCTGGGGAAACTGGCTGGTCCAGTTCAATGATCCACGTTGGGCAAATCCGATCGAAATATGGACGAGCGGCGTGGTAGGGCGCTGCGACAATGCAATCGGTAATCGTAGCCCGGGATGCGTCTACGGAAATATCTGGGAGATTGCCTGGCTGAGCAGATCTGCGGCGCCGGAATTCGCTGACCACGTCTCGCAGGCGCAGGCTTCGGGATTACCCGGCGCGCCCTACTCCGACACCTACCTGACGAAGCTGGACGACCCGGCGTTGAGGCAGGCCAACGGCGACAAGGCTTGCCCGAGCAGTATCCCGCGCCCGCAGGGGAAGTCTTGTGACGAGTATCCCTTCCGAAGTACCTATGAGGGCGCCTCGACCGGCGGTAGCGATGAGGCCCGCAGCTTTCCAGGCTGCGAGATGCCCGATCCGGAGCGGACCGGGCCAACCGGATGGAGCCGTTGCTTCATCCTTGTTGGCGACAACTCATCGGGCGGCGGCCAGATGTCCGCCTTCTATAGCAACGAGAGGATGCTCGATGGCGACCCGTTCCAGGTAGGATTTGTGGAATGACTCAAGGTGCCAACGGGGCGAATCACCGGGTGCAGGTTGACTATCATCAGATGTTCTTCGCCCCATTCGACACGCACCCGGTGATGACACGCGCTCAGAACGCCAGGCTGCTGAACATCAGCTCAGACGGCACCAGTCTCTTCGTTTCCACAGGCTGTGCAAGCGGCACCGTCGTGCTCAGGCTCAAACTGCTTACGGAACCGCCTGGTGACTTGGATCAGTGCATGGAGGGCTGGGAGATCGGTGCCGAGGACGATTTTCTCCTGACAACAAACCTCCACCTAGGCGCTCCCACGGTCAACATGACAGACCCTCTTGTCGTGACTCCTTCGTCCCCGGGCCCACATCGAGTAAGGGTTCTAGCCCGCGGCCGCGCCGAACATTACGATCAGTTTGTCGGCGACTCGGGAGAAGAGTACGAAGTGATCTTCTGGCCGGTAGAATCAGCGCGCAGCCGAGTTGACGCCGGCGACGACGGCATTGGGCTGTGAGCCAGTAGCCGATGATGAGGCGCTGGGTTCTTCACGGACCCTGCGCCTCATCATCTGGTCCTTATAGGTGGACCCGACGCACGCGTCGGCCGGCTGGTTCGACCTTGCCACGTCCGACGACGCCATCCGAGAGCACTGAGGGGACGAAGTGTTCGTTATCTGGCCGTTCGCAACGCCGACGACTACTGACCTGGCCGTCTCGCCGGGTACTCGAAACTACGGTTCCGAGACACCGCCGCGAGACGGGGCGGCTCGGGGGGCAGAAACACGCGAACCGCCGTCCCAGTCTCACCGCTGTAGCGGTGTCAGTTTCGCTACATTCGGGACATGACAGCCACGGTCGTCACCGGGATCGAGTGGGGCTACGCCCGCGTCTCGACGAAGAAGCAGGACCTGCACCGCCAGATCCACGCCCTCACCACCTACGGCATCCCGGCCGACCCGGACACCGGCGACGGGCAGCGGCTGTACGTCGACAAGCTCACCGGCAAGAACCTGAACCGCCAAGGCTGGCTGGAGCTCCGGCCACGGCTGCGCGCCGGCGACGTCGTCCTGCTGTCCGAGCTGGACCGGCTCGGCCGGTCCCAGACCGAGATGCTGCACCTGTTCACCGAGCTCACCGACATGGGTGTGCACGTGAACGTCATCGGCGGCCCGATCCCGTTCGACACCCGCAACCCAGGCCCAGCGACAGAGATGGCCAAGGCCCTGCTGCTGTTCCTCGGGCAGGTCGAGCTGATTTACAAGAACGAGCGCGTCGCGTCGGCGCGCGAGTCCGGCAAGAACGCGCACCGGCCCCGTAAGCTCACGCCCCAGCTCGAGGAGGACCTGGCCGGCGAATTCTCCTCCGGGACGCCGGTCGACGAGCTCGCCGCGAAGTACGGCGTCTCGCGCGCGACGACGTACCGGATCGCCCGCGAGCACCAGGTCAAGAACAACGTGCGCCGCACGTTCACCCCGGCCCATCGCGGCAAGTCCCTCACCCCGGCCCAGATCGGTACCGCCCGACGGCTGAAGGCCGACGGGATGTCGATCCGCCAGATCGCCGAAGCCATCGGGTCCAGCCGAGCGACAGTTCACCGCAGTCTCGCCATGGACGTCACCACCACGATCACGACAAACCTCGCCACGGTTCTAGTCGATCCACCGGCGGCGTTCGATCAGGGCGTCCTGCATCGTCTCGCCTGCCCGGGCTGCGGCACCGTTCCGAACGGCAAGGTCGCCGCCGCGCGGCTGCGCGAAGAACTCCAGACCGGGTGGTGGTCTGCCATCGGCACCGATTCGGTCCGGATCGACATAACACAGCACTGCGGCCGATGCCAGCCACACAACGTCTACGCCGTTGCCTGCCTCACGTGCGGAGACGGACCTCTCCTGACCGGCGCGCTCGCCGATCTGGCCCGCAACACCGAACCGCACCAGCTGCCAGACCTCGTAACCAGCGAGCTGATCCGCACCGGGTGGTGCTGGATTACAACGCCTCACGCCAGCGGCTGGGTCTGCTGCCAACCCGCGCCACGGGCCGCCGCCGCGTCGACCGCTGGTGGTGGGCGATGAGAGCGAACCGGGCAGCGCGGGAACGCCTGGCCTCGCGGTGCTTCAGCTGCTGGCCGGGCAACGGGGTCCAGCAACTCGGGGCCGTTATTCATCACGTTGTTCACGACCTTCGACACCGCATACATGTCGAGACTGCCGTCGACCGGCGGCGCCATTCAGACGGCGGACCTGGTCGACATCGTGGTTGAGCGGTCGAGCCACTCAGCCCACTGCTCGGGCAGCGGGCGTTGATCATCCGCACCTACCTTGATCTCCTTCGCCCAGAATGGCAACAGCGCCTTGACCCGACTAAGGCTTGTGCGGCGGCGTGGCGTCGGCAGCTGCCGCCACGGCTGGGTGGCATGATTCCGCAGGTGAGCGTCGCACATCGGTCTGACGAGTCGATATGGGTTCGCATGATGCATTGGGTTCCGGTTGAAGCAGAGTGGCCAGAGCCAGTGCAGGGTGCGGTTCTGCCTAACATCGGCATCCGATTGCTTGGCTCGGTGGCCTGTGCCGACCCATCGGAAGAGGACGGGATCGATCCACGCGAGGAAAGCCCCGGAACTCCGCGCGGCACGGTCGAGTATGTCGTGACGGGCTCCGTGGCGAGGGCCAGAGACTTCGAGGTAGACACGGGCGCTGGCGGGCAGTCCGCCGGCGTCGAGTTAGTGCTGACAGTCAATGGTCGTCTGATACAGGCGCAGGTCGATGGGCGAGCACGTGATGTCGAGCCGGGCTCCCGGCTGAGACTCCGTGGCGAATTCCTCGTTATCGGTGACTATGAGTGGGAGGCTTTCGACTTGGTTGACACACGCGCCTCCTGGTCGGTCGAGGAGATGCGGCAATTTTCGACCGGCGACTACCTGCTCCGACTGGTACCAGCCCCTCAGTCCGTGTGACCTGTGCATCCCAGCCGCGCTGAAACATCCGCTGCTGCTGCGATCGGGGTCGTTCCACGCGGCGGCGGCCATGTACGGCGGGGGCCGGCACGCTCATCACCTTGGTCAGCCGGGCACACAAGCCGAACCGGGCGATGTGGTACTGGATCGCAACTGGCGGTCCGGGTGAGCACTATTCATATCAACCGAATGTTTCAGGAGAACCTCGCCGCTCCACCAAACACTCAGTCCGTGCCGGTCATCAGCCGAGGTGGGATTGTCGGGCCACTTTGGCGTGGAGTACGCGACGACAGGTAATGTCGATGTCGAGGCTGAGAACATTTAGATGCCGAATGCGCGGGCCGATGAACGCAGTCCGACGGAACAGATCCGAATTTCGGGTCACGCGAGCATTAACGCCGTAGCGAACTCCTGAGAGGAACTCGCTACGGCGAAAGGGAGCTGTGCGCCGACGCTAGCCTCAGCTGCGCAAGCCATTGCATCTAGAATGGCCCATTCGAACATAGGCAGCGACCATCCTGATGCGATTGCCCGCCTCAGTCGATCAGCCGATTGACCCAGGCGGGACACCAGCTTCCTGACAGGCAGTATGCGGTAACAAGTCCGAATGTTTTACCGTCTTTGGCCTTTCGGAAGTCAACAACGACGCGCACTCTCTCCGTGACTCCGGTTTGCCGGCACGTGCGGACGAACCACGACCACGTGCAGCGCACTTGATGGAAAGTGTACTCGTAGTTGACGGACGACCCGCTACTCGAGACCTGTTTACCATGGCCGATGGTGTAGGCCACGATGGCGAATGTCAGGTTGTGTGCTTCGTATTTGTATCTCCTGTCGTGTCTGATCGGCACGCTGCGGCCATACCGGTCTGTCACGTACCTGGTGCACGTTGTTCCGATCCCACCGACGCACCACCTTCCAGTGGTGTCAAACTGGTTAATCGGATCGGGAGGGTAGTTGTACGCGTTCGCGTTACCGCCCTCGACAGGGTCGATGCTCGTGAAGACCCCGGTGACAGGGTTGTAGAGCCGAACGCCCATCGCCAAGACACCTGGATCGGTGGTGGCTCGTTGCCTGGCTCCGAGCCATCCGTACGAGACGGCACTGGTGCTCGCGGTTGCGGTAGTCGGGTTACCTTGCTCGTCGTAGTTGTTCCAGCCAACGATTGATGTCGCGGTTGCGGTCGGCGATGGTAGATCGACCGTCGCGACGACATCGCCGTGAGGATTTGCAACTGTGAGATCCGCGGCTCCGGTCTGTCTGACGGTGAGGGCGAGGTCGCTGCCGATGAGTTCGGCGTATCGCTGGGTGGTGGTGCCCTGGGTGACCCAGGTGGGGTTGTCGCTGGGGTCGGTGTAGTGCCGGACGGTCTGCGTCGAACCAGAAGCGTTCGTCACTATCTCGGTCGAGCGACGGTCAACCGCATCGAGCCCGAACGTCGTCGTGGTCCCGTTCTGGGCGATGCTGCGGGCGAGGTCATTGTCGTAGTAGGACATCGTCACGTTGCCGTTGGCCGGCCGGGGCGCATCAGCAGCTGGCAGCGTGACGGTGCGGCCTAGCGCGTCGTACACATAGTTGCCGGTTCCGTTGGCGCCGGTGATGGGCCGGTCGGCGGTGTCGAAGGCACGGGTGGTCGTGGTGGCACCTGACGTGCTGCAGGAGCCATCGGCGGCAGCTGGTGCGGTTGCCTTGGTGAGGCGGTTGTCGTTGGCGTCGAAGCCGTAGGTGCGGGTGACACAGGCCGGCGCCTGGGCTGGGTCCTCGACGTCGATGCCGGAGGCTGCGGCGGTGCGGTCGTTGACCTGGGTGAGGCGGCCGGCGCTGTCATAGCTGTAGCGGCGGTCGTAGGGGATGGCGCCACCCGAGCTGGTGGTGAAGGCGTTGCCGTCGGGGGTCCACTCGTGGGTGACCCGGCCGATGACGTCGTTTTGCAGCGACCACGACAGCCATGGGCCGTTCGGGTCGACGCTGGTGGTGCCGTCGCTGTTCACCGTTGTGACCTGACCGGTGTAGCTCAGGCCTACGGGTTCGCCGGTGATGTCGATGCCGTGGGTTTGGGTCACGCCGCCGGGTAGTTTCTGGGTGATGAGTGTACCGGCGGAGTCGTAGGCGCCGGTGGAGGTCCAGGTGGAGCCGGCGGTGGTGACGTCGACCTTGGTGACGATCCCGCGGTGTTCGATTTTGCCGTTGGCGTCGGTGCCGTCGTAGGTGTAGCTCGTGGTGCCGTTCGGGTCAGTCACGGTCGCGACGTCGCCGACGGCGTTGTAGACCGTGGTGGTGGGTGTGTCACCGGATGGTTGGTAGGTGGCCTGGCGTCCCCAGGTGTCGTAGCCGGTGGTGATGCTTCCGGCGACGCTGCTGTCGGCGTTGTATGCCGTCACCACGGTCGGCTGCCCGGTGTTCGGGTCGTAGGTTGTGCGCTTCTTGGTGTTCGCCGCCGACCCGGTCAGACCGGTCACGGTGGTGGTGCTGGTGTCAGTGCGGCCGTCGCTGAGATAGGTCGTGTTGGTCGTTCGAGTGACCGTGCTAGCGCCTGTGACGGAGGTTTCGGTGACGGTCTTCGGCGCCAGGAGGTAAGAGAAGTCCGAGTTCGTTGTCGCCGGCAACGCCAGACCGGAGC
Source organism: Kribbella aluminosa (assembly GCF_017876295.1). Lineage (NCBI taxonomy): Bacteria > Bacillati > Actinomycetota > Actinomycetes > Propionibacteriales > Kribbellaceae > Kribbella > Kribbella aluminosa. The sequence goes on along the minus strand of NZ_JAGINT010000002.1, from coordinate 1,719,459 downwards.
TCGGCGGCGCGGCCGGGTAGGTCTTGCAGACCAGTCCGGCCCACTGCGGTGCACCGCACTCAGGGAAGTCCTTGTTGGCGGCCGCGGTGTAGTAGACGGTCTTCGTCGTACCGGCGTCGGCGCCGTTGGAGCGGGGTTGCCGGGTTTCGATGACGCGGCCTTCGGTGTCGTAGCGGGTGACCTTAGTGATGTCGCCGGTTGTGTCGGTGCGCGGTGCGGTGGGGTTGGCGTCGGTGGTGGTGGTGGCGGGCAGGCTCAGTCCCCAGCCGGCAGTGTCTTGATTGACCGGGTCGGTGTAGCCGGTCAGCGTCTTGCCGATCGTCTCGAGTTCGGTGCCGGTGCCGGGATCTTGCGCCGACACCGTTTCGGTGGTGGCCAGCCTGTAAGGCATTAAGGTGGCAGGGTTGATGCCGGCGTTCGGCGCGTCTTCGTCGAAGTCGGTGTGCGTGTGCAGACGGGCCCAGGCGATGCTGCCGTTCTTCAACGCCGCCCAGCGCGCCGGGCCATAGGTGTCGGTGACCAGCGTGCCGGCCGGGGTCACGATCGTATCGCCGGCGGTGTTCGTGATATCGGCGTTGTACACCGTGACGCTGCCGAGCTGGTCGGCCGGAACGTTGTTGTCGAGCACCTGGCGCAGGGCGCGTTCGTCGAGCTGTCGCACGACGTTGCCCTGGTCGTTGTAGTCGGTCGCCGTCAGCTGCCAGTTCCCGGCGCCGTACGTGGCGGTGTTCACGGTGTATCCGACCGCGTCGGTGTATTGCAGGTGGGCGTATTGCCAGTCGTCGGCGGTCGGCGTGCCGCTGAGTGGGTGGTCAGGCCCGAAGACCGCGAACGCATTCGTCGGGGCGGTCTTCTGGTTCCACTTCGCGACCGTGCCCGCGGACAGATCAGGTGCTCCCGGCCCGGACAGCGGGACGTTGTCGTACACGTACTTGCCCAGCGTCGCGGTGCCACCCGTCGGGTCGCCGGCCGGTCGGGCGCGGGTGACCGAGTCGAGCTTCTCCTTGACGCCGTCGGACACGTAGTTGAACTGGTAGGGCACCTGGCCGGGCGGCGTCAGCGACGTGAGGTGGTTCAGCGAGTTGTAGCCGTACTGGGCGGTCAGGCTCGAGCGTGGGTCGGTGACCGTCGCGAGCCGTCCAGCGGAGTCGTACGTGTAGGTCGCGACCTTGATCGAGTCCATCGCCGGGCCGCCGGTTTTGTCCGGGTTGTAGATGTCGACCCACGCGTTGATGAGACGCCCAGCGGTGGCGCCGGCAGTGCCGTACTCGAACCGCAGCGCGCGACACCCCGCGTTCATCCCGGTCAACGGCACCGAAGCGTTGTAGGCGCCACAGCTGACATCGGGTGGGACCGGCGCGAGGATCCGGGCGACCCGGCCGGCGTTGTCGTAGGCGAACGTCGTGTTGCCCGCCACGCCCGGCTCCGCGATCCCGGCCGGCTGGAAGACCGAGTCCGCCGAGGTCGATGGCGCGGTTGTCACATTCCAGATCGTGACCGTGCCGTCATCCTCGATATAGGACAGCACAGGCGCCGTCGCGGTGCCGCTGATCGTCAGCCGCGACCCGTCCTCCTCGGTGGCGTCGTCGCCGGGGACCCAGTCGCCGGTCTCGAAGGACGCCGAGGCGCGGCGCTTCCCCGACGGCGACTCGAAGACCAGGCTGGTGCCGTCACCGTCGACCAGCACGATCGTGCCGTCCAACCGCGAGGAGTCGATCACCTGCATCCCGGCGGCTCCGGCGTCGGCGCCGTCGAACTGGGCGGTCCAGCCCGGTCCAAAGACGCCGTTGACGGTGGTCGCCGGGCCGTCGTAGGTGGAGTGTGACCGCGAGATCGACAGGTCGCCGGTGTAGCCGGGGACGGAGATGTCGGTCGCGGAGGTGTTGAATTCACCGGTCCACAGCGCGACTTGTCCTGGGCCTGCGTCCGAGGTTGGGAATCCGTCGCCGAACGCGTGCGGAACCCGTTGGATCGTCGTGCCGGGTGTCTGCGACCAGGTGCACTGGCTGGACGAGGCGTAGGTGAAACACACCTGGATGTCCAGCTTGACCGGCAACCGCTCGTTCAGCGCGGTCGGCTGGATCCCCTGAGCGTTCGGATCGGAGTCGAGGTAGGCATCGATCTTCGCGTTCGTGGTGTCCCAGGTCGTGTCGACATTGACGCCGGCGGTGCCGTTGTCGTTGACGTGCAGGTCGGTGCCGTCGACGTTCCAGCCGACCGTGTCGTAGTCGCTGCCGCCATAGCCGGACACCCGCCACCGCACCCTCGCGGTCACCGTCGACGACTGGCCCTTGGGCGGTCCGGACGCCGCGATCCGGATCGTGTTCGCAGTTGTGATCCGCGGATCCGACGTCGGCGACGTCATCCCCGACCCGCCCCACCCGAAGCTGTAGGAACTGCTCGGCGACAACATCCCGCTCGGGGTCTCGGCGGTCGCGGTGATCCGGTGCAGACCCGGAGTGCCATTGCTGATCGTCACCGTGGCCTTCCCGACCGCAGGATCGCTGGACGGCGTGATCTTTACCTGGCCTGGAAGTGTGCCGTCGGCGGTGCCGCCCTTGTACGGCTGGCCGTCGACGGTCAACCGGACGTAGCCCGGCGCGCTGTACCCGGGACCGGTCGCGGTCACCGTGCAGTCGATGTTCGCCGCTGGCGGGTTGTCCTGCCAGGAATTGATCAGGTACGGGCTCGGACACGTAATCTGCGGCGCAGCCGGGGTCGCGGCCCCGATCCGCAGCCGGGTCTGGTAACTGGTCCAGGGGCCGTCCACGCGGCCGTCGTTCGCCTTCGCCCGGATGTACATCAGCATGTTGTCCGGCAGCGGGGTCGAGGGCCGGCAACCAGCCGTCGTACCGGAGGCGTACACCGAGGACGTGCAGGTGCCGTAGGAGTGGAAGGTCGGGCCGTCGCCGGTGAAGAACTCGAACACATACGTCATCGTGTTCCCGTCGGCGTCAGTCGCCTTGGTCTGCACCCACGGCGTCTGGCTCTTCGAGTACATGTACGACGTCGGGTCGCCCGGCGCGGCGTAGGCAACGGCCTCGGTCGTTTCTACCGTCGCGGGGGCGTTCGGGGGACGGTTCCAGGTGAATGAGATGTAGGGGTCGGCGTCGCCTTCGCTGGACACGAATCGCTTCCAGTAGGCCGTGTCCGATTCGTTCGCGGCCTTCAACGCCACGCCCGCGGTCCCGGACGAGCCTATCGTTCCGTCCGCCCAAGCTTGAGCGAGGCTGGTCATGGGGATCCCGATCCGGCCAGCCGCACAGGAGCTCGAGAACCCCTTCGCGACAGTCGCCGAACCCGACAGCGTCGAACTGGTGGCAGGCTGGTTCGCGTACGTTGTAGTCGTCGAGGCCGGGTCCGCGGAGTACAGGTTCACCTGGGTCGGGGTGCAAGTCGTCGCGCCGTACTGGTACAGCTCCAGCGTCGCGTCCACTACGTTCTTACCGGCGAAAGTGGAGGTGGGGAAGTTCAGGAACGACCGCTCGATATGCGTCCCGTTCTTGCCCGCTCGCAGATCCACCGTGGTCGACAAATCCGTCGACACGCTGGTCTGCACGAACGTGTCGAAGGTCGAGTACACCGGCGTGTTGCTGTAGGTCGGATCGACCGTGACCGGGAACACCCGGGCCGGGTCCAGGAACCACTCCTTGTCCGGAGCGATCACCAGGGTTGCCTTGCCCGGCGAGGCTTGCTCGATGGACATCTTCACCGCGGCCGTATTCACCGGCAGATGTGTGTTCTCATCGGTGACCGCGTCCCACATCCGCCCCACCGGGATCCGCGAATGCACCACGTTCTTCGCGTCCACGAACTCGATCGACCCATCAGCGGCCTGCCGCGCGGTCAGGCCCTTGGTGCGCAACGGGATCCGCCACACCGGCGGCGCCCCATCAGCCGGACGCTGCTTCACCACGAAGTCGGACTCGAACCCGGACCGACGCGCATCCAGTGTCAGGTCGACACCGGGCTGGACATCGGCATACGTCGCCTTCGTCCCGTCCAGCGTCGGCGTGGTCAGCTTCCACGGCGACAGCCACTCCACCTGCCGCCCTGCACCAGAACCCGACACCGCGAACGGCTGCCCGACCGCGCCATTGCGCTTGCCGAGCCGCAACCCATACTTGTGGCCACGAGGAGCAACCGTGCCGTCCGTGCCCTCCTGCAATGTAAGGTCGACGTCGCGCCACTTGCCGGAAGGATCCTTGAACCGGACCTCGCCCGCGTTCACCTCGGTCGTCATCGTGCCATCCGGATTCGCCCACGTCGTGGACGTTTCCGACCGCAGCGACTCCACCTCAACCCTGAAGCCCTGCGACCGCGCGGATACCACCGCCGACACCAGATCAGGCCGCGAGTTGACCTTCGGCTCCGCCGGCTTTGGAACCGCCGCAGGAGCAGCAACGGCCGATTCCTGGACTTCCAAGCCTGTCACCAGTAACGCGAACGAAACAACAACCGCCACGGACCGGATGAAGAACGGCCCGCGGGCACGCCGAGAACGAGACATGACTTCCCCCCACATCACGCCGGCCCCAGGACAAGCTTCGATGACTAGGCGGGTCACCAAGCCGGGCCAGCATCGGCTACATCGTTGGCGGCGTTCCGGGCGTTACCGGAATTGCCAGAAGCTGCAACTTCGGTCTACGCCCTTGACAGCCATCGGACTTCGCGCTGGCCAACTCGTTGGAATGCAGTCTGGTCTCGCGGAGGCTCATCACCAGCACTGACCCGCGCGAACTCCGTCCCAGCGGCGAACCGGGGCGGCAAACCAACCACCACAAAGAGCTCTCCCTTTGACGACCATTCTGAGAACCTGGTCGATCCGTGGAACGCCGCCTATCCGGGTCTCTAGTGCGCGCGTTCCGGGACAACGGGCCGAGATCAGGTTCTTGCCTCACGACCGGTTCACTCGGACTGATCATCGCGCTGTGCAGATGACTTCGGGCATCTGTGCAGACGGCTTCGAACATCGACAGCCCACCCCGACACGCCGTGCTCCAGGTGTCGAAAAACGTGTTGCGAACTCGGAGTGTCTAACAACTCCAAGCGCACCGTTTTCCATACAGTCGGGGTATGACGACCACCGAGCTCGACCGCCGGCGCGCCCTGTCGCTCGATCCCGACCCGCTCGGCGTCATCGGTGGCGGCATGCTGCTCGGGTACGCGCGGGTGTCCACTAGGGAGCAGAACTTGCACCGCCAGCTCGACGCCCTCACTGCGGCCGGCTGCGGCCGGATCTGGCAGGAGAAGCTCAGCGGCAAGAACGTCGACCGTCCCGAGCTGCAGGACTGCCTGGCGTTCGCGCGCCCGAACGACGTCGTCGTCGTGACCGAGCTGTGGCGGCTCGGCCGGAACTTCCAGGACCTGATCCAGATCGTCAGCGGCCTGCGCCAGCGCGAGATCGGGTTCAAGTCGTTACACGAGGCCCTCGACACCACCACGCCCGGCGGGCGGATGATCTTCCACGTCTTCGCCGCCCTCGGCGAGTTCATCCGCGAGATGATCGTCCAGGGCACTCGCGAAGGCCTCGACGCCGCACGTGCGCGCGGCACCCGCCTCGGCAGGCCGCCGGCGATGAACGAGGAGCAGATTCAGCACGCCAAGGATCTGCTCGGCGATCCCGACAACACGGTGTCCTCGATCGCCCGGTTGCTTGGCGTCAGCCGCGCCACCATCTACAAGTACGTCCCCGAACTCCGCTCCCCAGCCGTACCCGCTGGGTCGGCTCCGCTCGAGCTCCCGGCATCTGGGGCTGCGAACGCCGCCGGTACGGCGGACCCGCACGTAGCGATGCCGAAACCGCCGCGGTCCGCCGCGTGCCCGAGCTGCGGGTACCGGCCGGAGAGCAAGCACGAACTGAAGGTGCACCGCGAAGGCCTCGAAACCGTATGGCTCCTCCCCGACCCGACGCAGCCTGCCGCGGCCGTCGTCGAGCGATGGCACTGCGAACGATGCCAGCCCCACCAGGCCCGCATCATCATGTGCGACCAGTGCGGCGCGATCGTCATGCTCGGCAACGTGCTCGCCGCCGGCGAGCACGTCCCCGAAGCCGCCGCACTGTGGCTCGCCGCACGCGGGTGGGCTCGCCGTGCCGAGCACTGGATCTGCGGCGAGCACGAATAGAGCACGTTGTCGCTCGTGCCGACCGGGGACGCACGTCCGCGGTCGATCTGATGGGTCAGAATGATCCGCCGCTGAACGACTGACAGGAGAGGCCCCGAGGCCACACTGGCCGGGCTCTTGCTATTCGTGGTCCTCCTCATGCCGGGCTTCACCTATCAGGTCAGCAAGGAACGCCGAGGAACCGAACGGACCACATCCACGAGGTATGAGGCTCTCCGGGGATCAGGCGCTGGTGTTCACAAAACCGCTCTCTGTGAGCGTGTCGACGCGCCGTCGCTGTCGCGAGGTTTAGTACTGCTTTCGGGGCGGGTTTGGTTGGTGGCTGGTCGTACGGTCGGAACGGTTCCGCTTCGCAGCAGTAGCGGTACTGGACGCCGTACGACAGGTGCCGGCGAGCACCAGGTCGTCGACGTCGGCCAGGACCACGACGTCGACCAGGAGGCCGCGATGCCCGCACCACCACCGCCCACGAACAAGGGCCGGCGGTTCCCGCCCGAACCGCTGACCCGGATCGAGTTGCGTCAGCTGGTCGGGACCGCGTCGCGGACGACGTCGTCGGGGATCCGGATGCGGGCGATGGTCGGGGTGATGTTCGGCGCCGGCCTGCGGGTCAGCGAGGCGCTGGCTCTGTGGCCGCGCGACGTCGACACCGCCGGCGGGAAGATCCGGGTCCAGCACGGCAAGGGTGACCAGTGGCGCGTGGTCGGGATCGATCCGGAGTCCGGAGCGCTGATCGACCACTGGCTGGAGCGCCGCAGCGCGCTCGAGCTCGGGGGCCGGCACCGGCTGTTCACCACCTACAGCTCCAACAACCACGGTCAGCCGATGAGCGACCGCTACGTCCGCGCGGCCCTGGCCCGCCTGGCGGTCAAGGCCGGCCTGGACAAGCGGGTCCACCCGCACGGGCTACGGCACTCGCTCGCGGTCGACCTCAGCGATTCCGGCGTGCCGCTGCGGGCGATCGCCGACCAGTTCGGTCACGCCTCGACCTCGACCAGCGACGAGTACCTCCGGCGCCTCAACCCCAGCCAGCTGGTCGACGTCATGACCGCCCGGCGCTGGCAGGAGACGCCCCATGGCTGAGGGCGGGTCCGCGGTGGACAGGGATCCGCTGCGTCTCGCGGACGATCTGATCGCCGCGTTCGAGAAGCTGCGTACCCGATCAGACGGGATCACCAGCCGGCCGAAGGTCGCGCCGCTCCGGCTTGTGATGGCCTACGGGTTGGCCGCCCAGGCTCATGACGTCGGGCAGGACGCAGTCCGAGCCATCCGTGATGGCCGGTACGGTGCGGCACCGCCGCTGACCCGGGTGGTGTTCGAGTGCGGTGTGACGGCGCAGTGGCTGGTGATCGAGCCGGAGGCGGCTACTGCGATGGCAGCAGAAGCACACCGACAGCGCATCGCGCTCGCCGGCACCATGGCGAAGACGCAACGGTTCCTACGTCACGCAGAATCGGTACGAGTTTCGGCCGGGCCCGCGCCGCCACCGCAGTCCGTGTCCTCGAAGAACTTTGAGAAGGTGTGCGCGCAGGTCGACCCGGCCGGGGACCTGTACGTCATGTACCGCACGCTCTCCGCTGACGCTCACGCCGGTGCGCCAATCATCCACCGCTGGATCGGTGAGAGCGGCGATCCACCCGTGCTGGGTTGGCGGCCTACTCCCACGGATCTTCTGCTGTCAGAACGCACCATCCTGGGCAGCACTCTGGCACTGTCCCTGCTGTGGGCAGCTGCAGGATTCGACCAGATGGTCAAAGGCCGGCCACTCGTCCGGACAGTCAACACCGTCAGCGCCAAGCTCGGATACGCCGGCACCACGGGAGTACACCAGCTCGTCCTTCCCCCGCGTCGATAACGCCGGAATCGCCCACGGGAATGACCATTTCCGCAAGCTATCCGGTGGCACCGACAAGACCGCCTGGGGGCGGGTGCGGCCGACTCGTGGAGTCCAGGCAAACGGAGACTTCCCATTGCACAGGGACCCGGCTGGTGTCCCCGTCGAGTCCCTCTGCTACGAAGTCGGTTCCCGCGAGCAGGCATAGCAGCAGCGACGGTCTGGATCTATTTCCCGCTGTGCTCGTGTCGAGCCGTGAACAACTGGTAGAGACCTACTAGCAGTGGGACCGCTCCGGCGGCGACGATCGGCAGTGCTGAGATGCCCAAGACTGGAATGTCCTTGGCGATCAGCACAACACCGACGACGATCATGACGGCACCTACAACGACGCCCTGCCAGCCTCGGGCTTTGCGACCGGTCATCTCGCTGCCTCTCAATCGGTGGCCCAACCCCAGTGAATGTACTCGTCGTATGTTTCCGGATTCGGGTTCTCCTCGCCGTTATAGCAGTCCCTGGTCGCGGCGAGGCCGATCGCGGTACCACCAGCACCACTCACCCAGGGTCCCGCGCGGCCGATGAGCAAGCCGTAGACGAACCCAAAGAAGGCGCCCTGGTAGTCGCAGGGGTGAGGTTATACGTCACCTTGTATGGGACGCCCCACCCTCGCCCGCCGTGGTACCGGACGCTGCCGTAGTAGCTGTAGCCATGGTGGCGGTGGTGGCGGTGGTGGTGCCGTCGTGAGTGCCTGTAGTGGTGTGTCCTGTGGTGTGTGCGCCGCTTCTTGACGTGCTGCTTGATCGGACGTGGTGACGGTCCGAAGCGGGAGCCGCCGTCCCATTCGCGTTTTCCGTCGAGGTCGAAGCTGTTCTGGGGGTCGGTTGGGTAGGTGTAGGCGTTGGCGTTGCCGCCGGGGACCGGGTCGGTGGAGGTGAACAGCCCGGTGGCCGGGTTGTAAAGCCTGACGCCCATGAGGGTGAGGCCGGCGCCGCTGACCGCGCGTTGCTTTCCGCCGAGCCAGGCATAGTCGACGACGCCGGTGTCCGCAGTGGAGCTGGTGGCATTTCCGGATTCGTCGTAGTTGTTCCAGCCAGCTATGCCGGCCGCGGGGGTTCCTGCCGAGGGCAGGCCTACGGTCGTCACGACGTCACCGTGGGGGTTAGCGACCGTCAGGTCGGCGGCCCCGGTTTGGTCGACTGTCAGGGCGAGGTCGCTGCCGATGAGTTCGGCGTAGCGCTGGGTGGTGGCGCCTTGGGTGACCCACGTGGGGTTGTCCGAGGTGTCGGTGTAGTGCCGGACGGTGTCGACCGAGCCGGAGCCGCTGCTGACTGACTCGGTGGCGCGGCGGTCGAGTGCGTCGAGCGTGTAGGTGGTTGTGACGCCCGCCTGGGTGATGGTGCGGGCGAGGCCGTTGTCGTAGTACCCCAGGGCGATGTTGCCATCACCGGGTCGTGGTGCGTCCGAGGCCGGGATGGTCGTGGCGCGTCCGAGCACGTCGTAGGCGTAGTTGCCGGTTCCGCCGGCGCCGGTGATCGGGCGGTCGGCGGTGTCGAAGGCCCGGGTGGTGGTGGTCGCGCCGGTCGTGGTGCAGGAGCCGTCAGCCGCCGCGGGCGCGGTGGCTTTGGTGAGACGGTTGTCGTTGGCGTCGAAGCCGTAGGTGCGGGTGACGCAGGCCGGCGCCTGGGTCGGATCCGTCACGTCGACCCCAGATGCCGAACGCGAAACGCCGCCGTCGGTCAGTTATGCGATCCGGGCCAGGTCGCCGACCCGTTGCCTCAGGTCGCCGTCCACGAACTCACCCGGACCGGGTGGCGCTGGGGACGCACGGCGTACAAAACCGGCTGGCTTTGCCCACAGCGCTGCGCGCCGACGCCCACGAGTCACACCCGAGGAACTGCGTAACCGGGGATACAGCGGACCCGGCAGACCGGGTGGCGACTGCCCGCCGGCACAGTGGTCGGCGACCGTACGTCGCGCTTCGGGAACCCTTCACCGTCCAGACGATCCTCGCCGGGCACCACGCGCGCGGCGTCACCCTGACCGATGTCGACACGGCGGCGATCGCGGGCACCGGTACGCCGCCCTGGCTCGACGGCGCCGGGCTCGCCGACGTGCGTTGCGTCAGGTCGAGGCCGGCGGCCTGCTCAGTCCCGGACCGCACGCTCCGTCTAGGAGACCGGACGCACTCATGACCCGTTTGCTGTACGGCGGCCGCTGATTTCGTTCTGCTCGCTACTCAGCCAGCCAGCGAACGACTCGAGATCTGTGATGTGATCTGTGCTCACATCGATGTACCCATGCGGTTTGTCTCCGGACAGCCTGACTGTTGGATATCCGATCGCTAGGAGCCGCCGAGTCGCGGAAGACGGACGCAGTTCAATGCGCCTTACCTGTTTCCAGGTCAGTTCGCACCCGCCTAGGTCTATGCCGTGCAGGTTGATCGTCAGGACCGGACGACCGGTGGCGAGTCCATAAGTCGCCTTCGCAGCGGATGCTGCGAATATCAGTAGGGCCGCAAGCCCGACATAGAACACCAAGGTTCCCCCAGTCACCATGGTCACCGGGCGGTGTATTCGTGCCTGCGCCGATTCCTGTCACGATCGCGCCCGCGACAGAGCCACTGAGTCGCGCCCACCGCCGCCGGGCGCGGGGCGGGACGTGGAGCGTCCCACCGGCCTCCATCTCAGCCGTCCAGGCTGCGTAGACGTCGGGTTCCCTCAATCGAACTCCACTTCAAAGGGCCCCTTGTTTGGGGGTGTGCTCAACGCCGACCCATCACTCTATCCGAACGCCGCGTGTGCTGCGCGATGGTACTGAATCTCGTGGTCCGTCCTGAAGACCGGACCACGAGAGTCAGACCCTGTCCGTCGCGTTCTCTCAAGAGGATCGGCGACTTCCTGCTTTGCTACTTCGCCGCACCCCTGCGCCGCCTCATATTCTCCAAATGGATTCCGATCCGGGCCGCCAGTGCACCAGTGGGAATACCGATCGCAATCATCAGCAGAGTTCCCCAGCTGAGAATCGGGTGATGGTCACCATGAAACAGCGCCACGAGAACGAAAGGACCTCCGAGGCAGCAGATGATATACCTGGATCTCCGCTCTTCCCTGGATAGTTGCGCGCGCTTATTCAACCCTGCTCACCAACCCTTGAAGAATCCATATATTGCTCCACTAATTCCGCCGTACGCTCCCATGTACTCGCCGCCTGCAATTCCTAGAGCGATACAGCCCTCGCCCACAACTACGAGGCCGACAAAGCAGCCTGCACCGAGGCCAGCCCCAAAACCGTACTCAACTCCCTTCAGCCCGTAGTGCCAGGTTCCGCGGAGGCGACGCATACCCCAGTCGTCGCCGTTAGGATCATTCCCAGAGGCGTAGGCCACTGAGTACGAGTACCGTCCGCCACCGTGGTAACCGTAACCGTACCGATGGTGTCTGTGATGATGCCGACGCGAGTGCCTGTAGTGGTGTGACCTGTGGTGCGTGCGCCGATGCTTGACGGTGTGCCGCGTGTGTGCGGCATGCGTCGAGGATCCGAAGCGGGACGCGTTGTCTCCGTCCCACTCGCGTTTTCCGTCGAGGTCGAAGCTGTTCTGGGGGTCGGTTGGGTAGGTATAGGCGTTGGCGTTGCCGCCGGGGACCGGGTCGGTGGAGGTGAACAGCCCGGTGGCCGGGTTGTAAAGCCTGACGCCCATGAGGGTGAGGCCGGCGCCGCTGACCGCGCGTTGCTTTCCGCCGAGCCAGGCATAGTCGACGACGCCGGTGTCCGCAGTGGAGCTGGTGGCATTTCCGGATTCGTCGTAGTTGTTCCAGCCAGCTATGCCGGCCGCGGGGGTTCCTGCCGAGGGCAGGCCTACGGTCGTCACGACGTCACCGTGGGGGTTAGCGACCGTCAGGTCGGCGGCCCCGGTTTGGTCGACTGTCAGGGCGAGGTCGCTGCCGATGAGTTCGGCGTAGCGCTGGGTGGTGGCGCCTTGGGTGACCCACGTGGGGTTGTCCGAGGTGTCGGTGTAGTGCCGGACGGTGTCGACCGAGCCGGAGCCGCTGCTGACTGACTCGGTGGCGCGGCGGTCGAGTGCGTCGAGCGTGTAGGTGGTTGTGACGCCCGCCTGGGTGATGGTGCGGGCGAGGCCGTTGTCGTAGTACCCCAGGGCGATGTTGCCATCACCGGGTCGTGGTGCGTCCGAGGCCGGGATGGTCGTGGCGCGTCCGAGCGCGTCGTAGGCGTAGTTGCCGGTTCCGCCGGCGCCGGTGATCGGGCGGTCGGCGGTGTCGAAGGCCCGGGTGGTGGTGGTCGCGCCGGTCGTGGTGCAGGAGCCGTCAGCCGCCGCGGGCGCGGTGGCTTTGGTGAGACGGTTGTCGTTGGCGTCGAAGCCGTAGGTGCGGGTGACGCAGGCCGGCGCCTGGGTCGGATCCGTCACGTCGACCCCAGATGCCGCCGCGGTGCGGTCGTTGACCTGGATGAGGCGGCCGGCCGTGTCGTAAGTGTAGTGCCGGTCGTAGGGGATGGCGCCGCCGGTCGCGGTGGTGAAGGCGTTGCCGTCGGGGGTCCATTCGTGGGTGACCCGGCCGGAGACGTCATTCTCGAGCGACCAGGACAGCCAGGCGCCGTTGGGATCGACAGTGGTCGAGCCATCGGAGTTGGTGGTGGTCACTTGGCCGGTGTAGCGCAGGCCGATGGGTTCGCCGGTGTTGTCGATGTCGTTGTACTGCGTGACGCCGCCGGGCAGCTTCTGCGTGACGAGGGAGCCGGCGGAGTCGTAGGCGCCGGTGGAGCTCCAGGTGGCGCCGGCGGTGGTGACGTTGACCTTCGTGACGATGCCGCGGTGCTCGGTTTTGCCGTTGGCGTCAGTGCCGTCGTAGGTGTAGGTCGTGGACCCGTTCGCGTCGGTCACACTGGCCACGTCACCGGCAGCGTCGTACGCGGTGGTGGTGCCGGTGTCACCGGATGGCTGGTAGGTGGTCTGGCGTCCCCAGGTGTCGTAGCCGGTGGTGATGGTGCCGGCAACCGTGTTGTCGGCGTTCTTGGCGGTCACGACGGTTGGCTGACCGGTGCTGGTGTCGTAGGTAGTGGTCTTCTTCGTGTTCGGCGTGGAGCCGGTCAGGCCGGTGACGGTGGTTGTGGTGGTGCCGGTGCGGCCGTCCGTCAGGTAGGTCGTCGTAGCGGTGCGGACGACCGTGCCGGAGGTTTCGGTGACGGTCGTCGGCGAGAGCAGGTAGTTGAAGGCCGATGTTGTCGTTGACGGCAAGGTTGGGCCGGCGCTGGGCGCCGCGGCTGGGGAGGTCTTGCAGACCAGGCCATTCTGTCGCCGAAACGCCTTCAAGCAGCCTGACGCGGGCCCAGGCGTTGAGCGTTCATGAGCCACACCGCGATCAGCTCCGACCACATCAGCGATCGAGCGTGCGAACACTGCGCCGTGTCCTTCATCGCCCGTCGATCCGACCAACGGTTCTGCTCGGATCGTTGCCGACTGCGCCATTGGCGCTTGCAGAAGTCAGCTGCTTCCGTGACCACGAATGAGGGCCTCCTAGCCGCGTCGCACGTTCAGGCCGCCCGGCAGATCCTGCTGGGGCTGATCGATGCCGATCCACGGGCTGCTGTTGCCGAACGAGTTCGGGTGGCCTTCGCCGAACTGGCGAAACTCGATCAGGCGATCATCCGGCTTCAGCGTCAGACGCCAGCACCACGGTCAAGCAATCTGGCCCCCGGTGAGCCGTCGGAGAATCGCAGCATCGAGTGCTGACCATCCACCGAATGACTGCCGGCGACGGCTACGTATATCTGCTCAAACACGTCGCCGCAGGCGACGTGGACCGGCGCATGGCCACGTCGCTCACCGCGTACTACGCGGCATCCGGTTACCCGGCAGGTAGATGGTTGGGACGTGGCCTGAGCGGGCTCGGCAACGCTGAGCTCACTGCCGGATTGGAGGTCACCGAGGAACAGATGGCCGCTCTGTTCGGGCGAGCAGAAGACCCGATCACCGGGGCAACGCTCGGCGAGCCGTACCGCACCTACAAGTCACCGAGCGAGAGCGTCGCGGACCAGATACGTGCTCTCGACCCAACTCTCCCCGCAGCACTGCGCGAGCTCGAGATCGAGCAGATACGCAAGGCCGCGGCGCGCAAGAAGACCAAGCACGCCGTTGCCGGCTTCGACCTGACGTTCTCCCCGGTCAAGTCAGTCTCGGCGATGTGGGCCACCGCCGACGTGGGCGTGCAGGAACAGATCGTCCTGGCACACCACGAGGCGATCCACGACGTACTCGAGGTCCTTCAGGACCAGGCAGTGTTCACCAGAACCGGCCACGACGGCGTCGCACAACTCGACACCCGCGGCATCATCGCAACCGCGTTCGACCACTGGGACACCAGGAGCGGCGACCCGCAACTCCACACCCACGTCGTCGTCGCCAACCGCGTCCAGGGACACGACGGCTGCTGGCGCACCATCGATGGCAGAGTTCTGTACGCCGCGGCCGTCGCCTTGTCCGAAGTACACAACACGCTCCTGGCCGACAACCTCAGCCGCCGGCTCGGCGTCACCTGGCAACTCCACGATCGTGGAGAACGCCGATCACCAACCTTCGAAATCGACGGGATCCCGGAAGAACTGATCCGCGAGTTCTCCTCACGCACCGAGCAGATCGAGGCGAACCTCGCCAAGCTCCTGGAACACCGCGCCGACGACTCCGGGCCGCCCAGTCGACGTGAGATGTACGTACTCCGGCAACAAGCAACGCTGATGAACCGGCCGGCGAAACACCTGACGAAACCGCTCGCAGACCTCATGCGCAGCTGGCGCGACCGCGCCGAACGAGTCACACACAAACAGGCCGCCGCCATCATCGAGAAGGTCCTCGACTCAACACCCGACCGGCCACTCATCGCGGCCGGCCTGAGTGCCGAGACAATCCACGCCTACGGCGCGACGACAGTTCTCGCGCTGCAAACGAAGCGTGCGACCTGGACACGGTGGAACCTCCTCGCAGAAGCGTCCCGCCAGACCCGCCTCCTCCGTCTCTCGACCACCCAAGACCGCCTTCAGGTGCTCGAGGCAATTGTTCACGACGCAGAACATCAGTCGATCAGCATCTCTCCGGCCGCGACCTTCACCACACCAGAACGTCGCGCAGACGGACAGAGCATCTTCACCATCCACAACGGCGAGATCTTCACCTCTCCGGTGATCCTAGGAGCCGAGAGCCTGCTCCTTGACCTCGCGGCGAAGCTCGACGCCCCAACCATCTCCGACCGTCGCCTGACGACCTCGAGCCTCAGCGACGACAAGATCCAGGCACTCCAGCGGATCGCGCAGAGCGGTCAGACAGTCGAGGCTCTCGTCGGACCGGCCGGCAGCGGCAAAACCAGCCTTCTCGCCGCTCTCCGAACCAGCTGGGAAGCGCAGCACGGCGACGGATCAGTCATCGCCCTCGCACCCTCCTCGGCCGCGGCAACCGTACTGTCCGACACCCTGTCTCTCCCCGCAGACAACCTCGCCAAGTGGATCCACGAGGCCGTCGGCGTCGCAGCCGATCAACGCCACCGATGGATCAGCGAACTCGAACGAGCAGCACAAGCCGCCGAGACAACCGGCCGCCGACGGCGCCACCGGCGAATCATCGCGGAGCTGGCCCGTGCGTACGCCGATCGCGACCGATGGCACTTCCGCAAGAACCAGCTGGTGATCGTCGACGAGGCGTCCATGGCCGGCACGATGGAACTCGCCACCCTCGCTCGCGAAGCCGACACGGCCGGCGCCAAGCTCCTCCTCGTCGGGGACGACGCCCAACTCGGCGCCGCGGATGTCGGTGGCGCCTTCCGCCTCATCGCGCGCGACACCAACGCGGCCGAACTCAGCGACATCTGGCGCTTCTCCAACCAGTGGGAACGTGAAGCCAGCCTGGAGCTCCGCAAAGGACACCCACAGGTCATCGACCTCTACGCCGCTCACGATCGACTCTCACACGGCTCACTTAAAGACATGGAGGACTCTGCCTATCTCGCCTGGCGACGCGACTCCAACGCCGGCAAGACCAGTCTCCTGATCGCAGCAGACAACGCCACCGTCGCCCGCCTCAACGCCCGGGCACGACTCGACCGCGTCACCACCGGCGAAGTCGAACCAGACGGAATCCCCCTCCACGACGGCACCCACGTCGGCCTCGGCGACCACATCGTCACCCGACTCAACAACCGCCGCCTCCGCATCGGCCGCCGAGGATTCGTCCAGAACGGCAACCGCTGGACCGTCATCCACCGCTGGGACGACGGCTCCCTCACCGTCCAGAACGACGACCTCCAAACCGTGACCCTACCGAGAGCGTACGTCCGCGAATCAGTCCAGCTCGCCTACGCCACCACCGCCCACCGCGCCCAAGGCGCCACCGTCGACACCGCCCACCTCCTCGTCACGGACAAGCTCACCCGCGCCCTCATGTACGTCGGCATGACCCGCGGCCGCCACAGCAACCGCGCCTACGTCGCCACCCACACGACGACCGCCGAGATGCACGAACCCCAGTTCCGGCAAACCAGGCAAGACGTCCTCGAAGCAGTCCTCGAACAAGACGGAATCGAGCGCTCCGCCCACGAGACCATGCGCGCCGAACTCGACAACGCCACCCGCCTCGACCGCCTGATTCCCATCCACGAACACCTCTGCCAGCTAGACGCTCGCGAACGCTACCGCCACGCCATCGCCAACAGCGGCCTCGACCCCATCGACCAAGCCGCCCTCCAATCCTCCCCCGCCTTCGGCCCCCTCATCACCGCCTTACGCCAAGCCGAGCACCTCGGCCTCGACATCCCCACCACCCTCCACCAGACCGTCAACCAGTCATCCCTGACCAACGCCAAGGACATCGCCGCGGTCCTTCACACCCGCGTCGAGCGCCTCATCACACGAACCCAGCGGCGCCTCGGCACCACCTCACCCCCGCTCATCGCCGGCCTGGCCACTCCGGCCGTGAACGTATCCAACCCGACCTACAAGACCGCACTGCACGAGCTCGAGTCCCAAATCTCCCAGCGAGCCGACTGGCTCGCCCATCAAGCCACTTCAACAGAGTGGCACGAGCAGATCACCCACTCGACGCCCGAACCGAACGCGCAACAACACCAGCTGATCCGCGACATCGCCGCCTATCGGGAGTGCTATCGGACCTCCGGCAACCACCCGCTCGGCCCGTCACCGTCCACCTCTGCAGGCAACCAACACGCACATCACCAACTCCTCAACGAGCGCTTGTCTGCATCGCTCACCGTCACACCTACGAGGCCGCCATCCCCTGACAACCCACCGACCTCGAGAACGATCGAGCAGTAGAGCCTGAGTTCGTGGTGCGGCCAAACTAGACAGAGCTCCCGCGCAGGGCGCGCAGACCGCTCTGCGTACTGCAGTTTGCCGCGACGGTCAGCGAGCTGGGTGTTCCGCTGTGCCGGCGCCGAGGGCGGTCGGGGCCGTGGCACGTCAGGCGTTTCGCATTCAAGAGCTTCTTCGAACCTGCAACCATTGGGCCGGGTTCGAGCCAGAGCTGTGCGACCTGTGCGGGATCGTCATCCCGGGCGACACGGCCCTTGAACGGGCTGTTGCCCAACTCCCCGACTGAATAGGGCTCTTCGCAGTTGAGGGGGTAGCGCCGACCGGCGCTACCCCCTCAGCTGCGAAGAGCCCGAATACCCCATACCCTTCGTCTGGACCAAGGCCGCAGACCAGATCCTCGACACCCTCGCCGCCTACTGCACCCGAACTACCGACTGAGGGCACTAGTTCGCTGCCGACCATCTTTACCTCAAGTTACTCAACATTCAGCCGATCGGTGCGAATTTTGAGAATCTTTCGAGCTGCCAGGATGGAGATCAACAGGAGCGGTGTGTCGGAGAGCACGAACGCCAATCTGAAGATCCCCAGAATCAGGCACACAAGGTCGACCACTACGAGTGCGAGAGTTATAAGGCCGAGGTAACGGCTCAGACCTTTTTCATATGTAGCGATGCTCGCTACGGCCACAAGAACGCACAGGCCCAGCATCACGCCGGACGAGACGATCGTTAGTCGCCGAGCCCCAGAGCTCAGAGTTCCTGCCTCCAGGAGGACGGCTTTTAACACCAATCCAAGGCTGGTGCCGCACGCAACGAGCGACCATAAGACCAGTGAGGTCGGCACAAACTTCACGGCATCTTCACTCACTAGGTCCACCTATACCATCGCGAAGAGCCACTCCAGCGATGGATCCATAGTAGGTTGTAATGAACCTTGAATCGAGCTTGCACATACCCAAGATAGACGTTCTTCCCGTAAAAGACCCAATTATTTCTTCGACAGATTACGGACGGCCAGACTCGGAATCGCATCTGCATCATGAGGCCATCGATATTATAGAATATCGCACCTAAATCTGCCTTTAGTCCCTGGACGCCAATCATTGCCCAGGAAATCTTGCCCCCCACGGAGACCACCGTCCGCCAGGGGCCGGCCTCCCAGTGTTCCAGCCACCATTGCTCAATGATGCGGCCTTCCTTGCAACAGCCTGTCAGGTCCACCTGATTTACGGGATCCGCTGGATAGGCGTATCGGTTCGCATTACCACCTGGGATCGGGTCGTCGGAGGTGAAGAGACCTGTTGCCGGGTTGTAGATCCGCTTGCCCATCAGGATCAGTGATCCCGTTGAGGCTTCGCGCTGCTTTATGCCGATCCAACCGTATGCCACGGGCTCGGACGACGCGCCGCCGTTCGTGTGCTCGCCGTACTCGTCGTAGTTGGTCCAGCCGTTGATCGTCGTCGCTGAGCTCGTGGCGGCCGGCAGGTCGACCGTGGTCACGATGTCGCCGTGGGGGTTGGAGAGCCTCAGCTCCGCTGCACCACTCTGGTCGATGGTGAGGGAGAGCTCGTCGACGATGAGCTTGGCGTAGCGCAGGGTCGTGGAGCCCTCGGTGACCCAGGTGGGGTTATCGGAGGTGTCGGTGTAGTGCCGGACTGTCTCGGTCGTGCTTCCGGAGTCCGTAAGTGTCTCGGTGGAGCGCCGGTCGAACGCGTCGAGGCTGAAGGTCGTGGTAGTACCTGCGTTGGTGATGGCGCGAGCGAGGTCGTTGTCGTAATAGGCGAGGGTGATGTTGGCGACCGCCGGTTGTGGCGCGTCTGAGGCGGGGAGTGTGGTGGTGCGGCCGAGAGCATCGTAGGCGTAGGTGCCAGCGCCGTTGGCTCCGGCGATTGGTCGGTCGGCGGTATCAAAGGCGCGGGTCACCGTGGCGGCGCCGGAGGTGCTGCACGAGCCGTCCGCGGCGGCAGGGGCGGTGGACTTGGTCAGCCGGTTGTCGCTGGCGTCGAAGCCGTATGTGCGGGTGACGCACGCCGGGATCTGGGCGGGGTCGGTGACATCGACGCCGGACGAAGCGGCGGTGCGGTCGTTGACCTGGGTAAGGCGGCCGGCGTTGTCGTAGGTGTAGCGGCGGTCGTACGGGATGGCGCCGCCGGTCGGCGCAGTGAACGCGTTGCCGTCTGGGGTCCATTCGTGGGTGACCCGGCCGGTGACGTCGTTCTGCAGCGACCAGGACAGCCAGGCTCCGTTCGGGTCGACTGTGGTCGTGCCATCGGGGTTGATGGTCGTGACCTGACCGTTGTAGCGCAGCCCGATGGGCTCACCGGCGTCGTTGATGTCGTTGTACTGCGTGACGCCTCCGGGCAGCTCCTGCACGATCGGTGCGCCGGCGACGTCATACGCACCTGTGGACGTCCAGGTGGAGCCAGCGGTGGTGACCTCGGCTTTGGTGACGACGTTTCGACGTTCGGTCCTGCCGACGGCGTCAGTGCCGCCATAGGTGTACGCCGTAGTGCCGTTCGGGTCAACTACCGCGGCGACCAAGCCAGCTGCGTTGTAGACGGTGCTCGTCGCGGTCTCACCGGACGGCTGGTATGAGATCTGGCGGCCCCAGCCGTCGTAGCCGATGGTGATGGCGCCGGCGACAGTGCCGTCGCTGTTGCGTGCCTCGATCTTCGTGGCTTGGCCGGTCGCAGGGTCGTAGGTGACGGCCTTCTTGGTGTTGGGTGTCGTCCCGGGCAGGCCCGCGGTCGCACCCGCGATCGAGTTCGTGCGTCCATCGGGCAGGTAGGTCGTTCTAGTGGTACGTACAACGGTGCCTGACTTCTCCTCCACAACCTTTGGTGCGAGTAGGTATGTGAAGGCCTTGGTAGTGCTGGACGGCAGCGTCGAGGGAGATGCGGGTTGGGCGGCTGGATAGGTCGTGCAGCCCAAACCGGCCAATTCGGGCTTCACGCCGCAGTCCGGAAAGTTGGTGTTCGCGGCGGCGGTGTAGTAGACGGTCTTCGTCGTACCGGCATCCGCGCCGGTGGAGCCCGGCTGCCTAGTTTCTACGACTCTGCCTTCGGCGTCGTAGCGGGTGAGTTTGACGATGTCGCCGGTGCTTTGGTCGCCGGAGAAGTCGACATCGGTGATGGTTTTGCCGGGCAGGCTGCGGCTCCAGCCGTCCGCATCGCCTTGGACGGGCGCGTTGTAGTCGGTCAGGGTTTGACCGGTCTTCTCGAGGTCGCCTCCGGTACCGGGGTCATTGACCCACGATGTCTCGGTCGTGGCCAACCGGTACGGCAGCGAGGTGTCCGGGTTGATCCCGCCGTTCGGGGCCTTTTTGTCGAATTCGGTGTGGGTGTGCGGCCGGACCCAGGCGATCGTCCCGTTCTTCAGCGCGGCCCAGCGGGCGGGTCCGTAGGTGTCGGTCACCAGGGTGCCGGCCGGGGTGAGGACGGTGTCGCCTGCTGTGCTCTTGATGTCGGGGTTGTAGACGGTGGTGGTGGCGAGTTGGTCCGCGGCCGCGCCTGTGTCGATGACCGCGCGCAGGGCTCGTTCGTCGAGTTGACGGACTGGGTTGCCTTGGTCGTTGTAGTCGGTGGCGGTGTATTGCCAGTTCCCTGCGCCGTACTTGGCGGTGTTGACGGTGTAGTTGGCTGCGTCGGTGTACTGCAGGTCGGCGTACTGCCAGTCGTCAGCGGTCGGTGCACCGGACCGGACATGGTCGGGTCCGAAGACCGCGTACCCATGTGTGGGGACGGTCTTCTGGTTCCACTTCGCGACCGTCGACGAGGTCAGATCGGGCAGGCCGGCGCCGGACAGCGGCGCGTCGTACACGTACTTGCCCAGCGTCGCGGTGCCGCCCGTCGGGTCGCCGGCGGGACGTGCACGCGTGACGGTGTCGAGCTTCTGGCGGTTGTCGGCGGTGATGTAGATGAACTGGTACGGGACCTGTCCGGCAGACTTGATCGAAGTCAGGTGATTGGCGCCGTCGTAGGTGTACTCCGTCGACAACCCCGAGCGCGGGTCGGTGACCTTGCTCAGCATGGCCGTGGTCGGGTCGTAGGTGTAAGCGGCGACCTGGATCGAATCCATCCCCGGCGCCGGCTGGCCGCTGACGGTCTTGTCGGGGTTGTAGATGTCCAGCCAGGCCTGGCTGATCCGGACCTTGGTCGAGCCGATGGTGGTGTAGCTGAACCGCAGCGCGCGACAGCCGGGGTTCATCCCGGACAGCGGGCTGTTCGGGTCGTAGGTGCCACACATCACGTCAGGCGGCGCGGGCGCGATGATGCGCACGACCCGGCCGGTGCCGTCGTAGGAGAACGTGGTCTTGCCCGCGACCCCGGGCTCGGAGATCCCAGCTGGCCGGAATTCCGCGTCCTTGCCCACGGCAGGTGCGGTGAGCAGGCTCCAGGTCGTCACGGTGCCGTCGTCTTCGGTGTAAGACAGGACCGTCGACGCACCCGAGCCCGTCACGGTCAGCCGAGAACCGTCCTGCGTCGTGTCGTCGTCGACCGGGACCCAGTCACCGGTGGTAAACGCGGCGGTTGTGCGCCGCTGACCGTTAGGCGCCTGGTAGATGAGGGTCGTGCCGTCGCCGTCCATCAAGACGATGGTTCCGTCGAGGCGGGTGGAGTCGATGACCTGTTTGCCGGCGGCACCGGATTCGGCACCGTCGAACTGGGTGCTCCAGCCGTCGCCGAACACGTTGTAGACCGGGGTCCGGGGTGTCTCGTAGGTCATGTGCGACCGGGAGATGGTCAGGTCACCGGTGTAGCCCGGGACCGAGATGTCCGTGGCGGAGACGTTGAGCTCGCCCGTGGACAGCGCGACCTGGCCGGGACCGGCCTCGGCGGTGGGGTACCCGTCACCAAACGCGTGCGGCAGCCGCTGGATCGTCGTGCCTGGTGATTCCGACCAGGTGCATTGCACGGTCTGGTTGTAGGTGAAGCAGACCTGCACGTCGAGCTTGACCGGCACCCGCTGGTTCAGCGTCGTGGGCTGGATGCCCTCGGCATCAGGGTCGGAATCCAGGAAGGCGTCTACCTTGGCGTTGTTGGTGTCCCAGGTCGTGTTCACCAGGACCCCACCGGTCCCGTTATCGACCACGGGAAGATCGGCCCCGTCGTTCCAGCCGACCAGGTCGTCCGCGCCGCCGTACCCGGACACCCGCCACTTGATCTTCGCCGACACCGACGGCGCACTGCCCTTCGGCGGCCCGGCGGCGACGATCGGGATCGTGTCCGCGGTCGTGATCCGCTGGTCGGCCGGCGGCGAGGACATGGAGGCGCTGCCCCAGCCGAGGCGCTGGGTCGCCGTCGAGGAGTAGTTGCCGCCCGGCGTCTGCGCCTCGGCGACGATGGTGTGCAGGCCCTTGTCGCCGGCCTTGAACGTCACCTCGTACTTCGCCACCGCGGGGTCACTCGAGGGCGTGACCTTGACCGCGCCGCTGACATCGTTCGACGGCGGACGTTTGCCGTCGATGAACATCCACAGGTAACCCGGCGCGCTGTACCCAGTCCCCATCGCAGTCACCGTGCATTTCACATCCGCTGTCGGGGTCGCGTCGGTCCAGGTGTTGTTCACGTCATACGGCGCCGGGCACACCACCTTCGGTGTCGCCGGCGGCGCCGCACCGGTGCGCAGCCGTGTCTGGTAGCTCGTCCAAGGGCCGTCGACGCGGCCGTCGTTCGCCTTCGCACGGATGTACAACTGGGTGTTGTCCGGCAGATCACTCAACGGGCGGCAGCCCGCCGTCGTACCGGACGCGTACACCGACGACGTACACGTGCCCACGACCGTGTTCGAGCCGGTCATGAACTCGAATACGTACTTGACCGTGTTGCCGTCCGGGTCGGTCGCCTTCGTCCGCACCCACGGCCGCAGACTCCCCGAGTACATGTACGACGTCGAATCGCCCGGCGCAGCGAACGCCGCCGCTTCGGTCGTCTCCACCGACGCCGGTGCGTTCGGGGTCCGGTTCCAGGTGAACGAGATGTACGGATCCGCCGGCCCGCCCGAGGCGTAGAACCGCTTCCACGAGTTCACATCGGCCTCGTTCGCCGCCACCAAAGCCAAACCACCGGTGTCGTACGCGGCGTTCGACCACGCCTGAGCGAGGCTGGTCATCGGGATCTCGATCCGCCCACCTGGGCACGCCGACGAGAATCCCTTGGTGGCGTTCAGCGACCCGTACACCGACCCCAGCGTGGGCTGGTTGGACCAGCGGGTGGCCGTCGACACCGGCTGCACCGCCCGCACGTTGACGACCGTCGGCGTACAGGAGACGCCGCCGTACTGCCACACCGACAGGAACGACGACACCACGTCCTTGCCCTTGAACAGGGCGGTCGCGAAATTCATGAACGTCCGCTCCGTCTTCGTCCCGTTCATCCCGACCCGCAGATCAATCGTCCCCGACAGGTCATCGGGGTAGGCGGACTGCACCCACGTGTCGAAACTCGGCAGCGTCGTCGACACCGCGTACGTCGGGTCCACCGTCACCGGGAACACCCGCGCCGGATCCATCAGCCAGGCCGCGTCCGGCGCGATCACCAGCGTCGCCTTCCCCGCCGAAGCCTGCTCCACCGACATCTTCACCGGCACGTTGTTCACCGGCATCTGCGTGTGCTCGTCCAGGACCGCGTCCCACATCTGTCCCACCGGGATCCGCGACCGCACCACGTTCCTCGCGTCCACGAACTCGATCGCGCCGTCGGCGTTCTGCCGGGCCGTCAAACCCTTGGTACGCAACGGAATCCGCCACACCGGCGCCGCCGCCGGCCGTTCCTTGACCACCAGGTCAGTCTCAAACCCGGTACGGCGCGCGTCCAGCTTCAGATCAACGCCCGGCTGCACCTCGGCATACGTCGCCTGTGTCCCGTCGACGCTCGGCTCGGGCAGCTTCCACGGCGCCATCCACTCCACCTGGCGGCCCGTGCCCGCGGTCGCCGACGCGAACACACCACCGACTGCCGCGTTCCGCTTCCCCAGCTGCAGACCGTAGCCGTGGCCTCGCGGCGCGACCATCCCGTCGGCCCCCTTCGCCAACGTCAGATCAATCGATTGCCATCCGCCCTTGGCGTCCTTGAACCGGACCGGCGCGGCATGCGCCTCGGTGGTCATCGTGCCGTCCGGATTCGCCCACGTCGTCGAGGTCTCCGAGCGCATGGACTCGACTTCGACCTTCGAGCCCTGGGATCGCGCCGATATCACCGCCGACACCAGGTCCGGCCGCGAATCCACCTTCGCCACCGGCGGCTTCGGATTCGCCGCAGGAGCCGCAACCGCAGGCTCATGCGCCTCTAAGGCAGTCGCCAGCAACGAGAACGACACCACAGCCGCAACAGCACGCGACAGCCACCGCATTCGGGCACGCCGAGAACCAGGCATGACAAACCCACCTAACGCCGGCCCGGGGACAGGCACCGACAACTAGGCGGGTCATCGGGCTGGGCCAGTGACCGCTACATCGCAGCAGATGCTTTGAACGTTACATCGATTGCAACAAGCTGCATCATTCTTGCGCCATAGATATTCTTCCGATGTCGGAGACCATTTACATCGGACATAAATACATTGGGTATTAATGCAATCCTTGACAGCAGTCGGCCCGGCGCATCCACCCCGTGACCTGCTTCCCGAGCCCGAATTGTGGGTTCTGGTCCCTGGGTCCGGTTGGCTTACGGCCCGCGGTCGCTGAGGTTCCGACGGGATGCTGTCGACGGCCAGAGCATCCTCCGGTTCAGGTCTAGCCTCGGAAATATGCGGCAGCGCACTCTGGTGGCCTGGTTCGAACTCGTGGTGGATGAGCGCTTGGCGCAGTCGACGTCTGCAGCAGCGAGCGATGAGTACGGACGGGATCTGCTACTCAGGCCTCGGGCCGATGTTCTGTGCGGGAGCAGCCGAGGCGGGAGGTCCATTCGCGGAGGCGGCGCAGCGCTAGGTCTAGTTCGCGGTGGAAGGCGAGTGGGCTGGAGGGGGCGGCGTCTTCGAGGTAGGAGGCTTCCCAGAGGGTGCGGAGGGCGGAGAGTTCTTCGGTGAGGGCGCCGTGGTGTGACCAGCAGGGTGGGATGACTTTGTGGTCGAGGTTGTAGCGGCCTGCCAGCCATTCGATCCAAGCGGCGAGTCGCTCGAGTTCCTCGGTGGCGGTGGCTGGGTCGAGGTCTCGCCAGCAGATGATGAACGGATCGTTGGTGGGGAGGTCGAAGGACTTGAGGAGGTCGTCGCGTGGGGTCATTCGGGTTGCCTTCTGCGGCGGGTCGATTGCGCGATGCTGGCGTGGATCTGGTCTGCGTCGGGGCGGGCTGGCCATGGGGTCATGTTCAGGAGGATTGGTGGGGCGGTGCGGGCGAGGAGGATGCCGGTGCCGAGTGGGAGGGTTCGGATCAC
Source organism: Kribbella aluminosa (assembly GCF_017876295.1). Classification (NCBI taxonomy): domain Bacteria; kingdom Bacillati; phylum Actinomycetota; class Actinomycetes; order Propionibacteriales; family Kribbellaceae; genus Kribbella; species Kribbella aluminosa. The sequence continues at coordinate 1,693,800 of NZ_JAGINT010000002.1, read as the reverse complement.
ATCGGGTGGGAGGATCGGGATGCGACGTGTACTGGTGGAGATAGTGCGCTTGCCGTCAGGCCCGCGGCTCCAGTTGCGGACCTCTTCGTCACGGTCGCCGCAGACCGCGGCGAGGTCCTGTAGGTCCCGCGGTTGAGCGGAACCGCCAAGGATGAGGCGGAGCGTCGCGGCGTCCCACATTGCGGCGGCTGCCTGCTCACCCCATTTGTCTCGTGCCTGGGCCAGAGACTGGATGACGACGAGGGTCGAGATTCCGGAGCCGCCGCCGTCGGCCATCAGAGACGGCAAGGACGGTACGGCGCACAGGTTCGCGATCTCGTCGAGGATCATGGCCAGAGGCGGCTCGAGGCGACCGCCCGGATTGCCGGCCGCAAGCTGGCGTGCGGTCTCGGTGATGTCTTCCAGAAGAGCCGCAATGAACGCGGACGTGGCGCTCGCGCCGATGCCGGTTCCGAGGAGATAGATAGTGCCCCGGTTGGCGAGGAACGTCTTGGGATCGAGACCTTCGCCCTCGGCCGGATCGAACGACTTGCGTACGGCGGGATCGGCAAGCGCGGAGAGTGCGGAACGCACGCCTGCCCAGACGGCGTCTCGGGTTCGACCGTCCATCCGGACGATTCCGTCAAGGGTGTCGCCCCAGCCTTCGGCGGCATCGATCGACCGGTTGAGGATGGTGACCGCCTCAATGGCTGAGGCCGGCTCGAGGCTCCAGCGGTAGAGCTGCGCTACACCGGCACCGTCGATCGCCGCCGCGTGCAGGAGCCCGCGCAGGGCCATTTCCGTTTGTCCATGCCAGAACGCGCCGTCGGACACGCCGCCCTTGGTGAATCCTGCGCCGGCTGCCAGTCCGCTGGCACGGACGATGGCTGTGGTCGGGTTCTCGCAGCCACGGACCGGCGACCAGCGGATGCCGTCGACCTGCCCGAGGCCTTGCGGATCGAAGATCGCGACGGGTCCACGAGTTCGCCGTAGTTCGACCGTGGCGACAAGATTGTCCGGACGGGTGGACGTTGTGACGACTGCACCGGGTGCGTCGATGATGGCGCCGATGATCTGGTGGAGACCTTTGCCGGAGCGCGGCGGTCCGAGTGCGATCTCGGAGTCCTCGACGGATGCCCAGCATTCGCGCCCGTGCGATCGTCCCAGGTACCGTCCGACGTCTGACGGTTCCGGCCGCCGTGCTGCAGGGCGCGCGGACCGGCCGCGGCGCAGTACCTGCCGCCGCCCGACAGCCGCCTCGACGTCCGCGGCCGTCGCGAGCCCAGGACGCTTGGCTACCGACTTGGCTCGACGCGCTCCACCAGCTTGTCGTCTCGCCCACGCGTAGTGGACGACAGCCCCACCTCCGATCGGGATCATCAGTAGCACGGCAAGGACGATCCAATAGAGCCCGGCAGGGAATGCGTGTGCAGGCAGTCCGAACGCTCGCGCCGGGTCATTGGGCTCGGCAACGACCTTCATTGCACCGATCCAGGGAGTGCGTATCCACTCGTGCGTCGTAAGGAGGCTGCTGAGTCCACCAGCGAGGTAGAGGATGCCGGCACTGCACAGCAGTAGCACCCCGCCGACGATCACCATGTCCGACAGATCTCTGGGAGACCGTCCACCGGTGTCCATGTCACATCCTTCCGTCGGTGTCGAATAGCTGCGCTTCGCGTGCGTGCCGAACGAGTTGTACGACGAACGATCGGCTCGGGAGTCGCCACAACGCACGCCCCTTCGGGAGCTTCGCGATGGTGGACATCTCGACGTCTGTGAGTCCGAGGAGGGTCGCCGTACGAGCGAGCTGGTCCGGCTCCTGCCGCAACATGACCCGAGTGGAGCAGTCAGCCAGCAGGCCTTCCGCGAGAGCTCTGGCTTCCGACCCCAGATCGCCTACTGCGGCTAGGTCAGATAGACGGTGGACGATCAGGATGTTGGAGACACCCCACGCACGCGAGAGTTTCCACTGCTCCTGCATGCGACGCAGCAGGGCAGGATCGCGCATGACACGCCACCCTTCGTCGTACACGATGAAGCGCTTCCCCCCAGCAGGGTCGGTGACCGCCGCCTCCAGCCACGACGAGGCACATGCGAGCGTCAGGCGCAGCGCCTGATCATTGCCACCGGCACCGATCCAGGACGAGTCGAGCGTCACCATCGGGAGCGACGGGTCGAACCGCGTTGTCGACGGGCCGTCGAACATACCCGCGAGATCCCCATGCACAAGCCGCCGGATCGCGTGTGCAAGCTCTCGGCTGTCAGCCTCTGACGTGCCGGCATCCAACTCGGGCGCGAACAATGCCTCTACAACATCGGGGATCGTCGGCACCGGAATTCGGGACGCTCGGTCGACGGCCAGATCGAGCGCGGTGTGCTCTACCGCGGACAGTGGCCGACCGAGCGTGGACTCGGCCAGCGTGCCCAACAAGGCGCGTCTACGCGACCGAACGATTCGATCCCAGTCCTCGTCTGCAACTCCACCCGGACGGCTTCCGGCATCCAGGGGGTTCAGCCTCGTCGACAGCCCCGGCCCGAGCTTGATGACCGATCCCCCGACGGACTCTGCAACAGCGGTCCACTCCCCCTTCGGGTCGCATGGCACATAGGCTCGATGGCCGAGCGCGATGGATCGGGTGATCAAAGCCTTGGCCGTTGACGACTTGCCACTCCCGATGACCCCCGCCAGAAGCACGTTGGGATTGGTGATGACACGAGACTGGTAGAGCTCCCACGGGTCGTAGACGAACGATCCGCCGCTGAAGACGTCGTTGCCGATGTAGGTGCCGTTGGCACCCAGTCCTCCTTCGGCGAGGAACGGGTAGGCGATCCGAAGGATCCTCGTGGTCGCGCGATGATTGTCGACGAGTAGTGGGAGCCTTCGACGCAGACGGGCGTTCTCAGCTGGGATCTGCTCTGCCGGATGCTGTGTCGGCTTGGCAGGCGTCGTACGGCGCTGCGGCGCTCGGCTCGCGCGACGATTGGCTCGCCTGGTTCGCCGGTCTGTCTCGGTGGGTTCGAACCACCCTGTGCTCGGTCTCATCCGAGTCCCACCCCGAAGGGCAGCGCCGCGGCGAGGAACCCTTCAACCTGCTGCCCGACCAGGCGCCGTACGTCCAGCAACGCCTGGGATGCGGCGATCTCGATCTCGGTGCATGCCTCGTCGAGGGCATCCTCGGTGTCCGCCGACACCGCTATCAGTCCGATCCAGCGCACGTCGCCGTGGCCGGCGGCAAGGTCCTTCTCCCGTTGAGCAACGTCCGCGTCGAGCTGACGGTCTTCCTCGGTCTCCATCTGCCCGACACGCTTGCGCGTCGATCGGTCGGTGACCCGCTCGACCTGGTGACGACGGGCGTCACGCAGCGCCTTGCCGATAGGGACCGGTTGCAGCACGAGGGAGAACGTCCGCCGAATCCCCGGCCGGAGCAGAAGTGGACTCAGGAACGACGGCGTCGCCCGGAGCCGGGGCCATTCGGTCACGACATACACCCGATGGAACGACGAGTCGGTGCGCAGATGGTCCCAGGCAGCGTCGACGGCCAGAGGAGCCGCATCCGCAGGGTCGATCTGGCCCATGACCGTCCGCGTCGCGGCGGGGTCGAAGGCGACCCGAAGACTAGCCGCCAGGTCACCCGCGTTCAACCAGACGCCTGCAACCCCTGCAGCGGAGAACGAGGTCTGAAAGGCGCGTGACTCCGAGTCCAGAACTGCCATGGCGCCGGCTAGTCCCCCGCCGTATTTGCGAACCTCCTTCGACACCGCGTCCAGGTTCAAGGCGAAGCTGAACAGGGTCTCGTGCCTCGCTGCGGCCGGTGCTGCATGCTGCAGCAGGTCCCGGTAGATCCCCCCGGCACCGCTGGATGCATCCAGACCGCGCTTACGCGCCCAATCACCGAGACCGTCGCCCGGGTCCGGGATCGTTCGCTCGAGTATCTGCGCGCGGGCGATCCGGTTGCTCTGGCACAGGCCAGCGATCATCCGACCGTACGCCGCAACGCGCCGGTCCTGTTCGTCGGAGTTCTGGAGCAGATGCGCCGGTCCCTCGATCTTCGCAACCGCGATCAGACGTCTGCGATGCGGATCATGTACCGCACCAATGGACGATCGGGTGTCCAGGATCCGCAGCGGGCTGGATTCGCCCGGCAGTTGCAGGGATCCGGTCCGCCGTGGTGTCAGCAGGTTGGCCCGGTACGACTGGTTCTTGCGCAATCCACGAACCATATGGGCTGCGCGCAGGACGATCCATCGGTACGCCGGCAGACCCTCGAACCGTCCGAACGCGGTGACTGCGCAAGCGACGGTCGTGGTCATCCCAGCCGTACGCAGCACCGCCGGCCAACCTGCCAGCAGCGCGGTCAACGACGAGACAATACCGACGATCACCAGCGCTACCTGAATCGGTCGCAGCCCCAGCAGCAGCGAGTTCCGCTGTGGTCGTGGGAACCGTGCGGACAGTGCGTTGGACATCCTCAGTCCCCCTTCTCCGGTGTCGAGGTAGAGCCTTCGCCCGGTCCGCTCGATTCGCCATCGATAGAGACCTCGCTGGTAGCAACTGCGATCACGGTGCTCCCCGAGTCCGAATCTGCCGTCGGCGCCGACGGCGCAGGTGGAGTCGTCGAGTCCACGTCGGCCGACGAATCTGCCGAACTGACCGGATCCGTGACCTGATCGGAGTGCTCCGTCGCATCATTGGTCGAGTCCCCATCGGGATCTTGATCGCTGCTCGCGACCGGTGACTCCTCGTCCTTGTCCGACCCGCTGAAATCTCCTGCAGTCCATTGCTGGAGGCGTTCGAGTTGATCCTTGCCCGCTCCGACTCCGGCAGTTCCCTGCTGCAGCATGCGCGTCGCTACCTGGCCCTGATCGCCCGCCCAGTGAATGAACGAGTAGGTGGCCAGCGGCGCGAAGGCCGCCATGGCGACCAGCAGGACGCCGGCCATGAAGGTGCCGATGTTCGGGGCATCCTCCTTTCCAGGCGCCCCTACAGCCGCGAAGCCAAGGGTGAAGATGAGCGCCATCGCGATCTTCGAGAACAACAGCGCGCCGACGATCTCGATCCAGCGCCGTAGCCAGTGCCGGGTAGCGGACCAGGTCCAGCTGACCATCGCCACCGGTGCGAACACGACGAACGCAATCAGTGCGACGTCGCGGACCAGCATGACGAAGTACAGCGAGAAGATCGCCAGCAGTCCGAGCTGGAGGGCCAGGAGAAGGATGCCGCCCATCGTCGGCGCGGTCAGGAAGACCGTGATGTCGGTCATCCTCTTGATGCCGTCGGTGGCGACATGCTGGGCGAGGATTCCTGTCGAGATCTGGTCGACCGCTCGCCCGCAGGCCGCAACAACAGCGACCGCCACTGGGACGCCGGCCGTCCCTAGCAAGGCTCCGACGACCGCGTGCCCGAGTCGCCCAGGCTCGCGGCGAATCACCGCGGAGACGCATTGCAAGACGAAGACGCCCACCAGGATCGGGAGTGACAGCCCGATCATCAGGTCCAGGTTCTCGCGCCACCACGCCTGGTCGAACCGAGGCGACGTACTCGTGGTGAACGTCTGAAATACGTTCACCGACAAATCAGACATCCCGGTCGCTGCCCATCTGACGAACGAGTCCCATACCGAGTTGGCTGCCTTGTTGCCCAGATCACCGACGGCACAACCGATCGGGCTGAGAAGACAATCGCTCCACGCCATTGCGCCGCCCCTAACCGATCTGGATACCGCTGAAGAAGCGGATGATCGGGTTCGCCGAGGCGATCAGAACCGCCGCGCCTGCTGCCACGAGGCAGCCGATCTTGCCTCGCCCCGCGTAGTGCGAGTTGCTACCGAGGCTGCCCATCGCCCACGCGACGGCGGAGATCACGAAGGCTGCCACGCAAACGACAAGGCTGAAGGTCTGCAGCGCACCGACAATCTGCCGGAGTGCTGGGAGACCGGGGAGGCCGTTCGCGTTGGGACTCACGCCGGGGTCTTGGAGTTGGAAGAAGCTGAGCATGGGTTGCCTCCTGGCGCCGGACAGCACCACTGGATTGTTAGGAGATGGGATAGATCGGTGGCGCCCAGCCCAGGTAGGTAGCGCCCCATTGCCTTTCGATCGACTCGACGCCGACGAGGTACACACCGCCCTGGCCTGGCACGCGGTCACCGATGTCGTTCGAAACGATTTGGCCGTTTCCGACGTACACCGCGACGTGCCCGTACGGTCCTTGGGTCGACCAGAACATCAGCGCGCCGATCGGCGGCCGGCGGTCATCAGGGTGGGCGTTGCCACTCCTGACCATCTGCGCCCACTGCTCGGTCGCCGAGTAGTAGCCGGAGTGCGGACGGCTCCAGATGTTCGACGCCAAGCGAGCGCATAACTGGTAGTAGCCGCGGCTACCGACAAGGTCGAGTGCTCGCCGAACGGCGAGGTCGGCACCGGGAAGCTGTCGTGTGTCGCCAGCTCCCCAGCTGCCGCAGGCGCCGACCTCCGGTGTCGCACCAACCAGCCGTACGGCCGCGTCGTAGTTGCTGCGGTAGTTGGCACCGTCTGCGAACGCTGAGCGCTGCACCGCCTGCGCGGCCATCCACGGCTCCAACGACGTCCAGCCAGGAACATTCGCGAGGGCGGCATAGAACAGTCCCGCAGCGCCCGCCGGGTCCATGCGTACATCAACCAGTCCCCAGCCATCCCGCTGCTGGAACAGACCACGCGAGTCCGGACCGGCCCTATCCCCGTGGTCTGTGTTCCGTAGCGACGACTCGGTCATGGCCGCCATGACCGCGATGACCTCGCCCTTCTCGCCCGCCCCATAGCGCTCGCCGACGCCGACGACCAACGCCAGGTTGGACGCCTGCTCGGCATCGAGGCTGACGGTGCCGACGGTCTGGCGTGCCTCGCAGGCATCCGACCCTTTGGCCACGATGACGAGCGGAGCCACCAGACCGGTCGCTGTCGCGAGAAGCGACCCGACGGCGACGAGCTTGATGATCACTGCGGCAGTTCGTTGGTGGCCGACCAGAACGTGCACTGCGGTCGGCAAATCACCCCGACAGTCACATGCCGATCAGTCGTTGTCTTCGCTCCGTCCAGCACGTTGTCCTGCGTTCCGCGGACGAGAACGGCGTGCCAGCCCTTTGGCGCTCTGGGATCCCGCGCCAAGGCCTGCAGCTCAGGTGTCGCTGCGGCCGTCACGTTTCGGACCGCGGCCCGTGCGCCATGGGCCTTCAAAGCCTCCCATTGGCTCGCATACGGCAGCATGCTTCGAGCGACGACGGCGGAGTCCGGCGCATCCAACGAGTCAGCGAAGGACGAGACGACGTTCTGCCACTGGGCGTAGCTGTGCGCTGCCGTGTCGTAGGTCCAGATCGTCGTACCGAACGCGGCCGCATACCGCACCGGGTCCGTCGTGGCCGGCCGTACCCAAGCCGACAACGGCGCCGGGCCGGGGGTCGATGTACCCGTCACCTCGCCAGTGCTGGACCGTCCGGACTCGCCACCAGCCACCTCAGGGGTGCCTCGCCAACCGATCACCAGGGCCAGGACCACGATGACGAGCAGGACGAGGATGACGAGCGGGACGGCGAGCTTCGAGCTCATGACTCGACGCATGTCAGAGTTCCCTTCGTGACTTTGCCGGCTGGAGCCGGCCGATGAGTGCGCGCGCGATGGGCGCCGGAATGATGCGGACCGCGGCCTGCAAGCGCAGGTAGAAGCGGAACTGAGCGAAGTAGTACCGAACCAGCCAGCTCCGGCGGCGTGGACGCCTCTCGAGGTTGTTCATGGAAGCTCAACGTTTGGGCCCTCATGACCCCCGAGTAACTTCGGATCATGCGGCGAGAACGAGTCCCAGTCCGAGACCGTCATGCCACGACGCACCCGGCGGCCGACCGAACCTTCTGGACCGGTAGGACGTCCGAGGTAACCTCCCGACCGCTTGGTCGATCCATTGCCGTACGGCGGGGTCTGCGAACACCGAATCCGGTGACTGCCCACCTGCGAGACGCGAGAGCGCCGACGTGCGGATCGAGCCGTTGTGCAGCAGCCAAGCCAACCCTTCGGCCTGATCCTTGGGTACGCCGACGGCCCGCAGCCGTCCTGCGATCGCGTGCTTGGAGAAACCAGGCCCATCGGCCGCAACGACCAACCGCCGCCGTACTTCGCCGACCGGCAGCCCAGCGTTCTCCAAGCGCATTCCAACGCGGTCCAGCATCGGCCCTAAGTCCGCCAGCAGGCTTGGTTCTTCGGAATCGGGTACGTAGTCCAGCAACGGATGCCTTTGTCGTCGTCTCGCTTCCTGGCGTACAACGTCGGCCAGCCGCCACCGCACCATGTTCGCCAGATATCCCCAGGTCACCTGACTGGCTGGGAGCCTCTCGGCCAACCGCCGGCACCGTTCCCATGCCACGACTCGGGCCATCTGCGCTGCCTCGTCGTTGCCCAGGGCGGCCCGGAGCCGGCTGGGCAACTCCGCAACGATACGGACCTCGATGGCAGCGGCGAGCTGCTTCGAAGGCTCCTCCGCCCATCCTGAGTCCACTGCGTCGGCCAGGAGCGCCTGAAGGTCTTCAGTCACTGGCTCACTCCGTTTCCCGAAGCCTCGGGCGTCGGCCCAAGTGCTAACGCTTGCTGTCGGCACCAATCTCGGTGGACACGGGATTGATCTGAACCCCGATCACGAACTCCCGGAGTCCTGGATTCCGTCACAGGGACGGGCCGGTCGGCGACGGGCTCGGATCGTCTAGCTCCGGCAATTGCTGACGACTCGGCTTGTAGTCCTCCAATGGGCGCGTCGAGACCATCGCGTCGTAGAGGCGTCGAGGTCCGTTCTCGGTCTTCAGCAGACTCGACGCGCTCTGACCATCAGGGATCTCGACCGCGCGGACCCGTTTGTAGAAGTACGACAGGTCCGGGTGCGAGGCGATCGCCGTACGACGCCACTCCTGGTCGCCATCCAGGGCGACGATCACCGTGTCCGTGACGGTGTAGCGGTACAAGGTCTTCGCCTGCGCCGACGACATCTGCGCGCCGCACATCGGAATGCCGGCCCAACGCTCACCCGCCAACCGACCGAGGTTCTCGATCGCGACCGCATCCAACGGATCGTTGACGACTACAACAAAGGCTCCGTCTGTCAGGATGTCTATCTGTTCCTCGATCCCGGCCAGGGCATTCGACGGGCGATGAATCAACGTTGTCGGCGACGCCGTGTACTCCGGCTTGGCTCCGGGTCCGACGCCGACGAATCCGACGGGGTCAAGACGCTCGTCCCGGGTGAGCATCATCAGTTGATTGCGAAAGACATCAACCGCCGTACCTTCCTCGGTCCATTCGGACAGACCGGCTCTGATCAACGTGCGGAAGTCGTAACCCTGCTCACGCATGTGACTAGTGAGTAGCGTGAACGCGTCGGGCGCATACCCGATCCGCCACGGCGAATCCACCCGCAGTACCTCGCCGACGCCGCGATCCCGGACCTGATCCACCGGCCAGCCAACGTTTGCCCTGAGCAACTCTCGACGGTAGAACCTGGCAGCAGCCATGTTCGCCACCATCATTCGTTGACGTTCACCACTGATCAGCGCATTCTCGGAATCCGATGACACAGCATTCATCACAACCTCCGTAGACCAACAACTCGTTGGCTACGAAGGTGGTCTCCGACGCCCGGACAAAGAACCCCGATCTCCACATCAGGGAGTCGGTGAGTTTCCAGGTGCCCCGAGGCCAGCAGGTGGGTCCGTTGGCGAGTCGGGAACGCGTCGACGAACTGGCCGATCAAGGGTCTCGACCACCTCTCGGGAGACGATCTCCCGATCGAGCTGCAGCAGTTCTGCGAGCTCCACCACCTGCGCAGCCACTCGGTCCTGCGGCAACCTCGCAACCAATGGAGCAACCCGGCGCAGCGCATTCACTCGTCCGCTGATGTGATCGAGGATCCGCGACCACCGAGCCATCTCGACCTCAATCGCCAACTCAGCAAGCGGCCTAGCCGAGCTCAGCGCCTCGAACAACCGATCCGGTGTCGCAAGCAGCGAGGACGGATCGTGCCCTGACGGCAACTCAGCCACCTGCACACGCTTGAAGAACGTCGACAGATGATCGAGCCACCTCAGCGCAGCAGTGCGGCCGGCACTATCCGAATCCACCGCGACGATCACGGTGTCACCATCCGAGTACTGGCGGACCATCGTGGCTTGGCCATACGACAGCGCCGTCCCGCATACTGCGAGTCCTGCCCACCCGTGAGACGTGAGCCGACTCAATTGATCAACGGCCGCGGCGTCCATTGGCCCTTCAACGACGACGGGAGTTGCGCTGCCCTCCAAGAGATCACGCTGCTCGGCGAGGCCGACGAGCGTGTCTGACTTCCGATAGATGCGCGTCGTCGGCGAGTTCAGGTACTTCGGCCGGCCGCCACGTGAGCGTCCGACGAATCCGACAAGCATCTGCCCTGAATCCCAAGCAGGGAACATGATCCGATCACGGAACCGATCAATCAGATATCCGTTCTTGGTCGCTTTTGCCAGCCCAGAGGCCAGCAAGGTCTCGTCGTCGAAACCGCGGGATCTGAGGTGGTCGACCAAGCGCGACCAGCCGTCAGGTGCGTAGCCGACATTCCAGTGCGATGTCGTCCTCACCAGATGCTCAAGCCCACGCTGAGTTAGGTGCGCAGTGGCCCAACCGGCTCGAGACTGCAGCAACTGCTCACGGAAGAACTGGCCTGCCGCGACATGTGCCGCGACCAACCGGTGATCATCACAGCTCATCGCCCATCACCGCCACACGCAATCAAGGCATTTCGGGGCCGCCGGGCAGGTTGTTCGCCTCGTACTCCATCGGCGGACTATGGCCATCGACTGGATCACGCCGTCCGCGCAGGGGCTTCTCGGGCAAATCCGAGGGCAGCTTCATCTCAGCCGGCGAGTCATCCCACAGGCCGGCAGATCGAGCGAGTTGCTGGCCCATCCGGTCGATTCCCTCATCCAGCAGGTCAATAGCCCTCCGGATCGACCACCTCAGAGGTCCGACTTGGTCCTGTCCGTCCTCTCCGGCAGTCCCTTCCGGCGGCGTTGGTCCGGACTCTGGCTGCATCCCGCCTCCTCGTGCCCGCGTTGCTGACGGCAACGTCTTCGAGTAAGCGTCTTTGCGTCGGACCGCGGCCAGAACCCGGAACACGAATTCCGGGAGTCCGCGGTCCACCGAAGGAGCAGATCGTCAGCTGGCCCCGGCATCGCTCATGGCTCGAGTCCCCTCTCTGCAACCTCCGCGCCAGGCGAGTGAGTGGCCAGCTCGGGGAAGGCGACAGCCGGAGCGCCTGGACGCATCTGCGGCGGCGACAAGTAGCGGTCCACCGCGTCGTACAAACGGTTCGCGGCGGCTACGACCCGGCCGCCCAGGGTCTCGACCTGCCGAACGGGTGGGGTCCTGCCGACGATGCCCGCGGTTGTGGCGATGAGGTCGGTCGTCGGTTGATCAGGTAAGCAGCCAAGGCGGGAGGCGAGCATGAATGCAACTGATGACGCTTCCAGCCGGGCGATACCGTGGCAGCTCGATTCACGAGACCGCTTGTGCATCCTGTGATGAGCCAACTCATGGGCCAGAGCCATCGTCGCCATCGGCACGTCGAGGTCGTCCGCGACAACGATCCGTCGGCCTCGGTGAAGAGTCTCTGCGCCACCCGAGTCCGACACCAACCGCCCACGATCGACCCGATAGCCTCCGGCGATTGCCACCTGCTCCAGCGCGGCGAAGACATCCTGTGCCTGTCTGCCTGTCGTCAGCTGGAGTGGCCGGCCGTCAGTTTGGCTGACATCCCACACAGTCGCGACGCCATGTCCCTGCACAGGCCCTGCTGAACACTCCCGCTCAGGCGCCGGGGCAATGATTCTGATCCCGGAGGCGCCACGTGCGATGCGACGACCTCTGCGCTGCCATCCCTGGCGCCCGTCAACCCACTCGGCGCCCGGCATCTGCAGCTTGATCAGAACGATATTGCGAAACGACTGATCACGGAGAACCGCGGCAGCGTCGAGCCACCGGCACCAAGCCGCATCCGACCAGTTCCGCCGTATATCAGTCTCGACGGCCCCCCGAAGGTCGTCCACCGTCACCCGAACTCGGTTCACCCGTCCGAGGGTCGCTCCTCCCGGAACAGCACAGAACCCAGAACTCCGTATCCAGGACTCCCCAATCAGTCAGCACGCGACCTCGTGCTGGGACGTGCTCACCCGGCGACCAGCACGTACGCCGACGGCGGTGCGTTCGTGGAGACGCCTGTTCGCACTCACCTCAACTGCCAATCGGGCCGCGGTGCGCTGTGACCACGTTCGCCGTCAGGGCAGTTGGATGACGATGCCGGTGTGGGCGGTGAGGATGGCGGCGACTCCGGCCCGGATGGCTGTGGCGGCTCGGGCCGGTGTGAATGACTTGGCGTCCTGGCCGGTTGAGGTGCCCAGGCCCTTTGCCGGGAGCCTGGTCTGCATGTGGAACCGGGGAACACACCCCGCCATGGGGATGCAACCCGCAGCGCCCGTGCCTTCCTGCGGAACCGTCTCCGAAGTGGCTCACAAACCTGGTCCGCCTACAGCACGCTTTTACAGCGATCGAGCTGGGATGGCCGCTCGAGTACCGCCGTACCGTTGACCTTTGCCGTCCGTCATGCCCCCATGGACAGGTGATACGTATGCCGGCAGGTGGCCCGGACGTCCGGATGGGTGGCGTCGCGTGGGTTCTGACGGTCGTCTACTTCCCCGTCCAGCTTGTGGTGGCGCTGGCCTGGCCCGGGCCGTATTCGTTGCTGGACAACACAATCAGCGACCTGGGTGTCACCCACTGCGGGCCGTACAACCCGTTTCCCAGCCGTGAGGTACGCGTCTGCTCACCCCTGCATCTCGTGATGAACGCCGGATTCGTGATTGTCGGCACGTTGACCGCCCTCGGATCGGTCCTGACCTGGCGCGCCTGGCCGACCGGACGACTGACGAGCGCGGCACTCATCGGCGCGATCCTGGGCGGGATCGGCGGTGTTCTCGTAGGTCTCGCCCCGTCCGACACCGCCCCCATCGCACACGGCGCCGGGGCGCTGCTACAGCTTCCTGCCGTCGTCGCGCCGCTCCTGTTCGGCATAGCCATCCATCAGTGGCGCCCCGTACTCGCAGCATCGTCGGTCGTCATCGGCATCGTGGGCATCGCCGGGACCGTGCTGTTCGCCCTCCGGTTTCCTCCCCAAGCGTTCGGCCTCCTCGAACGACTCGCGCTCGATCCGTTCACCATCTGGACCTGCCTCCTCGGCATCACCGTCTGCCGGTCTGTTCAGCCTCCAGCAGCGAATGGGACGATGCCGGCATGACCAGCACGGACATCGCCGCGTACCTCGCCAGGATCAAATCGCCGAAGCGCCGCCGGGACGCCGAGACGATGCTCGAACTGATCAATCGCGCCACCGGCGAGGAGCCGCGCATCCGGTCCGGACTGGTTGCCTTCGGCACCTACCACTACAAGTACGTGAGCGGCCGTGAGGGTGACAGCGCCGCAGCCGGGTTCGCCGCCCGATCGGCCGCCACCACGGTGTACCTCGCGGACGGCGTCGGCGCGCACTCCGACCTACTGGACAAGCTCGGACCGCACACGACAGGCGTCGGATGCCTTTATCTCAAGGACCTCACCGACGTCGACCTCGACGTACTCGAGGCGATCGTACGGCGTTCGTACCAAACCCTCACCGCCGGCACCTACCCGCTCCGCGCCCGCGAGACCGATCACCCGTAGGCCGCAGCCGAGATTGCCGATGAACCAACTCGGCCGAGAGGTGAATGCGCCTAATCCGGCGGATTCTCCGCGTGATCGATCCAGCCCGACCTGATGTCGTCGGAGGTCATGCCTGGCATCAGCTCGACGTGGCCGTTGTAGGCCTCGTCGACAGCCCAGATCCGGCCTGCCGGATCCGCAGGCAGGACAGATCGAACCCACAGCATGACTTCCGCCGCCTGTTCGGCAGTGCCGTCGGTGGAGATGCCGTCGCGGGTGCGGAAGTGGAAGATCTGGAACGCCGGCTCACCGGGGCGGTCCACGCGCGCCGCGACATCCACGGGCGACTCGTCGCCGGCCCGCTGGACCAGCGAGGTCACACCCGGCCCGAAGCCCGTGACGACTGCTTCCTCGAAGCGCTCCTTGGACAGGTCGAAGCCGTCCTCGTCGGGCGACAAGATGATGATGTTCGGCATCAGCGTTCCTCCTCCGACCAGACCTGGACATCGAGATCGATGCCCTGGCCAAGGATCTTCCGGGCGCGTTCTCCGAGGAAACGCGCCGCGGCATCGGTACTCGTCACAAGTCTGATCCTCTCGACCGGGTTCGCATTGTGCTGAACAACACTCGCATACCGCTCCATCTCGTCATCGAACGGATGCAACATCACCTCGAGCATGCGTGCCGGGACCTTGCCCTCGTACAGGCTCCGATCAGGTCGCATCACGTATTTCACCTCCACCACGACCACGGTGTCCGGGTCGACCTCCAGACCGTCGGCCCAGATCGTGCTGCCAGGTTCGGCCGTCGCAAGTTCCACCTCGACATCTCCGACCCGCGCCCGCTGATAGCGCGCCCACGGCTCGTCCGACGTGACCGCCTTCGTGTGCTTCGGATCAGCAAGCCGTTCATCGACCCAGGCCCGACGCGTCTCGGGATCCGCCCACGGGTCTTCCGCGAGCTCGGTCGACGCATCTGGAGCCGGCAACGACCGGTTCCCGCCCTCCGGGATGGTTGCTCGGTCGAGGAACGCCGCGAGTGCGTCGCCATCTGTCAACGCGGCCGCATCGCGGGCGTCCCACCGGATCGCGAGTACGGGGTGGTCCTCCCGTACGTCGACGCGTGCCCCGAGAACAGCCGCCCGCTGCATGGTGCGCGCAAGCCCGACTGCCTCGTTCGAAGGCATCCGATCGAGAACACCATGTACGTCGTACATGCCCGGGCGGAAGCAGTCAGCAAGCTCGTCACGGCCCTTCGACGGGTCGAACAACAACCCGGCCAAGGCGGCATCCCCACGAATCACCAGCGATACCGAGGCATCTCCGCGACTCGCCCCTTCATTCTCGTCCACGCCCTGTAGAGCCGGCTCCCGATCGTCGGGTGCGTTCTCAGCCGCTTCGTCGGGGTGATGCGAGGGCTCATCTGCATCGCTCTCAGCGAGATCAGATGGCTCGAACTCACGGTGCAGCTCCGAGTCGACCAGCAGCACTGTGTGGCCGTCACCCGTCCTGTGCCACGACTTCCCCTCCGGTGTGCTGGACCACCCGAACAGCTCATTGGCACGAGCATCGGCACCAGGACGCTCAGGACTGTCCGGTTCGCCGTACCTATGGTCGAAGCGCACTGTCTTGCTGGCATACCTCGACAGATCCGGATGGCCGGCGTCGTCGTACCGAACACCGCCAGGAAATCGGTCCGAGAGCTCCTCCTTCACCTGAACGGTCTCTCCGGCCAACTCCGGCCTGGTCGTTGGCTCGGCACGATCCGTGTCGGCCGGTCGATTCCGCTCGGTCGACTCACGGCGCGTGTAGATCAACTCATCTCGGCGGCCGAGATCCCCCGGAGGGAATGGCGGATCCCCAGCACGCCAGCAACCCGCCACATAATCGCGGTGCCGATCAGGATCTATCGGGCTGTTGTCAGGGCCCTCCACTGGCTCCGACCGAAACCGCTCCAACGCCTTCTCCTGCCTGGCGTTGCGCTCCGCCCAGAACGCCTCCTTCTGAGCATCACTCACCTTCATGGTGCCGTCGTACTCCGGAGGACCGCGTCTCACCTCGTACCGAGTGATCTCCAACTCATGCGCACATCGCCCGTCCTCAGCCGCGGCAGCCTCCCGCGCCTCGAACTCATCCCGGTCCAGCCCCCGCTCGACAGCCGCAGCGAACCGATCGTCCCGCTCCCGCAACCGCGCCCGCAGAACCGCCTGGGCGACGGCACGCTCCGTAGCCTCCACAGCCGCCCGATGCCGCTCGCTGGACACTCGGTCCGCATCTGCGCCAGACGTGTCTCCATCCGCCTCCCGAGGAGCCGGATCATCCGATCGGCCGTCGCCTGGACGGAAGTCACGCACCTATCCGCGCTCCAATCCGCGCACGTCATGCCGCGGCGGGGGCACGGCATCGCAGCTCTACTTCGGGAACTACCGAGCATGACGACTTCAGCACTGATCGTAGCCTCAGCTGCCAGACGTGTGACACCAATGCAGCCAAAGGAAGACGCAATCATGCGAGCGGTTGACAGAGTCGGGCCTCCCGGCGGCCGCGCCTCCTGCGGAAGTGGCCACGATCACCTCAGGCTCACCGATCGGCGGAGCCGCCGTGATGGCCGGCTTCGTGGTCGGCCCCGGACCGTTGTTCGCCGTCATCGGCGCCGTGCTCCGCTCAGCCGCGCGCCGCAGGGACGACTCAGCATCGCTACCGCGGTCGTCGTCCTCGGCATCGCAACACTCGTCGTCGCTACCAATCAGACAGGTGGCTGCAGACCCTGCCCCCTTCGGTGAAACCAGTGGCGCCAGCCGATCGATCCGGCCGGCGATCTCCTCCTACGCCGCCTCGAAAGCCGCGTCCGTGTCGGATCCGGCACCGACCAATGCATCCGCGGCCGCGACCCGGCCGGCAGATGCTCATACGCGATGTGGCACACCGCGATCACCAGATCGTTCGGTTTCACCACGTCACCGGCCTGAGCAGTCCGCTACTTCGCCGGAGCCAGCCCACGCCGCGGCTCAATAGTCACTGATCTGCTTCACCGCGTCAGCTCCTGCGATCCGACGGAACCGCCCTCCGTCTGCGGCAAACCGCGCGAACAGTCGGGCCTCAAACGTTGAGCAGATGTCTGGGTTTCGCCCAACTGGGCGTGTCGGTCGAGGAGGTCGGATGGGACGGGAAGCGCTGCCGCTTGGAACGTGGGGGTCCGTGTCGTCTCGCGTTGTCAGTCGTGACAAGGCTGGAAGACCACGGAAGTACGAGGCACGAGCCTGGTACCGGGACCTGGATGGCCGCACGCGTCCGGTGACGAAGTGGGGAAATTCGAAGACCGACGCGGAGAACAAGTTGCGCGCCGCGCTAAAGACACGGCAGCACCTTGGCCAGGCCAACGGGCTTCAGTCGAGTGACCGGATCTCCACTGCAGTTGAACTCTTCTTGGCTGAGGTCAGCGATCTGATCGAGCAGGACGTCCTCGCCCCGAACACCTATCAGACGTACCGGTATCAGTACGACAAGAACCTCGCTCCGCGGGTCGCAGAGCTCCGGCTGCACGAGCTGACCACGCCTCGCGCAAACGATGTCATCAGACAGATCCGCGACGAGGTCGGCGCCGCAACCGCCAAGACATGCCGAACTATCCTCAGCAAGACCTGCTCCCTGGCGGTGACGCACGGGGCACTCACGACGAACCCGATCCGGGAAATCACCATCCGCGCAACCTCGAAGAAGCAGCCTCCACGGGCACTGGAAGATGGGGAGCGCGAGTACTGGTTCGAGCTGCTGCGACAGGACGAGAGAGCGGTCCGCGCCGACCTGATCGACATCAGTAAGTTCATGCTGGCCACCGGTGAGCGGATAGGTGAGACACTCGCTGTGACCTGGCGGGATTTCAACCGGCAGACCGGAGAGATCGACTGCAGTCATCAGATCCAACGGGTCAAGGGCAAAGGACTTGTACGGCGCCGCGTGAAATCTGCGGCAGGCGATCGCATCCTCGGACTTCCGCATTGGGCCATCGAGATGCTTACCAGCAGATGGCTACCCGGAACATCGCTGGACGCGCCAATCTTCCCGGACACGAACGGCGGCTTCCGCGATCCGCACAACGTACAGAAGGCGATCCGGAACGCCCGCCGGCCGATCGGCAGCCGACGTCGCCGCGAACTAGGCAGGCTCCTGCGCGATCACCGACGCAAAGCCGGCCTCACGCAAACCCAGACGATCGAGAAGCTCGGCTGGCGAAAGACCCGGATCAGTCTGATCGAAACCGCCCGAGTGAAAGTGACAGCCAACGAGGCCGCGATCCTTGCCGACACCTACGGAATCAGCAGACAGGACCGCAGCGCCCTCCTGGAACTGACCGAACTGGCAGGCCTGCAGTCACTGGCGGATGAGCTGGCCTGGGTAACCGCACACGTGTTCAGGAAGACCACGGCAACGATCCTGGAAGATGCCGGGCAGACCCCACGCCAAGTCGCCGACCAACTCGGACATGCACAGACCTCGACCACCGTAGACGACTACTTCGGCCGCCGTCGCCGGAACCCGGGAGCGGCGAAGCACCTCGAAGAGGCTCTCCGCCATGTCCACGACCAGGATCGGATCGACGTACAAGGTCCACAGCCCTAGTGCGGGTTGATCAGGTCTGCGGGGTCAAGGGCTGGGCGCCAACGGGGCGCACAAACACGACGAGTTGACGGGCACGCGTGATGGCCACGCGGAGCAGTCGACGCTCCACTTCCTGGCCACTCAGGTCGTCGCTGAGGAGCTGACCTTGATGGCGCCCCTCGACGATGATGACGGCGTCAAACTCCTTTCCCTTGGATTTGTGCATATTCATGACGCTCACCAACGCTGGTTCCTGCCGCGCCACAGTGACAGCGTCCTCCGCGAGAGCAATGCGGACCACGTCGGCTGCTCGCTGGTAACCAGCACTTCCGTCCCAAGCATCTTGCAGTGCGGAGGCAAGGGAGTCGGTAGCACGAAGCACCCGTAACAGCCGCACTCGCTTGTTGATCTCATCCAGCTCTGCGGACCCTGCCAGTCTGGCTCGCGCGACCTGCCAGTCACGAACAGGTCGTCCGGTGAGCTCGGCCGGCCTATCGAACCGCTCGAGCAACACCTTTGCTGTCTTCGACACAGGATCGCGGCCTGCGTCGATCGCCTCGATCGCGCGCTGGACGGTGGTGATCGTCTTCCGAGCACCGCTGGTTCCGCGGCCCAACTTGGTCCGGTAGTAGCCGGCGAGGTGCCGCAAGGTGTAGGCCACGGCCTGGTTCCGTTCGAGCAGTCGCCACTCAAGAACGCTCGCAACCACGAGAGCGGCCGCCGCCGTCAACTCGGGATCCACCTGGAGCACGTGGTCGATCGCAGCGAGACGGCCTCCGTCCGGCGCCGTCCGATCCTGTGCAAGGACCTCGGACACACGGGCTGCGAGCAGGTTCGTGCGTGTCAGGACGGCGATCGTGGGAGGAACGCCTGTTTCCTGAACAAGTTTGCGTTGCACCGCCACCACAGCCCAATGAGCCAACGCTTCAGCATTGTCGTACCGATACCACTTCACGATGACGTTGTCGGGCCGTGCGGACGGCCGGTTCCGCAGTACCGCATTGGCATAGTCGAGCAGACCGCTCCCCGGGCTTCGATGATTGTCCTCGGACAGGTCGAACGAGACGGGTTCCAGTGCAGTGCGCACATCCTGGATTCGGTGCTCGTCGACGCCGGGCAGGTGGTCGAAGATGCGTTGGTCAGGATCGGCCAGGCAGACGATCGTGCTCCGTTCTGACAAGGCCTTGATCACGCGCCATTGATCTCGGTTGGTGTCCTGGAACTCATCGACGATCACAAGCGGGTACCTGGCACTGTAGAGGGCGCGCACATCAGCGGATCGCTCAAGAAGCTCTGCGGCGATCGGAGCGAGGGTCTCGAAGACGAAGACGGACTCCTGTCGAGCCAACCGATCGATCTCCACCTGCCAGTCACCGTCGTGATCTGCTCGTCGCTGCGCCTCTCGCTCAGGCGTGATGAACCTGACCGGCGCACCGGTCAGGAGCTGGCCCTGGCTGCGTACAACTTCGAGGAAGAAGGCATGGAAAGTCCTCACCTCGATCACACGCCGATCAGCACGAGTCAGGACGCCTGGCAAGCGATCAGTTACCTGCCGGACGGCGGCCCGCGAGAAGCTGAGGAAGAGAACGTGCTGCTCGAGGCGGAGCTGCGGGATGACGCCTCGGGCCTTGAGCAGAGCAATCGTCGTCTTACCGCATCCAGGCCCACCCTCGATGAGGACGTGGCCTCGAGACTGCAGAATCGCTTGGCGCTTCTCGTTCAACTCGATCTCGGCCACTCAAGAGCCCTCCCCGGGATCCGACGCGTGGTCCACGGCGGGACTTGCCGGCTCTGCTGTCAGTTGTTGGTCGATAAGGCCGAGCAGGCTGACTATCGATGCAGGCAGCTCCGTGGCGCCCTCCGCCTCCGCGACAAGAGCCGCGGCGTAGCCGTAGTAGGCGCCTTTGCGATGACGCAGCACATCTCGCAGCAACGCGTCCACGTCCTGATCAGAAGCGCTCGGCGCAAGTGAGCCACAATCGCTCGGGTAGTCGGGGCGCTCAGGCGCTTTCTCAAGAAAGCGTCGCTTGGTCGACGCCGGCATCTCGGTGATCAGCAGATCCTCAACTCCGGAGTACGGAATCACCTTGTACTCCGTGAAGTCCTGTCCCTTCGCGGCGATGTCGGCCTTCAGGGGCTGGCTCGGCGTGTCATGCATCCCGTAGACGGGTTTGCCCAGGCTCCTGAACAGCGGCGCGTACAGCGGAACCGAGACGTCGTTCCCCGCATCGAACACCGAAACACCGGCCAAGTCGATATGGGTGTATTTCAAGGCCGGGTCTGCTTCCATGACGTCCGCTGCAACTGGGATTAGCGACGCTTCGGTGGCACCTTCAACGACGAGGACGGCTCGGGCAAGAATCGCCTCAGCGAACTGGCGCCGATTCTCGCGATAGCGCTTCAGCTTGAAGTCCACGGGCAGGGTGATTGGCCCGCTGCCCAGTAGGCCATCGTCATCGCGTCTCAGAACCACGATGTTCTCGGGCTCGAATCGCTCGATGACGTACGGCGAGTGCGAGGTGACGATCGCTTGTCCCATGTGAGTGGTGACGAAGTCGACCAGACGCCGCTGGGCATGCGGCGGGATGGCGATCTCGGGCTCCTCCATCGCGAAGATGACTGAGGTATCGCCTCTCAGCTCAGCGATGTAGGTCAACAGAGCGAAGACGACAAGGTTGAGTGATCCGGTGCTGAGGCGGCCGAACGGAACTGCGAACGCACCAGGCTTGTTAGAGATGAACACCCGGAGGACCTCGCGGATGTTCTCCCGCGTGAGTTCTGAAGCATGGAGCTGCACGTCATCCGAGGCGCCGCCAAGCGACACGAACTGACTCACGCGCGACTTCACCTGGCCAAGGATCTTCTCGAGCTTCGAATCCTTCGCAACCAGTGCGACGTCGGCGAGATCCGAGCGGAGCTTCTCCCAGAGAGTGACCTCGGTGTCCGATTCCAAGCGGATGATCGTGTCGAGCAGGGATCCCCGTTGCAGGCTGAGGGCACGGGAGCCGGTTCTGTTCGGGCGCAGATACAGATATCCGGAGTAGCGCTTGTCTTCGCGAGTGAACGACCGCCTGCCGCCACCGAGGTCGGCGATCTCGGCGGTCAGGTCGTCTGAGATGGGCACCGGGTGAGCGAAGAAGGTGCCGCCCTCGAAGTCGTCCTCTGCGGGGTTGAAGCGGCCGAAGAACACGATAGGCAAACACCACGGACGAGTGTCAGCCTCATCAATGGCATCGGCCTCGACATCCGCAAAGTCGTTGCTCTCGACATCCCACTTCCGGAGGTGCGCGCCGAACCGTAGCGTTGCAGTGTCCGAGAGGTCGACCAGCACGACCTCGATGTGGATCTCGGGTCGAGCACCTTCATCACTGGGGAGGTACGCGGCCGAGTGGAAGTCGTATTCATCGACCACCGGGCGCCGGAACATTCGCTCAGGCCCGAGGGCGAGATCCAGCGCATCGCAGATCGTCGACTTTCCGACACTGTTGCCGCCTACCAGGAGAGTGTGCCCGTCGAGCCGGATATCGGCCGATTGGACGCCACGAAAGTTCCTGATACGCACTCGCCGAACCTGCATCGCTTCGCACTCTCCCCCGGTAGACCTACTCGACGTCTGGGGGTGCCGCGGATCTGCTTTCCCTCCCCTTGGGGGTATCGGTCCTCGGACGCGATCCGTTACCGACCGTCATCCGGCTGTTATCGCCGGGCGAGCCGAACACGCAGCTGAGACCCCAATTCGGGTGGTCGCCCGCCGGCGTGTGGGCATGATCGAGCGGTCGTGATCGAAGGCGCGACCCGCTGACAACCGCCGCGATGTCCGGCGCAAAACCTCGAGTAAACCTGGAGTAACCACCTGCTGAGGGATAAGCGGCTACTTATCTTTCCAGGTAACGGAGCCGGTGAGGGGACTTGAACCCCTAACCCCCGCTTTACAAGAGCGGTGCGCTGCCAGTTGCGCCACACCGGCGGGTGTGCGGATACATAGTAGAGGATGGGGAGCTAGGGGCGGAGTTCGGTTATCGGGCGGTGGAGGGCTCGGGCGCCGGGGACTGCCAGTAGGGCTATGGCGGCCATCAGCAGGAAGGCCGCGGTGGGGTGGTGGACCAGGAGGCCTACTGCTACGGCTACTACCAGCCCGCCCAGGTTGCCGGCCATCCAGATGAGGCCGGCTGCGGTGCCTTCGGCTTCGCCGGTGCGGCGTTCTACTAGTTCCAGGACGATTGGGAGGGCGGGGAGGAGGAGCAGGCCGATCACGGTGATGGAGAGGAAACCGGTGGCGGCGCTGGGGGCGATGGCGAGGAGGGTGCATGCTGCGGCGGTGGTGGCGAGGCTTACTACCAGGAGTAGTGATTCGGAGTGCCGGCGGACGACGAGGATGGGGATGGTTGCGCTGCCGATGACGCCGGCTACGACCTGTAGCAGGAGGATCGTGCTGGCGGTGGCGCCGCTGACTCCGGCGGGTTCGAGGAGGGCTTGGGCGAAGGTGCTCATGGCAACGAAGACGCCGAACGGGAAGATCGCGAGGACGCACAGGCGGCGGATGAGCGGGTCGCCCCAGGCTGCTGCCAATGCGCCTCGATCGCGGCGACCGGCCGCGGCGGCGCCGACCGCGAGCGGCACGCCGACCCCAGAAGGAACACCGGGCTCGTGCTCAACGCCGGACCTAGGCGGGACGCCGACATCGGGTGGGAGGTTCTCGCCGGCGCGGGCGTCGTTGGCCTCGCGGGCGGCGGCGCTGTGGGTGGGGCTGGTGTAGAGCGCGACCACTAGCACGACTGCGGCGAGCACACAGAACGCCGCGGCGGCGATCAGCATGGCGGGAAGTGAGGCCGCGGTCGTGAAGATCGCGGAGAGCAGGAACGCGATCACCATGCCGGCGAAGATGCTGGCGGTGCCGATTGCGATGCCGGTCGGGCGGTCCTTCTCGCGGAGGTAGCGGCCGGTGATGCCGGTGACCGCGTTCAGGACGAGCGGTTGCGCGATCGAGGCCAGGATCTGGCCCGCGAGCAGCCAGCCGAAGTCGTCGCCGATCAACCGGACGACGGCGCCCACGGCAGTCAGTACGGCGCCGGCGACCAGCCCGGCGCGGAACCAGCGGTCCAGGACCAGGCCGCACGGGATCGCCAGTACGACGTACAGCAGCGGGAACACCTGGGCGAGCCAGCCGATCGCGCTCTCGGACACGCCGTACCGTGCGGCAGCGACGGTCGTGACGCCGGCGAAGTTCAGCCAGACCAGCTGGGTCGCGGCGCCGACCAGGGAGTAGCCGACGATCGCCGACCACCGACTCCGGATCTGCATGGGCGAACTGTAGTCCAGCCGTGACCAGGAACGTGATCATCCGAACCGTGGTCGGGATGATCACCACCAGCGGGTAGGAGGCGTCCGGCCGGTCACCACCCGTACCGCGAGGTGCTGCTGCGGCGCGGCGACGCTGATCCTCGACGTGGCGCCGGTCGTCGGCCGGGATCGAGGCGTGGACGCGATTGCTGGAACCTGGTCCAGCTCGGCGGCGTCCCCGTCCACCGCCTGCTCGCAACGCATACCGCGATCGTCGGGGTACGTCGCCGGGTTCTCGTTGCAGCGGGGCGGAAAGTTCCTGATCGATGGTGTCGATTTCCGGCGGGGTCGCTCGACGCAGGGATGTACGACGACCACACAGGAGGAAAACGATGTCGTTCCAGGCGTACTTGGACAAGATCGAGGAGAAGACCGGCAAGACCCCGCGGGAGCTGGTCGACGAGGCCACCAGCCGTGGGTACGGCGCCGTGGACGTCAAGACCGGGACGATCCTGGACTGGCTCAAGGCGGACTACGAACTCGGCCGCGGGCACGGGATGGCGCTGGTACACGTGATCAAGAACGGCGCGCAGATCAGCGACAAGCACGTCGGCACCGACGGCGCGCACTCCGACCCGAGCAACCTGCTCTGGCTGGACGGGAAGGCAACGAACCCGCTGAACGCCTAGCACTAGGCTAAGCGGGTGGACAAGAAATCGCCGCGCGACAAGTGGATCACCGTCTACGGCCGGAAGCCGGTGCTGGAGGCGCTGCACGATCCGAAGCTGTCGGTGGCGAAGGTCGTGCTCGCGGACAACGCGACCGGCCACTCGATGGAGGAGATCCTCCGGGCCGCGGAGCAGGACGGGACGCCGGTCGAGCGCGCGACGGCCAGCCGGGTGAAGTGGCTGGCCGGGAACGGCAAGCACGACCAGGGCGTGGTCGCGGACGTGAACGCGCCGCGGATGACGCCGCTGGAGGAGTTCGTCCGGGACCGCGGAAAACGGCCGACCAACGTTTTCCTGCTCGACGGCGTGACCAACCCGGGGAACGTCGGGATGATCCTGCGGACCGCGACCGGCGCCGGGTTCGACGGCGTGATCCTGCCCCGGGCCGGTACGCCGCACGTCGGGCCGCTGGTCATCAAGGCCTCGGCCGGTGTCGCGTTCCAGGCGCCGATCGTGAACACGTCGACCGCCAAGGCCGCGGTCGACCTGCTCCGGACGGCCGGGTACCACGTGTACGGGTTGTCGGCCCGCTCGCAGGACTCGCTGTTCCGGACCGGTCTCGCGCCGCGCGCGGTCTACGTGCTCGGCGGGGAAACGAACGGAATCACGGTTTCCACCGATTCCGACCTGCAGATCCCGCTGCACGCCGGCGTCGAGTCGCTGAACGTCGCGGTCGCCGCCGCGATCGTCGCCTTCGAGGTCACCAACCGGCCTGGTGTCCCGCTTGCGGGACACTAGCCAGTGATCTTCTTGGCGAGAGCCTCGGCGGTCTCGCGGGTGTAGTTGCCGGAGATCTGGATCTTGCTGCCGGAGATCGCGGACTGGACCGTCGGTGCGGTGACGACCTGGCCGTGGACGAGGACCGCGAGCTGGTTCGCGGGCGGGACCTGTTTGGCGAGGCTTGCCGTCAGCTGGCCGAAGAGCTTCGTGCCCTCGGGGTCGAGGTCGAGGCTCACGTACCAGTACGTGCTGCCGCCGGTGTTGTAGCCGGTCTTCACCTCGGACACGTGGCTGCCGTCGAGCTCGACCTTGCCGACCGTGTAGACGATGCCCTTGTCGTCACACGCCGTACCGTCGGGTGCCGGGCTCGGGCAGGTGCCGGGCTTCTTGGCGAGTACGCGGCGGAACTCGACGGCCTTCGGGTCGGACGGCTTGGTGTTGACGGCCGGGGACTCCTTCGCGGCCGGCTTGCCGTCGCTGCTGCGCGTCACGAACAGGAGCGCACCGACGCCGAGGAGCAGGACCAGCAACAGCACCAGACCGCCGACGATCAGCAACGGCCCCCGCGACCGCCTCGGCGGCCCTTGATAGCCCGGCCCCGGCTCAAACATCGGCCCGGGCTGGAAGGACTGGTTCGGCGGCTGCCCCGGCGGGTACGGCGGCTGCCCCGGCTGGTACTGCGGTTGCCCTGGTGGTGGGCCAGGTGGTGGGCCTGGCTGGTACGGCGGCTCGTTGGGCGGCACCGGGGGCTGTGTCATACGCACATGCTAGGTAACCAGGAAGTCAGCGCAGGCGAGCCGCCAGCTCCGCGTTGCGCTGCGCGAAGGTCCGCCACAACTCCGGCGTCGACGCCACCCGGACCCGCGCAGCCGCCGCACCGCACGCCCGCTGTGTCCACGTACACATCCGCCCGGCCCGCAGCTCGAACCGCACCAGCACCCCATCGGCCCAGCCGTACACGTCCGCATCCCGCGGCTCCAGCCACGCCACCTTCTGCTCGGCAACGATCCAGTCGAGCGCCTCGATCTCCCCCTGCACCTTCGCGGCGAACTCGTACCGCAACTCCCCCGCCGCCCGGTCCCGCCGCCGTACCAACTCGCAGCGCAACGCCTCCACAGCGGCCGCATCCCGCTCCAGTACGGCGATCGCCGTACGGACCAACGCCTCCCGATCCCCCGGCCCGATCCCGAACAGCCGTCCGAACTCCTCGGCCGACCCGCCCCCCTCCACCGTGTACTGCAACGGCAGCACGCGATGCAGCCCGGAGATCGCCTGCCGGATCCGCAACCCACCGAGGTACGGCCCGAAGTGCGCCGCCGTACCGCTGACCGTGTGCTCGAACCGCAACCCCGGCCGGGCACCGTCACCGAGCCGGATGTACCCGACCACCTCGGCGCCGCCCTCGGTCCGGTTCCAGCGCGGCTTCGAATGCTCCAGCAGAT
Source organism: Kribbella aluminosa (assembly GCF_017876295.1). NCBI lineage: Bacteria > Bacillati > Actinomycetota > Actinomycetes > Propionibacteriales > Kribbellaceae > Kribbella > Kribbella aluminosa. The sequence goes on along the minus strand of NZ_JAGINT010000002.1, from coordinate 1,667,325 downwards.
TCCGCTCGAGCCAGGCCGCCTCATGCTCCGAGTCGCACCAGACCCCTTCCACCCGGGCGATCCGCCGTACCATCCGGGAAAGGTGCGGACGGTCGCCGAGGTTCACCCAGTACGACCGCACGCGCCGCCGCAGATTACGGGCCCGGCCGATGTACAGCACCTTCCCGGCGTCGTCGCGGAAACGGTAGACGCCCGGACCGGTCGGCAACTCCCGGATGCTGCGTTTCATCACCCCAGTGTGCCCGGTCCGACCGGCGCAGTGACCGACCGGTGGAGTGTTTGAAACGAATGCCTGCCGGGCCTTGCGCCGGGCCGAGACAGCAAGTCATCCTGACGCCCAATTCGAGTGCCTGCAGGGGGCTGTGAGGGCAGGCGCCGGATTTCGGGCCTGGGGGCTTCGTGAGGAAATCTGCCTGGTGGCTGCGCTGTGCGCTGTCCACTGTGTGTCTCGTACTGCTGCTGCCGCTTGCCGTGATCGCGCCGGCACGCGCCGCGGTCACGCCGTCCGGTTTCAGTGAGCAGGTCGTGTTCAGCGGCCTGACGAGCCCGACGAACGTCGCGTTCTCGCCGGACGGCCGGGTGTTCGTGGCCGAGAAGAGCGGGCTGATCAAGGTCTTCAGCTCGCTCGACGACCCGAACCCGAAGGTGTACGCCGACCTGCGCACCGAGGTCTACAACTACTGGGACCGCGGGCTGCTCGGGATCGCGCTGCATCCCAACTTCCCCACGGATCCGCGCATCTACGTGCTGTACACGCACGACGGGCTGATCGGCGGCCCGACGCCGAAGTGGGGTACGCCGAACACCGACGCGGACCCGTGCCCGACGCCGCCCGGGCCGACGGCTCGCGGCTGCCTGGCCAGTGCCCGGCTCTCGGTGATCAACGGAAACGGCGCGGAGCAGGTACTCGTCGAGGACTGGTGCCAGGTGTTCCCGAGTCATTCGATCGGCTCGATCGAGTTCGGACCGGACGGGATGCTGTACGCCGGGGGCGGCGAAAGCGGGAGCTTCAACTACATCGACTACGGGCAGACGACGAGTCCGCCGACCGACCTCTCGCCGGACAACCCGTGCGGCGACGGCCCGGCCGCGGTCGGTACCAAGCTCTCGGCGCCGACCGCCGAAGGTGGCTCGCTGCGGGCGCAGGACCTGCGGACTCCGGGCGATCCGGTGACGCTGGACGGCTCGATCATCCGCATCGACCCGGACACCGGGCAGGCCGCGCCGGGCAACCCGCTGACCAGCAGCACCGACCTGAACGCGCGCCGGATCGTGGCCGAAGGTCTGCGGAATCCGATGCGGTTCACCTTCCGGCCCGGGACGAACGAACTGTGGATCGGCGACGTCGGGGCCTCGACCTGGGAGGAGATCGACCGCATCGCCGACCCTAAGGCGGGCGTCACGAACTTCGGTTGGCCGTGCTACGAAGGAGCCGCGCCGCAACCCGCGTTCGCCAAGGCAAACCTCAACATCTGCCAGAACCTGTACGCCGCCGGCCCATCCGCCGTGACTCCGCCGTACTACGCCTACAACCACAGCGACAAGATCGCCGGAACCTGCTCCTCCGGCAGCTCGTCGATCTCCGGAATGTCCTTCTACAAAGGCGGAAACTACCCCGTGCAGTACAACGGCGCGCTGTTCTTCACCGACTACAGCCGCAAGTGCACGTGGGCGATGATGGCCGGCAGCAACGGTCTCCCGGATCCCGCGAACATCCAGCTGTTCGCGTCGGGGTACGGCGCGACGCGGCTGCAGACCGGGCCGGGCGGCGACCTGTTCACGGTGGACTACGACAACGGCCGGATCCTGCGGTACGTGTACAACGGGACGAACAACCCGCCGACGGCGATCATCCACGCCGATCCGGCGAGCGGGCCGACACCGCTGACCGTGACCTTCGACGGGACCGCGTCGAACGACGCCGACGGCGATCCGCTCACCTACGCGTGGGACCTGAACGGCGACGGGCTGTACGACGACTCGACGGCGGCGACCGTGCAGCACACGTACACGACCGCGGGGACGGTGACCGTGCGGTTGCGGGTGTCGGACGGGAAGACGTCGACCACCACGTCCACGCAGATCAACGTGGCGAACACGGCACCGACCGCGCTGATCACGTCGCCCGGTCCGGCGACCACCTGGAAGGTTGGTGACACCATCAACTTCTCCGGGTCCGCGACGGATCCCGAGCAGGGCACGCTGCCGGGGTCGGCACTGACCTGGACGTTGATCATGCATCACTGCCCGAGCGACTGCCATACGCACACGATCACGTCGATGACCGGCGCGAGTGGTTCGTTCGTGGCGCCGGATCACGAGTATCCGTCGTACCTCGAACTGAAGCTGACGGCGACCGACGACGGAGGTCTGACCGACACGAAGAGCGTGCGGCTGGATCCGAAGACGGTCGGTCTGACGTTCAACTCCTGGCCGCCCGGGATGCCGGTCGCGTTCGGGAACACGAGCGGGAAGAGTCCGTTGACCGGGACGACGATCGTCGGGTCGAGCGTGTCGGTGTCGGCGGATCCGCTGCAGCGGCTGGCGAACCAGGTGTACCGGTTCGGGGCGTGGACGGACGGCGGGGCTCGCGACCACAACCTGGTGGCTCCGGAGCGCGTCGCGACGTACACGGCGATGTACGGCGCGAAGCGGAACCTGGCGCTCCGGCGACCGGCCCTTGCCTCGAGCACCTATCTCGCGGGACGCGAGGCGTCGAAGGCCGTCGACGGCTCGATGGGTACGGCGTGGTCGAGCGCGCGGGCCGATCCGCAGTGGTACCAGGTCGATCTCGGCTCGGCGCAGGTGGTCGACCGGGTGCTGCTGAACTGGCTGTCGACGGCGTACGCGAAGGCGTACCAGATCCAGGTGTCGGGCAGCGGGCGTTCATGGAAAACGGTTTCGTCAACGGTCAGCGGAGCCGGCGGGACGGAGAACGTGACGTTCCCGCCGATCTCCGCGCGGTACGTGCGGATCGTGGCGACGAAGCGGGCCGTTGCCGGGAGCTACTACTCGCTCTGGGAGTTCGGGGTGTTCCAGGACACCGGGCCGGCGGTCGGGATCGCGGGGCAGTGCATCGACGTGTACCAGGCGCTGACGGCGGACGGTACGCCGACGACGCTCTACACATGTAAGGGCGCCGTGAACCAGCAGTGGACCCCGTCGACCGACGACGGGACGATCCGCACGATGGGCAAGTGCCTGTCGGCCGGCGGTACGACGCTGCGCACGCCCGCCGTGCTGTGGACCTGCGACGGGTCGACCGGCCAACGGTGGATCCCGCAAGTCAGCGGTGCGTTGATGAACGCCGCGTCCGGGATGTGCCTGGATGCCACCGGCGCATCGTCAGCGAACGGTACGAAGCTGATCGTCTACACGTGTAACAACGGACTGAACCAGAGGTGGGTGCTGCCCTAAATTCGACCGCCCACGGGGTGATGCGCGCCTATCGTTCGGCGCACCGCCCTGTCTCGGGATGTTGAACACCCCGCGGTGTCTGTGAACAGGCCATTGCTTGTTCAGAGACCCCGGGCCTTGTCGTCAGTCACCACACAACACCCGTCCCGGTCTTTCCCGCCGCCGGAATGACGACCTGCCGACACCGCCCGAACCGCCGCTATCTCAGGGGTTCACTGCAGGCGAAGCCGTGCCACTGAAGGCAGCGGCACAGTACTGCGGTCCACGGATCGAGGCTTACCTGAACCAGCATTGCCGCAGGGCCGGTCAGACGGGGACGGGGTGCCAGGTGACGGTCGCCCCCTGGCGTTGGACGTGGCCAAGACCGGGCAACGGCAAGTGGTGGACGAGGAGTTGGTCGTCGGCGGCGCGTTCCAGGTGCGTGAACAACGACGGCGGCCAACTCCGCGCGTGAAGGCCGGCTGCGGACATCCCGGCATCGAGTTGCCCGACCAGCGGCTCGACGTACTCGCCGTACCCGAGGAAGCTCACCCCAGCCCGGTATCGACCACGGCCGGCCCGTCCGGCGTACTCACGAACGGCCAGTTGTACCCACACGTCAGCGTCGATCGCCTCACACGACCGCGAACCGGAAGAACATCACGTCAGTGTCCACGGTCACTGGTGACGCATGGGATGGTTCACGTGCGCGGCCTGTCACGATAGGTGGATGACGATCGAGGAGCAGGTGCGCGCGGTTGCGGCCGAGTGGGATCGGATCGTCGTCGGCAACGACGCCCAGCAGGTCGGCGCATTCATGACGGACGACTGGGTGTACGTCAGTTCGACCGGACCTGTGACCAAGGCTGAGATCGTCAGCTGGATCGCGGACGGGCGCCTCGCCCACCACAGCATGCAGGTCGTCGGCGGCGAGAGCGTGGCGCGCGCCGGTGACGCGGTCGTCGTCACGGCACGCAAGACGAGCACAGGTACCTGGGCCGGTACGCCGTACTCCGCGGACGAGTGGATCAGCCAGGTCTGGGTTCCGACCCAGGCCGGCTGGCGGTGCGCGTTCGCCCAGAAGTCCGACGCTCAGACGAAATAGCACCGCGTTGTGTGATGTGGGGTTGTTCACGTCACATCGCTCAGCCGGCGGACGTCAGGTGTTTGTTCGATGAGGGCAAACGCGAAGGAACGTCATGACTGCAGTGGTCGAAGGATTTGGTGGGCAGATCGTCGGGCCGCAGGACCCGGAGTACACCGCGGCGAGCCGGACCGTGCTGGTCGCCGGCAGCCCGGCGTACGTACTCCGGCCGGTGAGCGTCGACGACGTACAGAAGGCCGTCCGGTACGCCGTGGACAGCGGGCTGCCGCTCGCCGTGCGGGGCGGCGGGCACGCGTTCCCGGGGTTCGGGACGAACGACGGTGGGGTGGTCATCGACCTGTCCGGCCTGGCCGGGATCGACGTCGTCGACAAGGACAAGCACGTGGTGCGGATCGGCGGCGGCGCCACCTGGGGGCAGGTCGCGGCCGCACTGGCGCCGCACAACCTGGCGATCTCGTCGGGTGACACGAAGAGCGTCGGCGTCGGCGGGCTGACGCTCAGCGGCGGGATCGGGTGGAAGGTCCGCAAGTACGGTCTCGCGCTGGACAGCCTGGTCGCGGTGGAGCTGGTGACCGCTGCGGGCGAGGTCGTGCGGGCGTCGGCGGACGAGAACGCCGAGCTGTTCTGGGCGGTCCGCGGTGGCGGCGGGAACTTCGGGATCGTGACCGCGTTCGAGTTCGCGGCGCATCCGACGACCGACATCCACTTCGGGAAACTGACGTTTCCGGCGCACGAGATCGCCGAGGTGCTGCCGCGCTGGGCGGAGTACCTGCGGACGGCGCCGGCCGAGCTGACCTCGATCGCCGCGTTCGCGAATCCGTTCCTCGGTGGTCCCGAGGCGCCGCTGGAGATCCAGGTCGCGTACGACGGTGACGACCCGGAGCTCGCCACGGAGGCGATCGACCCGATCCGCGACCTCGGCACACTGCTCACCGACGACGTCGCGCTGACGCCGTACGCCGAGGTGCTGGTGGACGGCGCCGTACCGCCGCCGGGGATCCAGCTGGTGACCCGAAGTGCCTTTGTCGACAAGGATTCGGTACCCGAGGTACTGCGGATCCTCGCCGCAGCCGGAACGTCGCAGGGTGCGCCGATCATCGCGGTCCGCAGCCTCGGCGGCGCGGTCGCGCAGGTCGCCGGCGACGCGACGGCGTACGCGCACCGGCAGGCGGAGCTGATGTTCATCGCGACCACGGTCGGTCCGCCGCCGGTGATCGAGGCGACCCGGCCGGCCCGCGAACAGCTGTGGGAAACCCTGAGCCCGCACGTCGACGGCGCGTACGCGAACTTCCTGTCCGACGACGACGTCACCGACGTCTACCCGGCCGCGACGTACCGGCGGCTCGCGGAAATCAAACGCCAGTACGATTCCGAAAACGTTTTCGCCGGCAACCACAACGTGCGGCCCGCCTGACGACCGGCGGCCCGGATCTCGCTGTACGACGACCGGCAAGGCCTGCAGCGAAGGCTAGGTAGCTTCGCGGTGCAGCCCGACCGCGACGACGATGATCGCGACTGCCAGCAGTTCCGCCGCCTGCGGGAACTGCCGCAGTACGACGGCACCGATCACCGTCGCCGTGGCGGGCAGCAACGCCAGCATCACCGCGAACGTCGAGCGTTTCAGCCGCGCCATCGCGAGCTGATCCGCGACGTACGGAATCACCGACGAACACACCCCGACACCGATGGCCGCGCCGAGCAGCCGGAGATCGGTGAAGGCCGGGACCGCGGCCCACGCGCCGATCGGCAGCGCGAGCACCGTCGCAGTCGCCATCGCGAGCGCAAGGCCGTCGATCCGGCGGAGCCCCGCGGCCCGCGACACCCGGTGGCCGAGGACGACGTACGCCGCGAACAGGATCGCGTTGAGGGCGGTGAACACCAGCCCGACCCAGTCGTGCGACAGGCGGATATCGGTCAGCAGGTACACCCCGACCACCGCCAGCAGTACCGCCAGTAGATTCCGCAGGCTTCGGACAGCGATTGCTGCCAGCACGACGACCGGCGCGAACTCGGCGGCCGCGACCGTGCCGAGCGGGATCCGGTCGATCGCCAGGTAGAAGCAGCAGTTCATCACCGCGAGTACGGCGCCCCACGCGACCACCAGGCGGCGGGTGCCCGGGTCCAGGATCCGCCAGGCCCGCCAAGGGCGCCGCCAGAGCGCGAAGATCAGGCCGGCGGCGGCGATCCGCACCCAGGCGACGCCGAGCGGCGCGATGCGGGCGAACAGCAACACCGCCAGCGCCGGCCCCAGGTAGTGGAAGACGGCGCTGACGACGAAGTACGCCTGCGGCGGCACGGTTCTGCGCACGTGGCCCACGGTAGGAAGCGCCGCGACGGACGACCATGCCGTTTCGGAAAACGTTTTAGGGTTCGGATTTCCGTTTCAGAGCTGGCGCTCGTACGCGTCCGCGTACCAGCTGGCCGCGGTCTTCGTGACGAGCTTCGCGCCGAGGCGTTCGTAGAAGCGGTAGCCGGCCGCGTTCTCCAGGCGCAGACCCCAGCCGATCGGGAGACGTTCCGGCAGCGCGATCCGGGCCAGTGCCAGCATCAGCTCTCGCCCGACGCCGGCGTCGCGGAACGGCTTGCGGACATAGAGATCGTCGAGAGCCAGCTGGTCGCCGCCGACCCACAGGTACGCGCGCCGAAGCGCGGACACGTACCCCGCGACCGCGCCGTCCACGGACGCGACCAGCACGATCACGTCCCCGCGGTCCAGGAACTCCTCCCAGTCGGCGACCTCAGCTGTCACGTACTGGCGCTGGTCCTGGTAGTCGGCCAACTCCCCCAGCATCGTCAGCACCGTTTCGGCATCCGCGCTCTCCGCGCGGCGAATCTCAATGGACATGAACCGGCTCTCCTGAAGGCTTGAACGACGGTACGACGATCAGCGTCAGCGCAGCAGCCACCGCAGCCGTGACCGCCGCGAACGTGAACCCACGCGTGAACCCGGTCGTCACGGTCCCGGCGAGACTCGCCGCCGCAACACTCGACACCACTGCGACACCGAGCGACGCACCGAACTCGTGGAACGTACTCAGGATGCCCGACGCCAACCCTGCCTCATGATGGTCGACCTGCGCGAACGTCGTGGTCGACGACGCCACGAACGAGGCGCCGAGCCCGATCGTCCCGACCGCCATCCCGCTGACGACCACCGCCGCACCTTCCCACAACGCCGGAGCCGCGACGCCGATCGCGGTGAGCAGGAACCCGGCGATCGCGATCGGCCGCGCACCGACCTTGCCGACGAGCTGACCGGCCAGATGTGCACCCACGATCGCGGCGACCGCCACCGGCAGGAACAACAGCCCGGTACGCAGAGCGCCGTACTGCTTGAAGTGCTGGAGGTAGAACGAGCCGAGGAAGAACATCGAGATCATCAGCGCGGTCGCGACCAGGATCATCAAGGTGCCGGCGGCAACGGATCGGCGGGCGAGGATCCGGACGTCCATCAGCGGCGACCGGACGCTGCGCTGCACCCAGCCGAAGACGCCGTACAGAACAAGAGCCCCGGCCAGCGTGCCCAGGGTCGCGACGGACAACCAGCCGCGGTCGCCGGCGTTGATCAGCGCGTAGATCGCCGTACCGGTGCCGGCGGTCACCAGCAGTGCGCCCGGTACGTCCAGGCGGCCCTGCTGCTCGCCCGGCTTGCCCGGCTTGCCGGCGGGGAGCATCCGGAGCAGCAGCGTGAACACGACCAGGCCGATCGGCAGGTTGATGTAGAACACCCACTGCCAGCCGGGGCCCGCCGTCAAGAGACCGCCGAGCAGTACGCCGATCGCGGAACCGCCGCCGCCCATCGCGGACCAGATGCCAAGCGCCTTGTTGCGTTCCGTTCCGGAAAACGTTTTCGTCACCACGGACAACGCTGCCGGTGACAGCATCGCGGCGCCGATTCCCTGCGCGACCCGGCCGCCCAGCAGGACCTCCGGGCCGTTCGCCAGGCCGGTGACCAGTGAGGCCAGCGTGAAGACGGCGAGGCCGGTCAGTACGACGCGGCGGGCGCCGAACAGATCGGCGGCACGACCACCGAGCAGCATCAGGCCGCCGAACATCAGCGTGTACGCACTGACCACCCAGGTCAGCGTCTCGCGCTGCAGGTGCAGGTCGGTCTCGATGTTCGGCAGCGCGATCGCGACGACGGTCACATCGAGGATCAGCATGAACTGCGCGACGGCGAGCAACCCCAGCAACCGCCACCGCCGAGGGTCGGGTTGACTCATGATCTCGTCCTTAAGTTGAACAGACATGTACGAGTTGACGGTAACTCGTACACTGCTGTTCGACAAGAGGAAGTCGTACAATGATGTTCGAGATCAGGGAGGCCGGATGGCAGCGACCACCAAGGTGACGACAAGACGAGCGGATGCGCAGCGCAACATCGACGCGATCCTGAGCGCCGCCGCGGAGTGCCTGAGCCGCAACCCGGCGGCGAGTACGTCGGAGATCGCGAAGGCGGCCGGCGTCGGGCGGGTGACGCTGTACGGGCACTTCCCATCCCGGGCCGAGCTGCTCGACGCGGTGTTCGTCCGGTCGATCGCGACCGGCGAGGAGGCGCTCGGGCAGGTCGATCTGACCGGTGACCCGCGCGCGGCGCTGATCCGGCTGATCGAGACGAGCTGGGAGCTGGTCGACGGGTTCCGGACGCTGCTGATCGCGGCTCAGGAGGTGCTGCCGCCCGCGCGCGTACGGGAACTGCACGCCGACCCGATGGCTCGGGTGGAGCGGCTGCTGGAACGCGGGCGTACCGAGGGGGCGTTTCGTACCGACCTGCCGACGACGTGGCTGGTCGGCGTCATGCACAACGTGATGCACGGCGCCGCCAACGAGCTCCAGGCCGGGCGGATCACCTCCGCCGAAGCAGCGCCGTACATCACCGCGACGCTGCTGGCGGCGTACACACCACCAGGCGAGCGCGTCCCGGGCTGACTGGATCCAGCGCCTACTCGAGCCAGATGGTTTCGAACGTCGGGTTCGCGTGGATGTGGACGGCCTCGTAGCCGCCCGGTCCGGTGCGGAACTTGTGCGGCGTGTCGGCCGGTACCACCAGGATCTGGCCCGCCGTACCGACGATCTCCTCGCCGTCGACGGTGAACGTCGCCGAACCACGCCGGATGATGAACGTCTCGGCGTACGGGTGCTTGTGCAGCCGCGGCCCGGCGCCTTCCTTGGTCGTCGCCTCGAGAATCAGCGAGACCCCGGCACCGCCCGGCAGTTCGGTGTAGTTCTCGGTCCACTCCTCACCGTCGGCGCGCCCGTCGGCCCGGCTGATCACCGCGGCCCCAGACTTCGCAATCTCGGTCATGCCACCCTCCTCGGTCGATCCAGCCCACCGTAACCGCGCTCCGGCTCTCCGCACATCAGGTTTCTCCCTGATGCAGCATTGGGGCATGGAGTTGACCCGGACGTTCACCGACACGCAATACGCACATGCCCTCGAGTCGTGGACGTTCCTCGACCTGGACGGGAAGGTTCCGGTGTTCACGTCGCCGTTCGGGGACGTGGTCTTCCAGGCGGAGGACGGGTTCTGGTGGCTGGACACGCTCGAGGGCACGCTGACCCGCCCGTGGGCGAGCGCGCAGGAGTTGGAGCGGGAGCTCGACACGGAGGACGGGCAGGACCAGTACCTGCTGGCCGGGCTCGTCGTCGGCGCCGCCGGCGAGGGCGTCGTACCGTCCGGGGACCAGGTGTACTCGTTCGCCCACCCGCCGCAGCTCGGCGGGGAGATCGCGCTCGGCAACCTCGAAGTACTGGACTTCGTGGTGTCGCTGAACATCCTCGGGCAGATCCACACCCAGATCCGCGAACTTCCGCCGGGTACGCCGATCTCGCTCTAAGGTGTTGCGCATGCCGCTGTACTCGTTCGAAGGTAAGCGCCCGACCGTGCACCCCGACGCGTGGATCGCGCCGACCGCGACGCTCGTCGGCGACGTGGTGGTCGAGGCCGGGGTCTCCATCTGGTACGGCGCCGTGATCCGCGCCGACCTCGGCACGATCACGATCCGCGCCGGCGCGAACATCCAGGACAACACCGTCATCCACGTCGGCCACAACGGCTGCGAGATCGGCCCGAACGCCACCATCGGCCACCAGTGCCTCGTCCACGACTGCACCATCGGCGAACAGGCCCTCGTCGGCAACGGCGCCATCGTCCTGGACGGCGCGGTCGTCGGCAAACGCTCCCTGGTAGCCGCCGGCTCCACGGTCACCCCCGGCGCCGTCATCCCCCCGGAATCGGTCGCGATGGGCAGCCCCGCCAAGAAGATCGTCCCGCTCGACGGCACCGCCAAGCTCTTCGTGGACCACAACGCCGCCGTCTACCACGCCCTCGCCGAACGCCACGCCGCCACCGTGGAACTCGTCGACCCGTGATCGACGACTTCGCCAAGTCCTACCTGCACGACGCGCTCCGGTACGTCCGCGAATCCCTGCTCGGCAAGGTCGAAGGGTTGTCCGAGTACGACGTACGCCGCCCGCTCACGCACACCGGCACCAACCTGCTCGGCCTGGTCAAACACCTCACGCTGACCGAGGCCCGGTACCTCGGCGACGCCTTCGACCGCCCGTACCCCGACCCGCTCCCGAGCTTCGCCGACCCGAACTACGCGAACCGCCACCACCTCTGGGTGACCGAGCACGAGACCCGCGCGCAGATCCTCACCAACTACGACCGCGCCTGCACCCACGCCGACGCCACCATCGAAGCCCTCCCGATCGACACCCGCGCCACGGTCCCTGGTGGCCCCGCCCCGACGTGATGCTCTTCAACGTCCTGGTCCACGTGCTCACCGAGACCAACCGCCACGCAGGCCACGCCGACATCCTCCGAGAACAACTCGACCCCACCACAAACGCCGACCCCGCCGTCGACTGGACCACCCATCGAGCCCAGATAGAAACCGCCGCCCGCGCCGCTGACCCTCGTTAGTGCGGCCTGCTCGGCGTGGCCCGAGCTTGCCCGTTGAGGTGGAGGGTTGCCTGTGCAAATTCTGAGTGGGCAACCCTCCAGTTGAGGGGATGCCCACCGAGTTGGAGGGTTCGCCAACCGAGGCCGAGGCTCGCCGGGCGGGGGCGCCGAACCGGGACGTCGGGCCGGGACGTCGGAGCGCCCGGGCGTCGGGTGGGGTGGGTTAGGGGCGCCAGGTGTAGCGGCGTTCGGGGCGGCCGGTGGTGCCGTAGCGGAGGGTTACGTCGGCTTGGCCTTGGGTGGTGAGGAATTCCAGGTAGCGGCGGGCGCTGACGCGGGAGATGCCGATGCGTTCGGCGCATTCGGCGGCGGAGAGGTTCTCGGGTGCGTTGCGGAGGGCGGCCGTGACCAGGTCGGTGGTTTCCTGGGAGAGGCCTTTGGGGAGGCGGTTGACCAGAGGGCGGGCGGGTGCGAGGACGCGGTCGACGTCGGCCTGGGACGTGACCGGGTCGGGGACGCTGGCGCGGCGGCGGGCGTACTCCTGCAGCCGGACCCGGAGGTCCTCGAAACCGAAGGGTTTCAGCAGGTAGTTCACGACCCCTTGGCGGACGGCGCCCCGGACGGCCTCCGCCTCGCGGGCGGCGGTGATGACGAGGATGTCGACGGACGGCTGTACGGCGCGGAGCCGGGCGATCAGGTCCAGCCCGAAGACGTCGGGCAGGTACAGGTCCAGCAGTACCAGATCGGGCGCGAGCGAGCCCAGTGCGGCGACAGCCTGGTCGCCGGAGTTCGCCGTACCGACGACCTCGAAGCCGTCCACGCGGTCGACGAAGCCGCGGTGGATGCGGGCCACCATGAAGTCGTCGTCGACGACCAGGACCGTGATCATCGGGCTCCTTCCGGAGTGCGTTGGGTGGACATCCGGGCGATGAACGCGGCGCCGCCCGCGGTCGGGTTGGTGACCGCGACCTCGCCGCCGCGGCGCCGGCAGATCAGCCTGGTCATCGCCAGCCCGATCCCGCGTTCGCCCTCGGCGGCCGCCTTGGTGGTGAACCCGTGCGCAAACACCTCCTGTGCCAGCTCCGGCGCAACCCCGGGCCCGGAGTCGCGGACGACGATCTCCACGCTCGCGGCGTCCTGCCGGAGTTCGACCTCGACCCAGGCCGGCGACAGCGGCGTACCGGACTGTGCCGCGGCATCCACGGCGTTGTCGACGAGGTTGCCGAGTACGGTCGCGATGTCCGCGGACAGGGCCGGATCGAGGCGGAGCAGCGTGGTCCGCTCGGACACCCGGAGCTCGACGCGGCGTTCGGCAGCGAGCGAGGACTTCGCCATCAGCAGGGCGGCGACCGCGGTGTCGTGGACCCGCCGGGTCACGGTCAGGTCGAGCGATTCACGATAGCGGTTCAGCGCCCCGACGTACGTCACCACCTCGTCGTACTCCCCGATCTGGATCAGCCCCGAGATCGTGTGCAGCTGGTTCGCGAACTCGTGGGTCTGCGCCCGGAGCAGCTCCGCGGACGAGCGGAACGACCCGAGCTCCCGCTCCAGCTGGGCCAGCTCGGTCCGGTCGCGCAGCGTGGTGACGGACCCCAGCGACCGGCCGTCCTTCAGCACGCTCATCCGGTTCATCACCAGCACCCGCCCACGCCGTACGACGACCGCGTCGCGCGCCTCGTCCTCGCCGGACAGCACCTCGCGCAGCCGGCCTTCGACGGAAAGCTCGCGCAACGATTTTCCGACAGCGTTTTCCGGCAGGTCGAGCAGCCGCCGTCCGACGTCGTTCACCAGCGTCACGCGCAACTGGGGGTCCAGGGCAACGACACCCTCGGCGAGCCCGTACAGCATGGCTTCCCGGTGTTCGGCCAGCCCGGCGATCTCGCGCGGTTCGAGGCCGAGCGTCTGGCGTTTGATCCGCCGGGCGAGCAGCCACGACCCGAGCAGCCCGAGTACGCACGCGATCCCGAGATAGATCGCCAGGTACGACGATGCGCCGCGCAGCCGCTGCAGTACGGAAGGAGACTGCTCCCCGACCATGACGGTCCCGATCTGGTCGCCGAGCGTCCCGTCCGGCCTGCCGTTCGCGCCTCTGCCCTCGCTGAGCACCGGGACCTGGGCGACCAGCTCGTCACCCAGCTGACCGGACCAGCCGCGACCGTCCGCGACGTCAGGGATACCGAACGTGAGTCTGGTCCCGATCAGCGTCGGATTGGTTGCCGCGATCACCTTTCCGTCCGGGTTCGCGACCGTGATCGAGCTGACCCCGGACTGCGCGAGGTTCGTCTGCAGCGTGGGCGCGAGCATTTCCGCAGGCGCCGGGTTCCGGATGTTGAACCGCAATGCGGGACTGGACGACAACTGCTCCGCCAGCAAGGTGACCCGACGCCCCTCGACCCGGTTGAACGTGGCGGCGGACTGCGCGAGCGAGACCGCGGCGACCGCGACCAGCACGATCACCACGATCGCCAGCTGCAGCACCAGCAGCTGCCCCGCCAGCGTCGGCCGGCCCAAACTCGGATACCTGCCGAGTCGTACCGCCATCTTCACCTCCCTGTGTTCAGCTCCGTGCACGTCCTGCCGCATGATCACCGTTGCAGCGTCCGAGTGCCACAGTTCACCCTGATTCCGCCTGTGACCACAATGAACTCAACCACCGCTGCGGCCACAACGCAGACGTCGAGTTCACCGGAGGTCCACGATCGTCGCCACCTGAACTCTCCCGAAAGGAATCCGCCACATGAGGTCCAGGCCACTGCTGATCGCGGCACTTGCGGTGCTCAGCGTCACCGCGTGCGGGGCGACGGCGAACAAGACGGATGCGGCGAACGAGGACGGCGGGAAGCCGGCCACCGGTTTGCGGCTGATGGTGCCGAACACGGCCGGCGGCGGGTACGACACCACCGCCCGGGTCGCCGCGAAGGCGATGGAGGACGCGAAGATCGCCACCGGCGTACAGGTGTTCAACCTGCCCGGCGCCGGCGGCACGGTCGGCCTGCAACGGGTCGTGAACGAGAAGGGCAACGGCAAGCTCGCGATGCAGATGGGCCTCGGCGTCGTCGGTGCGACGTACACGTCGAAGTCCAAGGCCACGCTCACCCAGACCACCCCGATCGCGAAGATGATCGAGGAGGCCGGCGCGATCGTCGTGCCGAAGAACTCCCCGTACAAGACGATCCAGGACCTGGTCACCGCCTGGAAGGCGAACCCGAAGGGGATGGCGGTCGGCGGCGGCTCGTCGCCGGGCGGGCCGGACCACCTGCTGCCGATGCAGCTCGCGCAGGCGGTCGGCATCGAGCCGAAGGACGTCAACTTCGTCTCGTACGACGGCGGCGGCGAACTGCTGCCCGCACTGCTGGGGAGCAAGATCGCCTTCGGGACCAGCGGTTTCGGCGAGTTCCTCGACCAGGTGGACAGCGGCCAGGTTCGGGTACTCGCGGTGAGCAGCGAGCAGCCGATCGAGGCGCTGAAGGACGTGCCGACGCTGAAGGGCTCCGGGATCGACCTGGTCTTCACCAACTGGCGCGGGATCGTGGCACCGCCCGGGATCAGCGACGCGGACAAGAAGATCTGGATCGACGCGCTGACCAAGATGCACGACTCCGCCGAATGGAAGGCCGAGGAGAAGAAGCACGGCTGGACCGACGCGTTCGTCACCGGCGACGAGTTCGGCAAGTTCCTCACCGACCAGGACAAGGCCGTCGCGGACATCCTGACGAAGCTCGGTCTGGCCTCGTGAGCGCCGCCGAGGCTCAGCACGAGACTCGGCGGGACACGGCGCAGTACGGAGTGTGCGGGTTCCTGGCGGTGGTCGGCGTCCTGGTGATCGTCGACGCCGCCCGGCTCCCGCACATTGCCACCAGCAACGACCCGATCGGGCCGAAACCGGTACCGATCGTGCTCGGCGTACTGCTGCTGGTGGTCGCTGCGCTGTACGCCGTGAACGTGGCCCGCGGCGGTACCGGCGCGGCCGAGGAGGGTGAGGACGTCGACGTGACGTCCCCGGTCGACTGGCGCACCGTACTGCTGCTGATCGCCGCGTTCGTGATCAACCTGGCGACCATCGAGCCGCTCGGCTGGGTGATCAGCGGGACCCTGCTGTTCTGGGGTTCGGCGTTCGCGCTCGGCAGCCGGCACCACGTCCGCAACCTGTTCATCGCGGTCGCGCTGGCGCTGATCACCTTCTACGGGTTCGCGATCGGGCTCGGGGTCGGCCTGCCGGCCGGCGTACTGCAAGGGATTCTCTGATGGACAACCTGATGAACCTGCTGAACGGGTTCGGCGACGTGCTCGCCCCGGTCAACCTGCTGCTCGCGCTGCTCGGTGTCACCGTCGGTACGGCGGTCGGTGTACTGCCCGGGATTGGTCCGGCGATGACGGTCGCGCTGCTGCTGCCGGTCACGTACGGGCTGGAGCCGGTGCAGGCGTTCATCATGTTCGCCGGCATCTTCTACGGCGGCATGTACGGCGGCTCCACCACGTCGATCCTGCTGAACACGCCCGGGGAGTCGTCATCGGTGGTGACGGCGATCGAGGGCAACAAGATGGCCCGCGCCGGACGGGCCGCGCAGGCGCTCGCGACGGCCGCGATCGGGTCGTTCGTCGCGGGCACGATCGGGACCATGCTGCTGGTGCTGGTCGCGCCGCAGGTGGTGAAGTTCGCGATCAGCCTGGGTGCGCCGGACTACCTGGCGATCATGCTGCTCGCGTTCGCGGGCGCCACGTCGGTGCTCGGGTCGTCGCGGATCCGCGGGCTCGCGGCGCTGCTGCTCGGGCTGGTGATCGGCCTGGTCGGGATCGACAAGGTGACCGGCCAGCAGCGGCTCACGCTCGGTGTTCCACAGCTTGCCGACGGCATCGACGTCGTAGTGGTTGCCGTCGGCATCTTCGCGGTCGGCGAGGCGCTCTGGGTGGCAGCGCATCTGCGGCGCAACCCCGGCACCGTGATCCCGGTCGGCCGCCCGTGGATGGGCAAGTCGGACTGGCGACGGTCGTGGAAGCCCTGGCTGCGGGGTACGGCGTTCGGATTCCCCATCGGGGCACTGCCGGCCGGCGGCGCGGAGATCCCGACGTTCCTGTCGTACGCGACCGAGAAGAAGCTGTCCAAGCACCCGGAGGAGTTCGGGAACGGCGCGATCGAGGGCGTCGCCGGGCCGGAGGCGGCGAACAACGCGTCCGCGGCCGGCACGCTCGTACCGATGCTCGCACTCGGCCTGCCGACGAACGCGACGGCGGCAGTGATGCTGGCCGCGTTCACGTCGTACGGCATCCAGCCCGGACCGCTGCTGTTCCAGCGCGAGCCGAAGCTGGTGTGGGCGCTGATCGCGAGCCTGTTCATCGGCAACCTGTTCCTGCTGCTGCTCAACCTGCCGCTCGCGCCGGCGTGGGCGAAGCTCCTGCAGATCCCGCGCCCGTACCTGTACGCCGGGATCATCTTCTTCGCCTCGATGGGTGCGTACGCCGTGAACGCGCAGCCGCTCGACCTGCTGCTGCTCCTGCTGCTCGGGCTGCTCGGCTTCGGGATGCGCCGCTTCGGTCTGCCGGTACTGCCGCTGATCATCGGCGTGATCCTCGGCCCGATCGCGGAACGGCAGGCCCGGATGGCGCTGCAGCTGTCCAACGGCGACGTCTCCGGTCTGGTCGGCGGGCCGGTCGCGTATGTGATCTACGTGGCGATCCTGCTGATGATCGCCTGGCCGCTGATCGCGAGACTGCGCCGGAAAATCATGACAAAGGATGTCGTACTTTCGGCCTGACGATGGGTGCATGAACGATCTGCACAGGGCCTGGCTGGGCGTGGTCTCCGCGGACCACGCCCAGCGCGCTGTTTCCGGCGGCTTCATCCAGCTCAACCACGGCAAGCGGTACGGCGTCGCACGGCTGCGGCGAGGCGACGGGTTCGCGATCTACTCCCCGACCGAGCGGTACCGCGAGAAGCAGCCGTTGCGGGCGTTCACGGCGCTCGGAGTGGTTGCCGACGACGCGCCGTACCAGGCCGAACCGATGGCGATGGGCGACCGCGGCACGATCCAGCCGTGGCGCCGCCGGATCGAGTTCCTGCCGGTCCACCGGGCGATGCTCCGCGACGTCGAGCTCGAGCTGACCAGGGGCGCGAACTGGGGTTACCAGCTCCGCCGCGGTCTCGTCCCGCTCGAGGTCGCCGATTTCCAGGCTTTGCGCGACCTCATGACGACCGCTTGACGTATGCCGATATCGGCATATGATTTCGGTATGGCACGGGCGGCGACGACCTCGGATGCGTTCAACGCGATCGCGGAGCCGCAGCGTCGGGAGATTCTGGTGTTGCTGCGCGGCGGGGAGCGGCCGGTGACCGAGTTGGCCAGGGATCTGGGGATGAGTCAGCCGCAGGCGTCCAAGCACCTGCGGGTGTTGCGGGAGGTCGGTCTCGTGCGGGTTCGCGGTGCGGGCAAGCAGCGGCTGTACGACCTGGACGCGCACGGGCTGCGACCGGTGCACGAGTGGGTCGGCGGGTTCGAGCAGTTCTGGAACGAGAGCTTCGGCCGGCTGGACGAGTACGTGCAGGAGCTCAGGCAGGAAAGGCGAAAGGGACCACAGGATGACGACCAGTAACGGCGGCTCGGTAGCGGACCGCGAGATCGTGGTCTCCCGGACGATCGGCGCCCCACGGGAGCTGGTGTTCGAGGCGTTCACCGAAGTCCGGCACCTGTCGCAGTGGTGGGGACCGGCGGGCTTCAGCACCAAGACGCGGTCCTTCGAGTTCCGCGTCGGCGGCGACTGGGACTTCGTGATGCACGGACCGGACGGGACCGAGTACCAGGAGTGGATCACCTGGTCCGAGATCGACCCGCCGGAGCGGATCGCGATGGTCCACGGCGAGTCCCGCGACGACCCGAACGCCTTCGCGTCGGAGATCGTCTTCGAGCCGGCCGGCGAGCAGACCCGGATCGTCATGCGCGCGGTGTTCCCCACCAGGGAGCTGCGCGACGACGCGGTGGAGAAGTACCACGCGATCGAAGGCGGAGAGCAGACGCTGCACAACCTGGCGACGTACGTCGCCGAACTCATCGGAAAGACTGAACTCACAGGAGAGGAAGGGCACTGATGGCCGGAAAGGTATTCTTCGGCGTGACGATGTCGCTCGACGGCTTCATCGCGCCGGTCCCGGACGTGACCGTCGCGGAGGTGTTCGCACCCGAGAGCCAGAGCGATCCGCGGGTCCAGCGCTGGCTGCGGAAGTGGTCGGAGTTGCAGGCGTGGTTGTTCCCGCAGCGGTCCTTCCGGGAGAACCTCAAGCTCGGCGAGGGCGGCGAGGAAGGGCTCGACGACGACCTGTCCAAGGCGACGCAGGAGCGGATCGGCGCGAACGTGATGGGCAAGCGGATGTTCGACGGTGGTGAGCGGGCCTGGCCGGAGGAGGCGCCGTTCCACACGCCGGTGTACGTCGTCACCCACACCGAGCGGGAGCCGTGGGAGCGCCCGGGCGGTACGACGTTCCACTTCGTCAACGACGGAATCGAGAGCGCGCTGTTCCAGGCCCGCGAGGCCGCCGGCGACCAGGACATCCGCGTCTCCGGTGGCGCCGAGCTGATCCAGCAGTTCCTGAACGCCGGGCTGATCGACGAGTTCTCGATCTCGCTCGCACCCGTACTGTTCGGCACCGGCATCCGCCTGTTCGACAATGTCGACGCCGACCGCATCCTGCTGGAGCAGACGCGCGTGGATCCGTCGTCCCAGGTGACCCACCTGACGTACACCGTGTCCAAGCGGTAGAGCCGATGACCCGGTGACGCGCTATACGTTCGAGTCATGGTGGCCGTGGGTGACGAGGTCTCGACGGGGGTTGCGCGGCGGATCGCGCTGAGCGCACAAGGATTCGGCGAGGCGCATCAACCGGGTGATGCGCGGTGGGCGATCCGGCGGGCCGGCGTACTGCAGCTGGATTCGGTGAACGTGCTGTGCCGGTCGCACTATCTGCCGGTGTACGCGCGGGTCGGCGACTATCCGCGGGCAAGGCTGGACGAGCTGAGTTGGGGCGCCGAGCGGGAGCTGTTCGAGTACTTCTGGGGCCACAAGGCCGCGCTGATCCCGCTCACCAACTACCCGCTGATGCGCTGGCGGATGCGGGCGGCCGAGCGGCAGGTGTGGGACGAGGAGCTCAGCCCGGACGTGTCCGCGCCGTGGTCGGTGGTCGCGGGGATGCGACGGCTGACCGCGGAGCGGCCCGGGTACGTCGACCAGGTGCTGCAACTGGTTGCCGAACGGGGGCCGCTGACCGCGGGCGAGGCGAGCCCGGACGGCGTACGGCGCAAGCGCACCGACCCTGACCCGGATCCGACCACCGGCAAGATGTGGAACTGGCAGGACGCGAAGATCGCGATCGAGTACCTGTTCTGCACCGGGCGGGTGACGATCGCGGGGCGGCGGCACTTCGAGCGGATCTACGACCTGACCGAGCGGGTGCTGCCCGCCGCCGTACTCGACGCACCGGAGCCGACCGCGGCCGAGGCGCGCCGCGAGCTGGTCCGGATCGCGGCGCGCGGGCTCGGGATCGGGACCCTGCGCGAGCTCTGCGGCGGTACCGGGCAGGCACACTTTCCGTTGCCGGCAGCAACTGGTCGCGAGGTGGTCGGGGAGCTGGTGGAGGCCGGTGAGCTGGTGCCGGTCCGGGTCGAGGGGGTGAAGCAGCAGTCCTATCGCTGGCACGAGGCGACGGATCGTCCGGTGGACGCTCGGGCGCTGCTCTCGCCGTTCGACCCGCTGATCTGGAACCGCGATCGCACCCAGCGGCTGTTCGACTTCTTCTACCGGATCAGCATCTACACGCCGGCGCCGCAACGCGTCCACGGGTACTACGTCCTGCCGTTCCTGCTCGGCGACCAACTCGTCGCCCGCGTCGACCTCAAGTCGGACCGCCAGGCCTCGACGTTGGTCGTCCCCACGCTCACCCCGGAGCCCGGCGCCCCCGACCTCACCGGCCCACTGGCCGCCGAACTCCACCAGCTGGCCACCTGGCTGAATCTCGACCACATCCAGGTCACCGCAACCTCCCCCGCAGCGAAGGCGTTGACCCGCCACCTCTGAACAGATGCTGGGGTCGGCGTACCGACGGACGGGCAGTGGTGCGGCTGCGGCGGGCTGGGCAGGCGTGCGCGCGGTGGAGATGGCGGCGGAGGGTGCACCACTGCCCGTTCTTCGGTACGCCTTCGGGCTAGGCGACAGCGCGGATGCGGGTGACCAGGACGCCGGCGAGGACGGTGACGGCGGATGCGAGGAGGTAGAGGACCGGGTAGCCGCCCAGGTGTTTGACGATCGGGGCGGCGAGGACCGGGGCGAGGACCTGGGGCAGGGAGTTGGCGATGTTGATCACGCCGAGGTCCTTCGCGCGGTCGCGGGCGTTCGGGAGGACCTCGGTGAGCAGGGCGAAGTCGACGGACAGGTACACGCCGAAGCCGGCGCCGAGGACGATCGCGCCGGTGATCGCGCCGGTCCAGGTCGGCCAGACGGCGAGGATCACGCCGGCCACGGCCATCACCCAGCCGGACGCGGTGACGAAGACCTTGCGGCGGGCGGAGCGGTCCGACCAGCGGCCGAAGCTGATCGCGGTCGTCAGTACGCAGGCGCTGTAGATCGCGGTCAGGATCAGTACGCCGGTGTCCGGGTCGGTGACCCCTACCTCGTCCTGGAGGTAGTAGAAGAGGTAGAGGGTGCCCAGGGCGTTGCCCACGTTGAACAGGAACCGGGTCAGCCAGGCCCAGGCGAAGTCCGGGTAGCGGCGCGGGCTGATCCAGAAGCTCTTCAGGAAGTCGGGCAGGACGAACGCCGGTCGCTCCGGCAACCGCTGGTCGTGGCTGCGGAGCAGGTACGGGACGACGGACAGCAGCAGGAAGACGGCGCAGGCGACGTACCCGAGGGTGTAGCTGTTGAAGGCCACCGCGAGGGCCGTTCCGACCAGTGCGCCGAGGACCTGCGAGATGGCGACCCAGCCGCCGACCACTCCGCGTTGTGCGACCGGGACACGGTCCGGGACGACTGCGGTGGCGGCCGCCAGGAGCGCGTTGCCGAAGAGCTGCATCAGGCACCACCCGATCAGCATCAGCACGATCACCCGGGCGCCCGACAGGATCCCGAGACCGATGGCACCACCAACGGCTCCCGCGACCACCCACGGCACCCGCCGCCCGAACCGCGAACTGGTCCGGTCCGAGATCGCCCCGAACGCCGGATTGGCCACCACCGACACGGCCGCCCCGACCCCGGTCACCAACCCGAACACGAACTCCTTGTTGCCCGGAGCAACCGCCTCCGACTGCTTGGCCAGCAGCACCTGAATCGGCCCCAGCCAGGCCGCGAACACCCCCACATTCGCCAGTACGACGGCCGCCGTCCACCCACCCCGCACCCGCGCGGTAGGTTCCACCAACGCAGCCGCGACCCGCGGCTCGGCCCCCTCCCGATTCATCAGCGATTCTGGGCTATCAGTGCCTGGAGCCAGAAGTACGAAGCCTTCGGAGTCCGCTCCAACGTCTTGAAGTCGACATGTACCAGACCGAAGCGCTGGGAGTACCCGGCCGCCCACTCGAAGTTGTCCAGCAGAGACCATTGGAAGTACCCACGGACGTCGATCCCGTCGTCGATCGCCGACTTCAGCGAGCGCAGGTACCCGTCCAGGTAGTCGATCCGGCGCTGATCCGCCACCACCCCGTCGACGGGCCCGTCGTTGATCGCGCAGCCGTTCTCGGTGATGTAGATCGGCGGCAGCTTGTCGCCGTACCGGTCGCGGAAGATCCGCAAAGTCTCCCCGAAGGCATCGGGCACGATCGGCCAGCCGAAGTCCGTGGTCGGGTAACCAGGCAGGGTCCGCGGCTCGAACGGCAGACCAGGCGGCAGTTGTACGCCGTCGGTCGCGGCCGTGTCGGCCTGACCGGTAGCGGCGCCGACCGACACCGGCGCGTAGTGGTTGATGCCGAAGAAGTCGAGCGGCGTCGAGATGATCGCGAGGTCGTCGGCGACCGGGCCGGGCATCCCGTCGCCCATCCCCCACGGGTACTCACCGAGGATGACCGGATCGGCGAACATCCAGTTGATCAGGTTGTCGTACAGCCCGGCCGCTTCCCGGTCCTCAGGACTGTCACTGGCCGGCCAGGCCGGCGCGTGGTTCGACGCGATACCGATCTGCTCAGCCCCGGCAGCCCGCAGCGCCTGCACCGCGCGGCCGTGTGCCAGCAGCTGATGATGCGCAACCGGCAGCGCGTCGAACAGCAACTCTTTCCCAGGCGCGTGCGCACCGAGCGAGTACCCCATCAGCGTCAGCACCATCGGCTCGTTGATGGTGATCCACAGCGGCACCCGGTCCGCGAACCGAGCCCCGAGGATCCCGGCGTACTCCGCGAACCGCTCCGTGATGTCCCGGTTCAGCCAGCCGCCTGCGTCCTCGAGCGGCTGCGGCGTGTCCCAGTGGTAGAGCGTCGGCGCCGGCTGGATCCCGGCGCCGAGCAGCGCGTCGATGAGCCGGTCGTAGAAGTCCAGACCGGCCGCGTTCCCCGGGCCGCTCCCGGTCGGCTGGATCCGCGGCCACGCGAACGAGAACCGGTACGTGTCGACCCCGAGCTCACGCATCAACGCGACGTCATCGGCGTACCGGTGGTAGTGGTCGCAGGCAACGGCACCGGTGTCGCCGTCGAGGATCTTCCCGGGCTCGGCGCAGAACGTGTCCCAGGTGGAGGTGCCGCGACCACCCTCGGCCACGGCACCCTCGATCTGGTACGCCGACGTCGACACACCCCAGCGGAATCCGGGCGGCAGTACCAGTTTTTCGCTCGCTGCGCTCGGCGGGGTGAAGTCAGCTGTCATTCGCATCATCCTCATCGGGTTTGGAGTCCTGCGGACGCGGCGGCTCCACCTTCTGCACCACGACCGCCGTACCGTAGGCGGCCACCTCGCTCATCGTGTTCGCGATCTCGTTGCAGTCGAACCGCATCGCGAGGATCGCGTTCGCGCCCATCTGTTGCGCCATCTGGCTCATCCGCAGCACGGCGACGTGCCGGGACTCGGCCAGCATCTGGGTGTACTCCGGCACCTCGCCGCCGCCGAGCGACCGGAAGCTCGCGGTGAAGTTCGACCCGAAGTCGCGACTCCGGACGGTCAGCCCGAACACCTCGCCGAACACCTTCTCCGCGGTGTACCCGGGCAGGTCGTTCATCGTCGAGACCAGCACCGGGTACGGCGACCCCTGCGGCGCGACGTGCGGCACGTTGGACGGCGCCGGCTGCTGGTACCCACCCGGCTGACCGTACCCCTGCTGCTGCGGCGGCCCCTGCTGGTACCCGGGCGGGGCTTGATTCTGGGGAGGGCCCTGGTACCCCGGAGGCGGGCCTTGCTGGTAGCCCGGCTGCTGCGGCGGATACGGCTGGTTCGGAGGAAAGTTCTGTGTCATGCACTCATCCTGGCATCACCATCTGCTGTGTCTCATTGCTGGTAGGCCTGCAGCTCATACAGCGAATACCCGTAGGACGTCGCCCGCTGCGTCCCCGTCACCCGCACGTACCGGGCCGGTACGGCGCTGAACCGGACCACGTCCTCCCCGCCGTTCCCGGCCGTCGTCGCGTACACCTGCTGCCACGTCGACCCGTCCCGGGAGACCTCGACCCGGTAGCCCTTCGCGTACGCCGCCTCCCACTGCAGCACCACCCGGCCGACCGTCTGCTCGTTGCCGAGGTCAACCTTCAGCCACTGCGGATCCGACCAGTCGCTCGCCCACCGGGTGTCGAGCTTGCCGTCGACCGCCTGCGCAGGCGGCGAGTTGTACCAGCCCTTCTCGTAACTGCTCGCGGTCGCCGTCTTCCCGGCCGCCAGGTTGCTGACGTCGTCGCCGCGCTTCGCCGGGAACTCGACCACCTGCTGGTACGTCGGCCGGTTCACCCAGGCGATCCGGTCCTGGGTGATGCCGCCCATCGGGTTGTGCGCGATCTGGTCGGCGCAGAACTGGTCACCGGCCGCACAGTCGGCGGTCGCCGGGTACGTCGTGGTCGCCGGCGTCTTGGTTGCCCCCAGCAAGGTCTCCGTCAGCACCGACCTGCAGCCGGCCAACGTTCCGCCGCCGCAGTACGTCACCGGCTGCGAGGCCTTCACAGGATCGCCGAGCACCTTGCGCAGGTCGCGTTGGACGAAGCCCCACCAGCCGCTCTGGAAGGACGATCCCTGCGCGCTCGGCCGCTCGTCGATCTTCAGGTTCGCGGTCAGCGCGCTGTAGAGATCCGGTCCGAGGTCCTTGAACTCGGCCGGGACAAGCAGGGGCCACCAAGCATCCAGCAACTGAATGGCGTCGGCGTTGCCGTAGGTCCGGGACGACGCGTTGGGGGTCTTGCGGTGGGCGCCGGACTGTTGCCAAGCCGTCAGCTTGGCGACCGCGTCGGCGATAGCCGGGTCGGTGATCGGTGCGGACTTCAGGACGCGCAGCAGGTACGGCAGCACCTGGTCGCCGCGGAGGTCGACGGTGGCGGCGTCCTCCATCGCCTCGACCAGCCTGCCGCGGGTGAACTTCTGCCCGCTGCCGATGACGGCCTTGATCCGGTCGTCGAGCGGCTGGCTGCGGTAGACCGCGTTGTACCCCCACTGCCCGTCCGAGGCGGAGTACCCGGGTGCCTGTTTGTTGTTCCAGCTGGTCAGGTAGTCCTGGTTCACGACCTGCGGGTGCTGCGCCGGCGGCGTGTAGGTGGCGCGGTTCGTGTCCGGGTTCCAGCCCTTCCACTCGTACGAGCTCCAGGTCGGCAGGTTCGGGTCGGCGCCGTCCGCGCGGACCGGGTTGTCGCCGGAGTTGAAGTACGCGATCGAGTTCTTGTCCGTGTAGAACCAGTTGAACGTGTACCCGATGTTCGCCGCGGCCTTCTGGAAGTCGGCGGCCGAGTGGATCCTGTCCGGGTCGTTGAACTGCATGAACCCGAGCGCCGACCCCGCCTCGTTACCGTACGTCGACCGGTTCTTCGTGAACAGAACAGGTTTTCCGCCCACCGTTCCGCGGTGTGTCACGATGCCGTACTTGGTGCGCAGGGCAACCAACGTGTACGACCCGGCAGGCTCCGAGGACCCGAGGCTGGAGTACCACGAGTTGTGCCGCTCGAGCCGCTCGATCGGTACGCACTGGCCACGGAAAACGTAGTACTGCGAGGTTTTCGTCGGCGTTCCGCCACCGGGTTCGCACAGCGGTACGGCGAACGTGTCGGTGATGTCCTGCCCGGCGGACGTGGCGCTCCACGAGTAGTCCGGGCCGCGGCCGATCAGCGTGTAGAAGTTGAGCCCGGCGAAAGCGATTCCCCGCGAGCTGACGCCGGGGCCTTGCAACTCCTGGCGCAGCAGCAACTGCGGGGCGAAGTACCCGGTCTGTGGGCCGAAGACCGCGATCGGGTTGCCGCTCTGGGTGTGCGCGCCGGAAACCAGGAGTGCGTTCGACATTCCTTTCTTTCCGAAGCCCTCCGGGAACAGGCCCTTGTCGAAGATGCCCTTGAGTGCTTCGGATCCCTTCGGCGCGGGCTTTGCGGCCGCCGTCTTGTTCGCGGTCTGGTCGATCACCTCGGGTTCCGCGGTGACCGAGCCGCGGTCCGGCAGCGCGCGACCGGCCGGGTTCGGCCCGGTGCTCCCGTACGGGAAGGTCGTCCCGTTGTGCACCGTCGTACTGGCCTCGGGGTCGTTCTGCGAGCGGAACGACTCCCACACCTTGGTGCCCTGGGCAACGCCGTACTTCGCCTGCGCCTCGAGCAACGCCAGCGCGGACGTCACCTCGGAACCACCGCCGGTGCCGAAGATGCCCGCGACCACGGCCGCGGTGGCCACCACGTCGGTGACCTTCCAGTGCGGCGTCGGCCACTGCAGACCGAGTGCGACGTACTCACCGGGGTAGCCGATCCCGACCGTGTCGATGTAGTGGTTGACGCCGTCGACCCAGGCCTGGATGTCCTGCTGCATCTTCACGCCGTCGGCGCCGTACAGCGTGGCGGCGGCGTCGAACTGCCGCTGCAGATCGGCCTCGGTGTACGGCGCGGTCCGCCAGAACTCCTGCTCGAACTCGCGGTTCGCCGCGGCACCGCCCGCGAACGGCGTCAGCTGACCGCGCCCGAGGTGCCGGAACACGTCCATCACGAACAGCCGGTCCTGCGCGCCGGCGTACCCGGCACCGAACATCGTGCCGAGCCGGGTGGTGCCGGTGATGTGCGGGATTCCGCGCGACTTGTCGCGGACGATCGTCACGTCGCTGCGCGGCTGGACGGTGCTTGCCACGTCGTCCGGTTTCACCCCGAACGACGAGTCGTCGTAGTACGGCGCGAGGCCGTCGTCGGTGATGCCCTGCGAGTTCCAGGCCAGGTCCTGGTACGGCTTCAGGCTGTCGCTGAAATGCGGCGGACGGACTCCCAACGCCTTGAAGGCAAGGAGATCCGTGAATGTCGCGCTGCCGTTCTGGCCTGGCGGCAGGATGTCACGACATTGCCCAAGGCAATAATCCGTGGGATCCGCGGCAACTGCTCGCGGCGCTGCTTGGGTCGGCGCCGGCAGCGCGGCAAGGACGGCGACGACGGCGGCTACGGCGGCCGTCGCGCGAAGGCGGGTGCGAAGTGCGGGGCGGGGCACGGTCCCTCCTCAGGTCGGTAAAAGTGAGAATGACTCACGAGTAGCTTGAGGTCAATAACTTGCCACCGACAGACTCTCGCCAATTGCGGTCCGTGACCACTACGCTCAGCAACACCATGAGCATCCACGATCGTTATCGATTGAGTGTGGTGATCAACGCCAGGGGGACGTACACCCCGCTCGGGGTGTCCCGGAGTTCCGACGGTGTCGCGGCTGCCGTCGCCCAGGCGCTGCCTGAGTTCTTCGTGCTGGACGAGCTGCGCGACCGGGCGAGCGAGGCGATCGCGCAGGTCACCGGCGCCCAGGCGGGGGCCGTCGTGCACTGCACCGCGGCCGGGATCACGCTCGCGGTCGCGGCCACGATGACCGGCGGCGATCCACGCCGTACGGCGGCGTTGCCGGACACGACCGACATGCACAACCGAGTCGTCCTGCCGGCCTGCCACGTGGTCGACTACGGCCACTCGAACCTGCAGGGCATCCGGCTGGCCGGCGCCCAGGTGGATCTGGCCGGCGACGAGGACGGCTGCACGCTCGCCGACCTGGAGGCCGAGCTCGACGGGCCGGACGTCGCCTGCCTGATGCTGGTGTCGTCGCGGCTGACCCGCGGCGAGCCGATCGACCTGGCGGCGGCGATCAAGGCCGCGCACCGCCGCGGCGTACCGGCGATCATCGACGGTGCGGCGCAGTTCCCGCAGATCGCGGACCTGCTCGCCACCGGCGCGGACCTGGTGCTGGTCAGCGGGCAGAAGTACCTCGGCTCGCCGACCGCCGGGCTGGTCGCCGGGACCTGGGCGCTGGTGCAGGCGGTACGGGCGCAGGACAAGGGCATCGGCCGGGTGATGAAGCCGACCAAGGAAGCGATCGTCGGCGTACTCGCGGCGCTCGAGGAGTGGCAGGCGATCGACCGGGTGAAATGGCAGGCGGACGAGCGCGCCAAGGTGGACGCGTTCGTGACCGCGGTGTCGCGGATCCCCGGCGCCGGGGTCACGGCGGTCCCGGACTCGACCGGCCTGCAGGTGTCACGGGTACTGCTGAAGGTGGAGGACGCCAAACGCGTCGCCACCGAGCTCGAGGCCGGTACCCCGCCGATCTACGTGATGACCGACCGAGTCGCCGACGACGAACTGATGCTCGAACTGGTCCCCCTGAACGCCGACGAGATCGCCACCGTCCTGGCCCGCCTCTGGGCCGTCCTCACCTGACCCACCCCAGCCAGCTCCGGCCGGCGGGGACCGTTTGAGGGGTTAACCCCTCACCTTGCCCCTTCACCTCCTGCATGCGAGGGGTGAAGGGGCGGTTTACGGGGTTAACCCCTCAAACGGCCGAGGGTTAGTGCTGGTAGGACTTGCCGTCGGTACGGCGGGGTCCGCTGCGGCGCGGGCCGTTGCCGCCGCGGCTGTCGTGACCGCGCCCCGGGCGGTTGTTGCCGAAGCGCTTTCCGCCGCCCTTGGCGAAGCGCTGCGGCTTCGGGGCGGGGAGCTTCACCGGATACCCGGACGGCTTGCTGCCGCCGGTCAGCTCGGTCACCAGCTCGTCGCCCGGACGGGCCCGAACCGGCTCGGTCTTCACACCGGCGGACTCGGCCATCCGGATCATCCCGCGCCGCTGGTGCGGCAGCACGAGCGTGACAACCGCGCCCTTGCCACCGGCACGCGCCGTACGACCGGCACGGTGCAGGTAGTCCTTGTGCTCGGCCGGCGGGTCGGCCTGGACGACCAGACCGACGTCGTCGACGTGGATGCCGCGGGCCGCGACGTCCGTCGCCACCAGCACCGGAACCGACCCGTCCTTGAACTGGTCGAGCGTCCGGTTCCGCATGCCCTGGGTCAGGCCGCCGTGCAGCGCCGCCGCCATCACACCGCGGTCGCGCAGCTGGGTGGCGATCCGGTCGGCGCCCAGCTTGGTACGGACGAACACGATGGTCCGGCCGTCGCGGCTGGCCAGCTCGGCCGTCAGCGACTGCTTGTGCGCCGGCTCGATCACCAGCAGGTGGTGCTCCATCGTGCTGACCGTCGCCTGGCCGGACTCGGTCGAGTGCTGCACCGGGTCCTTCAGGTAGGTCTTCACGATCTTGTCGACGTCGTTGTCCAGGGTCGCGGAGAACAGCAGCCGCTGGCCCTCGGGCGGGGTCATGTCGAGCAGCGTGGTGACCGCCGGCATGAAGCCCATGTCGCACATGTGGTCGGCCTCGTCGAGTACGGCGACCTCGACCGCGCCGAGGTCGGCCGCGCCCTGCTCGCACAGGTCGATCAGCCGGCCCGGGGTGGCGATCAGCAGGTCGACACCACGACGCAGCGACTCGATCTGCTTCGGGTACGGGAGTCCGCCGGCGATCAGCTTGAGCGACACGTTCATCACGTGCGCCAGCGGCTCGAGGGCGTCGTGCACCTGCATCGCGAGCTCACGGGTCGGGACCAGGATCATGCCGCGCGGACGGCGTGACTCGGTGTGGCCGCCGGCGAGGCGCATCAGCGTCGGGAGACCGAAGCCGAGGGTCTTGCCGGAACCGGTCTGGCCGCGGCCGAGCACGTCCTTGCCGGCCAGCGCGTCCGGGATGGTCGCAGCCTGGATCGGGAACGGCGCGGTGATGCCGTCCCGGGCCAGCCGCTGGACCAGCCGCGGGGCGAGCCCGAGCGCCGCGAACTGGTTGTCCTCGGCAACAGTCCCGAGGTCGACCGGCTCGTCCTTGCGGTCGCTCTTCTCGAACCGCGGCTTCTCGTCCCGCTCGAACCTCCGGTTGTCCCGGTTGCTGTCGCGGTTGCTGTCCCGATTGCTGTACTGCGGCCGATCGTCCCGGTTGTAGCGCGGACGCTCGTCCCGGTTGAACGACGGCTTGTCGACCCGGTTGTACGCCGGTTTGTCGTCCCGGTTGTAAGACGGCTTGTCGTCCCGCTGGTACGACGAACGGCTGTCGCGGTTGTACTGCGGCTTGTCGTCCCGGTTGAACGACGGCTTGTCGTCGCGGTTGTAGGACGGCCGGTCCTGGGCGCGGTCAGCGCGGTTGGATTGCGGCCGGTCGGTGCGGTTGTACTGCGGCCGGTCGTCGCGGCTGGACTGCCCGTTGCGCTGCCCGCGGTCGGCGCGGGGCTGCTCGGAGCGGTACCCCTTGACCGGCGTGCTGTCTTCACGGGGTGCTTCGTACGTCGGCTCCGCGGCCAGGCGTTCGCCGTACGACTGGTTCTGGTGCTTCTTGTGCCGCGGCTTCTTGAACCGCCCGTCGGCGGAATCGGCGTCGAACTGGTGGTGCTGGGTCACGCAAACTCTCTCTCGTATTCACGGACGAGGGGCGCCGGATCGCAGCCGCACGTGAGCGCCGGTCAGGAAAACATGACCGGACTACGTACTCAGCAGGAGACGGGCATCGACCTGCGGGTGCTATCGCGTTGCACCCATGTCGCCGGAAACTTCAGCCGGATGCTGAAACCGACGGGTCGGAGCGCCTGGGAACATCTCTGGTGACGCGACGCGCGCACCGACACCAGAAAAGTATAACCGATCGTGACGACCACCCTGACCAGCAGACCAGCCACCCGACTGGTCCACTGAAACACTTCAAGCATGCTTGAGTGTTTGGAGCACCGTTCTAGGGTGGCGGGTATGGGAGAGGACAACGTCCCGAGTAAGGACCATTGGCTCTCGATCGGGGAGATCGCGCAGCGGTCCGGAGTGGCGGCATCGGCGTTGCGGTTCTACGAGGACCAGGGCCTGATTGCGTCCCGCCGTACCGCGGGGAACCAGCGGCAGTACCAGCGCAGTACGTTGCGCAGGATCGCGTTCGTGCAGGCCGCGCAGCGGGTCGGGCTTGCGCTCGCCGAGATCAGGAGCGCGCTGGACTCGCTGCCCGAGGACCGGACGCCGACCCGCGCCGACTGGAGCAAGCTGTCGAAGTCGTGGCGCAGCCGCCTCGACGACCGGATCGCCGAGCTCGAGCGCCTCCGCGACGACCTCGACACCTGTATCGGCTGCGGCTGCCTGAGCCTGCAACGCTGCAACCTCTACAACAAGGAGGACCGCCTCTCCACCCGCGGCCCCGGCGCCCGCCTGCTGAACGTCGGCATCCCCGAGGCTTAGGCCAGCAGCCCGCGTTCCACCACGCCGACCACCCGTTCGGCGCCGGCGACCGCATCCGCGGGGCCGCGTCGACGGCTGCGGCGACAGCCGCGGCACCGGCCGGCACCGGGCCTGACACCTGCTCGTTCGCCGTGTGGGACGACAAACCATCAACTCCCGCTGCCCACTGGGCATGGCCGGACCTGAAGTCGCTGGCGGCGATCACCGACCTGTACGCCATCGACGCGCTCGGCGAGCCAGGCATGAGCGTGCAGACCAGGCCGATGCGATCAACGGCGAGTACCCGGGCCGGATCGCGGCCGACGTACCGCGCGTTCCTGGCCGCTCGCCCATAGCCGAGCGGTTATGGCCGGCATAGAACGGCCGGCGGGAATCGCGGGTTATCCCCAGGGTTTCGCGGGAAGCGATGCGCGACCGGTGGAGTTCTTGGCAGCATCCGAATGTGGCGATCGGTAATCCGCCCGTCGCTATCCGCCACCGATTTCGGAGTGAGGCCTCCATGTCGCATCGCCGTATCCTGTCCAGTCTCGCGGGGCTCGCCGCCGCCGTACTGGCCGTCCCCGCGCTCGCAGCGTCCCCCTCGACTGCCGCGCCTGCCACTACCGTCTCCACCGCCGCGTCCCGTGCGGCGTACGTCGGCTCGCCCCAGGACGAGGCCGCCACCAAGGCGTTCTACGACGCCGTGATGAAGTCCGCCCGGGCCAAGCTGGCCAAGCAGGCCGCGAAGGGCCAGAAGGTCAGTGCGGTCACCGTGACGTACGCGGTCGACGCGCCGACGTTCGCGTCCCAGATCGCCTCCAGCGCGCAGATCTGGAACTCGTCGGTGAGCAACGTGAAGCTCGCCGAGGGAAGCAACTACGACTTCTACTACACCGAGGGCAACGACTCACGCGGCTCGTACGCGTCGACCGACGGCCACGGCAGCGGGTACGTCTTCATCGACTACACGCAGGCCCAGCAGTACGACAAGACCCGCATCGTCGCCCACGAAACCGGCCACGTCCTCGGCCTCCCCGACCACTACTCCGGCCCCTGCTCCGAGCTGATGTCCGGCGGCGGCCCCGGCCCGTCGTGCACCAACCCGTACCCCGACTCCACCGAACGCTCCAAGGTCAACCAACTCTGGGCCAACGGCCTCACCACCACAGCCACCCCCTTCCACATCTCCAAGTAGTCCGGACCTGCGTGCAGGCAGAACCCCCGTTCCCACGGCCCGAACACCCCAGATCGCGGGGTTCTGCATGCACCCACGTCCACCACCACCCGAACCTCCGGCCCGGAGCCGCCCGGCAGGGGACGGCCCCGGGCCGGAGCTCGTTTCAACGGGCCGGGCCGGTGGAGTTGCGGACGACGAGTTCTGGGCGGAAGAGGAATTCGGTGTGGGGGGTGGCGTGGCCTCGGACCTCTTCCAGGAGGGACTGGACGGCGGCTAGGCCCATCGCCTGGACGGGTTGGCGGATGGTGGTCATGGGTGGGTCGGTGAACTCCATCATGGGGGCGTCGTCGTAGCCGACCACGGAGAGATCGCCGGGGACCGACAGGCCGCGGTGGCGGGCGGCGCGGATGGCGCCGAGGGCCATCATGTCGGAGCCGCAGACGACCGCGGTGACGCCGGCGTCCAGCAACTGGCGGCCGGCCGCCTCGCCGCCCTCGACGCCGAACATGCTGAGGGCAACCATCGGGTCCAGGTCGTCGTCGGACAACCCGAGCTGGGCCTTCATCGAGGTCCGGTAACCGGCCAGTTTCCGCTGCACCACCAGGAACCGCTCCGGCCCGGAGGCGAACCCGATCCGGCGGTGGCCGAGGGCAACCAGGTGCGAGACCGCCAGCTCCATCGCGGCGTACTCGTCGGACGACACGAACGGCGCCTCCACCGACGGCAGCCAGCCGTTCACGAAGACCACCGGCAGCCGGCGTTCGACCAGCGCCTGGTACCGCTCGTGGTCGGCGCCGGTGTCCGCGTGCAGACCGGAGACGAAGATGATCCCGGAGACGCCGCGCTCGAGCAGCATCTCGACGTACTCCTCCTCGGTCGCGCCGGACGGGGACTGCGTGCAGAGCACCGGGGTGTACCCGCGCTGCGACAGCGCCGACTCGATCACCTGCGCGAACGCCGGGAAGATCGGGTTCATCAGCTCCGGCATCACCAGCCCGATCAGCCCGGCGGACCGCCGCCGCAACCGCGCCGGCCGTTCGAACCCGAGGACGTCCAGAGCGGTCAGCACGGACTGTTTGGTGTCCTCCGCGACCCCCGGCTTCCCGTTCAGCACCCGGGAGACCGTCGCCTCACTGACCCCCGCCTTGGCCGCGATGTCCACCAGCCGCGCTCTACTGCTCACGCCCGGCACTGTACCCAGCGACGGCTGACATTTCAGCAAGATCCTGCAAGAACTTGCAGACTGCGTGCCGGTGTCCACTCCGTGAACAGAATGGACACATCACACCCCACAAACCTTGTCAGGACGAGTGGCGCCGGGCGAGGATAGGCGGACTCCCCCGCCCGGGGGCGAACCTTTACTCGGATCGTCCGGCACGTTCCTGCCGGTGAAGGGAAGTACAGTCATGGCTACTGTGTCGTTCAAGGCGGCAACCCGGATCTACCCCGGTGGTGACACCCCCGCCGTCGACAAGCTCAACCTCGAGATCGAGGACGGCGAGTTCATGGTGCTCGTCGGCCCGTCGGGCTGCGGTAAGTCCACCTCGCTCCGGATGCTCGCCGGCCTCGAAGAGGTCAACGAGGGCTCCATCTACATCGGCGACCGCGACGTCACGCACCGCCCGCCGAAAGAGCGGGACATCGCGATGGTGTTCCAGAACTACGCGCTCTACCCGCACATGTCGGTCGCCGACAACATGGGCTTCGCACTGAAGATGCAGGGCGTGTCCAAGGAGGACCGCGCCAAGCGAGTGATGGAGGCCGCCAAGCTGCTCGGCCTGGAGGAGTACCTGGAGCGCAAGCCGAAGGCACTGTCCGGTGGTCAGCGTCAGCGGGTCGCGATGGGTCGCGCGATCGTGCGTAACCCGCAGGTCTTCCTGATGGACGAGCCGCTGTCGAACCTCGACGCCAAGCTCCGGGTCCAGACCCGTACCCAGATCGCCGAGCTGCAGCAGCGCCTCGGGGTCACGACCGTGTACGTCACGCACGACCAGGTCGAGGCCATGACGATGGGTGACCGGGTCGCGGTCCTCAAGGACGGTCTGCTCCAGCAGGTCGACACCCCGCTGAACCTGTACGACGGCCCGAAGAACAAGTTCGTCGCGGGCTTCATCGGCTCGCCGGCGATGAACCTGCTGACCGCCGACATCGTCGACGGTGGCGCGAAGGTCGGCGACTACACCATCCCGATCGCCCGCGACGTGCTGGCCAAGGCCGGCAGCGACAAGACCCTGACCGTCGGCGTTCGCCCGGAGGCCTTCAAGGTCGCCGACGAGGGCCTGCCGGTGAAGGTCGCCGTGGTCGAGGAGCTCGGCGCCGACGCGTACCTGTACGGCACCACGGAGCACGGCGACCAGACGCAGATCGTGGCCCGCATCGACGCACGGATGGCGGTCGAGAAGGGCTCGACGGTCCGCCTCGCGGCGGTGCCGGACAAGCTGCACCTGTTCTCGACGTCCACCGAGGAGCGGCTCACCGTCTGAGCCTCAGCAGTACCTCTACCGGCCTCGGGTGGCTCGTCCACCCGGGGCCGGTGCCATCTTCAACTACTCCGCTCCAGCCGGTCCACCGGGTCCAGGTTGGTCTGTTTGAGCAGGTAGTGCGGGCGCTTCTTGGTCTCGTAGTAGATCCGGCCGATGTACTCGCCGATCAGCCCGAGCATCACCATCTGGAGCCCGCCGAGGCCGGTGATCGCCGCGATCAGCGTGACGTACCCGGGCATGTCGACCCCGTGCAGGATCGCCGCCACCAGGACCCAGACGGCGTACCCGGCGGCGACCGCGGTGAGCAGCAGGCCGACGTAGATCGCGGCCCGCAGCGGCTTGTTGTTGAACGACAGCAGCCCGTCCAGGCCGTACTCGAGCAGCCGACGGAACGTCCAGCGGCTCTTCCGGTCCGGCGACGACTGCACGTTGTCGTACTCGAACAGGATCGACTCGAACCCGATCCAGGCGAACAGCCCCTTCGAGAACCGGTTGTACTCGTTCAGCTCGAGCAGTCCGTCGACCGCCCGCCGGGACAGCAGCCGGAAGTCGCCGACCCCGTCCATCAGCTCGACGTCGGCCCACTTGTTGATCAGCCAGTAGTACGCCCGCGCGAACAGCGTCCGGGTGGCCGGGTCGCCGGTCCGGTTCCGGCGCGCGATCACCTGGTCGAAGCCGCGCTCGTACTCCGCGAGCATCCGGCCGATCAGCTCCGGCGGGTGCTGCAGGTCGGCGTCCATGATCACCACCGCGTCACCGGTCGCGTACCGGAGGCCCGCCAGCATCGCGGCCTCCTTGCCGAAGTTCCGGCTGAAAGACAGGTACCTGACTGATTCGTCGGTGGCTGCCAACCCGACGAGGGCGTCGAGCGTCCCATCAGCACTACCGTCGTCGACGTACACGATCTCGTACGGACGACCGGTTCCGGCGAGCTCCTGGCTCAGTGCCTGATGGAACCGGGAGATCACCTCGACCTCGTTGTAACACGGCACCACCAGACTCAACCGCATCGTTGTCCCCGCCCGCCCAGTCCGTAGACCATGGTGCGATTCTTATCCAGACCAGTACTACCGGCTAGCTTTGGCGGCCGAACGATCGGAACGAAGGGGCGGCCAGTGGTTTCCGAGGACGCTGTCGAACAACAGGCCCCGCGGGGGCGTTCGGCACTACTCCCTGCCGGCGTCGCCGCTGTCGGGGTGACGGTGGTGTTCGTCGCCTCCGGACTCATCCGTGGTACCTATCCCTTCGGTTCGCTGTCCCGCAGTACCAACGATCTTGGCACGCAGTACGTCCCCTTCTTCGCCCACCTGTGGGACATCCTGCACGGTCAGGCCCAGGGCGACCTGCTGTTCAACTGGCAGAGCGCGTTCGGCGTCGGCTTCTGGGCCGACCTCGGCGTCGATCTCGGCAGCCCATTGTCCCTGCTGGTGGGCCTGTTCCCGCGCGACCGGGTCGATCTCGCCGTCTTCGTCATCACCACTCTCAAGCTCAGCCTGGCCGCCGCCGCGATGGCCGCCGCCCTGCTCAAGATGCGTCCCGGCCCCCGGTGGGTCGCCGCGATGCTGGGCATCTCGTACGGCGTCTGCGGATGGGCGCTCGACGACGGATCCTACGTGCCGATGTGGCTGGACGGTCTGATCGCCCTGCCGATGTTCTTCCTGGTCGCGGAATGGTCACTGCGCCGGACCAACCGGGTGCTGAGTGTGCTGGTGGTGGCAGTCTTCTGGCTGTCCAACTTCTACACCGCCTACATGGCAACGTTCGCGGGTGGGGTCTACCTGCTCGCCCGGCTGCTGAGCAGCGACCTCAGCTGGTCGCTGCGGCTCCGGTCGGTGGTGCGGCACGGAGTCTCGTTCGTGCTCGGCATGGGCTTGATCGCGCCCATCCTGCTACCGATCATCCTCGCCAATCGCGCCGCAACGCCGTCCCCGTCCGGGAACTTCCACCCGTCGTCCATCGGCGTGTTCCTGTCCCGGCTGCTGCCGCTGACCGAGGGCGTCGGCAAGACCGCGAGCCTGTACGTCGGCACGCTCGCCCTGCTGCTCGCGCTGACGATGCCGTTCAACAAGTTCGTGCCGTGGCGGTCGAAGGTGATCTGGGTGATCACGATCGTCGGCGTGGCGCTGACCTTCCGTTGGGGACCGACGCAGGCGTTCTGGCACGCGTTCGACACCCCGAACGGCAGCCAGTACCGCGAGGCGTTCGTCCTCTGCGGCCTGCTTGTCGCGGCGGCGTGGATCTCGGTCGCGCACAAGCTGCCCGGGCCGCTCGCGCTGCTCGGCGGCGGTGCACTGCTCGCGCTGATCGCCGTAGTGGCCGACGGCAGCCCGTTGCTGAAGGCGCGCTGGCTGACGGCGCTGGGCGTTTCCGGAGCGGTCGCTTTGGTTGCGTTCGGCACCATTTGGCTGCTGCGCCGAAGCCCGAACACCCGGCGGCTCCGGCTCCCGGTGGCGGCAGCGTTCGCCGTACTGCTGGCGGTCGTGGGGCTGGAGGCGACCTGGAGCGCGGTCGTCACCGACGAGTACCGGAGCAAGATGCTCGGCGCGTCCGCGGACCCGTGGAGCGCCAAGATGACCGCGCGGTACGACGAGCTCCGCAAGGTCGGCGACTGGCCGAAGTACCGGACCGAACCGGGGACCTCGATCACGCCGAACGACCCGATGCTGCTCGGGGGCCAGGGCGCGGGCCTGTACAGCAGCCTCCTGCCGTACTCCGTCAACCAGATGATGACCGGCCTCGGGTTCGGCTGGTCCGGGTACGGGCGGGCGTCGCGGACGCTCGACAACCCGGTGACCGACGCGATCTTCTCGGTCGGCGCCCGGATGCGGCTGATCGACAGCAACCCGCACATCAGCAAGGCGACGGTGCCCCCGCTGGTCACGGTACGCCGCCGCC
This sequence comes from Kribbella aluminosa, assembly GCF_017876295.1. NCBI lineage: Bacteria > Bacillati > Actinomycetota > Actinomycetes > Propionibacteriales > Kribbellaceae > Kribbella > Kribbella aluminosa. The sequence continues at coordinate 1,629,712 of NZ_JAGINT010000002.1, read as the reverse complement.
TGGACCCGGCGATCCCGACCGACACCAACGCGCCGAACGCCTACCTCGCGCAGGAGCGACTGCTCGGGTCGACGGTGTACGAGGTCCCGGAGTACAAGGGCACCCGGCTCGCCACAGGCGACGTGAAGCTGGTTGCGACATGTGCTCCCACGAGTACGGCGTACCTGTTCATGCCGCGCGTCGGCGGGCGCGCCCGGCTGGCCGGCGGCGGCTGGCTTTACCTGAGCGCGACGCGCCGGCCCGGGATCAACACCAGCAGCGCGATGATCAAGCTGGGCACGGTGCCGAAGTCCGGGGCCGTGCAGGTCGAGGTCAACTTCGGCGAGGATCCGCAGGGGATCCCGCCGCACAACGCGATCGGCTGCTTCAGCCCGGTCGCGCTCGAGAAGGCTGTGACGACGCTGCGCGCGACCGGGGCCAAGGTTGTGCGGACCGGCGGGCACTCCTTGCACGCGACGCTCCCCGCGGGCAGCAAGGGCTGGGCGGTCATCGGCGTACCGAAGATCGACGGCTGGTCCTGCAAGGCCGGTGGCCAAGCACAGGCCCCCAGCGAGTTCGGCGGCTTGATGGCCGTCCCGCTGACCAACGGGGCGACCACGGTCGACTGCACGTTCACCCCGCCCGGCCTGAGCCGCGGGCTGGCGATCGCGGCGGCCGCCGCCGTGCTGACCCTCGGGATCGCGGGCATCGGAGCAGTACGCCGCCGCCGGCGCGCCACGAGCTGACGTAGCTCGCTCGGGGGCAGATCCGGTCAGCCCCCGCCCTCGGTGACAACTGATCTGCGTATACCCCCTGCCCGTATCGACGGAAGACTTGCGTTCGATACCCGCAGGGGGTACCTTCAGGTGCGTGGAGATACCCCCGAGGGGTAGTCGAGGCGACGGAGGGCCGGAGATGAGCAGCGAGCACGTGCACGGGTACAGCGCCGAGAAGGACCGGCATCTGAAGCGGTTGCGGCGGATCGAAGGGCAGGTTCGTGGGCTGCAGCGGATGGTCGAGGAGGACCAGTACTGCATCGACATCCTGACTCAGGTGTCGGCGGCCACGAAGGCGTTGCAGTCGTTCTCGCTGGAGTTGCTCGACGAGCATCTGTCGCACTGTGTGGTCGAGGCCGCGCAGAAGGGCGGTCCGGAGGCCGACGAGAAGGTTCGCGAAGCCTCCGAGGCGATCGCCCGACTCGTCCGCAGCTGACCACGTCCGGCCCAGCCCTCCACCTGTTGCGAACCGTTTTCGAGCAAGGAGCATCGATATGAGCACCACTACTACCTACTCCGTGTCCGGCATGACCTGTGGGCACTGCACGTCGGCGGTTACCGAGGAGATCAGCAAGCTGGTCGGCGTCCAGGATGTGCAGATCGATCTCGTCGCGGGTGGCACCTCCGCGGTGCGCGTGACGAGTGAGTCCGCGCTGGACGAGTCCGCCGTACGGGATGCCGTCGACGAGGCGGGCTACGCACTGGCGGCGTCGTGAACCGGGCCGCCGCGCTCCGGCTCGGCGCGTTCGCCGGTGCGATCGCGCTCGCCTTCGGCGCGGCGTTCGGCATCGGCTCCGCGATCGACCCGGTCGCGGCGGCCGACGGCACCTCCGCGGCCCCTGCTCACGGAGAGGAGATGGGTGGAATGGAAGGGCACGACGCAGCCGGGCAACTGCCTGGTCTGGCAGTCTCCGACGCGGGCTACACGCTCACGCCGGCGAAGACGTTCTTCACCTCGGGTCAGCAGACCGAGTTGCGCTTCACGATCCAAGGGCCGGACGGCAGGCCGGTCACGCAGTACACGAAGACCCACGAGAAGGACCTGCACCTGATCGTGGTACGGCGGGACCTGTCCGGGTTCCACCATGTGCATCCGGTGCTGGCGGCGGACGGGACGTGGAGCATCCCGTTCACGTTCACCGCCGGCGGGACCTGGCGGCTGTACGCCGACTTCCAGCCGGCCGGGCACGACAGCACGATCACGCTCGGTACGGACGTCAACGTCACCGGGATGTACGTCCCGGTCCCGGTCGCCGAGCCGGCCGGCGTCTACAGCTTCCACGGGTACGACGTGACGCTGCAGGGCACCCCGGTCGCGGGTAAGGAGTCCGAGTTGACGTTCAAGGTCACCCGCGACGGCAAGCCCGTCACCGATCTGCAGCCGTACCTGGGCGCCTTCGGGCACCTGGTGTCGCTGCGCGGCGGTGACCTGGCGTACCTGCACAACCATCCGGCGGAGCACGCCGAGCCGGGTGCGAAGGGCGGTCCGGAGGTCACGTTCGCGACGACCTTCCCGACCGCGGGGACGTACAGCCTGTTCCTGGACTTCCAGCACGCCGGCGCGGTCCACACCGCCGAGTTCACCGTCAAGGTCGGCTCGACCCGAGCGGCGATCGTTCCACCGACAGCAACCACCACGACCCCGGGGCACGCGGAAACGCCCCACGGCCACTGAGAGGAGGCACTTCATCATGACCAGTCCCCAACCCGGTCAGTCCGTCGAACTCATCATCGGTGGCATGACGTGCGCCTCCTGCGCGGCCCGGGTGGAGAAGAAGCTGAACCGGATGGCGGGCGTCACCGCGACCGTCAACTACGCCACCGAGAAGGCGAAGGTGACGTACGCGGACGGCATCTCGACCGACGACCTGGTCGCCACGGTCGAGCAGACCGGGTACACGGCGGCGCTGCCGTCGCCCGCCGTCGAGGCCTCCGCGGACGCACCGGACGAGCTGAAACCCCTGCGGGAGCGGCTGATCGCGAGCATCGTGCTCGCAGTCCCGGTGATCGCGTTCGGGATGATCCCGGCGCTGCAGTTCGACTCGTGGCAGTGGGCGTCGCTGACGCTGGCGTTCCCGGTGGTGACATGGGCGGCCTGGCCGTTCCACAAGGCCGCCTGGACGAACCTGCGGCACGGCGCCGCCACGATGGACACGCTGATCTCACTCGGTGTGGTGAGCGCGTTCCTGTGGTCGCTGTACGCGCTGTTCCTCGGCGGCGCCGGCGCGCCCGGGATGAAGATGCCGTTCACGCTGATCCCGTCCCGGGGCGGCGGCGCCGAGGAGATCTACCTCGAGGTCGCGGCCGGTGTCACCACCTTCATCCTTGCCGGGCGGTACTTCGAGGCCCGCGCGAAGCGCCGCTCGGGTGCCGCTCTCCGTGCGCTGCTGGAGCTTGGCGCGAAGGACGTCGCCGTACTGCGGAACGGGACCGAGACCCGGATCCCGGCCGACCAGCTCGTCGTGGGTGACGAGTTCGTCGTCCGGCCCGGCGAGAAGGTCGCGACCGACGGCGTGATCGTGACCGGCAGCAGCGCGATCGACGCGTCGATGCTGACCGGCGAGTCGGTACCCGTCGAGGTCGGTGCCGGGGACGCGGTCGTTGGTGCGACCGTCAATGCCGGCGGCCGGCTGGTGGTCCGGGCGGCCCGGGTCGGTGCGGACACGCAGCTCGCGCAGATGGCCCGGCTGGTCGAGGACGCGCAGAACGGGAAGGCCGCCGTACAGCGGCTGGCCGACAAGGTGTCCGGGATCTTCGTACCGATCGTGATCGGGCTCGCGCTGGCGACCCTCGGGTTCTGGCTGGGCAACGGTTCGCCGGTGGAGGTCGCGTTCACGGCCGCCGTCGCCGTACTGATCATCGCCTGCCCGTGTGCGCTGGGCCTGGCCACGCCGACCGCGTTGATGGTCGGCACCGGGCGGGGCGCGCAGCTGGGCATCCTGATCAAGGGGCCGGAGGTGCTGGAGTCCACGCGCCGGGTCGACACCGTCGTACTGGACAAGACAGGCACGGTCACCACGGGCCGGATGGAGCTGGTCGACGTACTCCTGGCTCCTGGTCAGGAGCGGTCCGAGGTACTGCGGTTGGCCGGGGCGCTCGAGCACTCGAGTGAGCACCCGATCGCGCAGGCCGTGGCGCGGGCCGCGGCTGCCGAGGGCAAGCTGCCCGAGGTCGAGGACTTCGGGAACGTCGAAGGCCTTGGTGTACAGGGGATTGTCGACGGGCACGCCGTACTCGTGGGGCGGACGCGGCTGCTGGAGGAGTGGAGCCAGCACCTTCCTTCCGAGCTCGCGCACGCCAAGGAGCACGCAGAGGCCGAGGGCAGTACGGCGGTTGCGGTCGGCTGGGACGGCGAAGCGCGGGCCGTGCTGGTCGTCGCGGACACCGTCAAACCCACGTCGGTGCAGGCGATCCGGGACCTTCGGCAGCTGGGGCTTCGGCCGGTGCTGCTCACCGGCGACAACGAGGCGGTCGCGCTGAAGGTTGCCGGTGAGGTTGGTATCGACGAGGTGATCGCCGAGGTACTGCCGGCTGGCAAGGTCGACGCGGTGAAGAAGCTGCAGGACGAGGGACGCGTGGTCGCGATGGTCGGTGACGGCGTCAACGACGCGGCCGCCCTCGCCCAGGCGGATCTCGGCCTGAGCATGGGCACCGGTACCGACGTCGCGATCGAGGCGAGCGACCTGACGCTGGTCCGCGGCGATCTGCGCGCGGCCGCGGACGCCATCCGGCTCTCCCGCAGCACGCTCCGCACGATCAAGGGCAACCTGTTCTGGGCCTTCGCCTACAACGTGGCCGCTCTACCGCTCGCGGCAGCCGGCCTGCTGAACCCGATGCTGGCCGGCGCAGCAATGGCCTTCAGCTCGGTCTTCGTGGTGTCGAACAGCCTCCGCCTACGCCGGTTCAAACCACTGACGTGATCACTGGGCATGTGGTCGTACGGCAACAATCCGAAATGTGGCCGTACGACCACCTCAACGGGAGGGGTGAACCCCTCACCTGGTCAGCCCGGCCCGGTCCCGCGACGAGTTCAGCGCAGCCAGGCGGTGGTTTCCGGACGTAGCTGCCCGCTGTCCAACGGGTTGCTCGTGATCAGCACCTCGTCATGGGGAGGCAGGTCCACCGGCGCGGCGCTCAGGTTGCTGATGCAGGTCAGGTTCTCCCGCTCGAAGGCGAGCACGTTCGGCGCGAAGTCGATCCACCTGAGCATCCCGTCCCCCAGCAGCTGCCGGCGAAGCTGCAGCCCTCGGCGGTACAAGGACAGCATCGAGTTCTGGTCGTCGTGCTGGGATTCGACCGTCAGGTTCTTCCAGTCGCGCGGCTGCGGGAGCCACGGCGTACCGTCGCCGAACCCGAACGGTGGCTCCTTCCCGGACCACGGTAGGGGCACGCGGCAACCGTCTCTCCCCCGGTCAGCGCCCTTCGATCGGCTGAAGATCGGGTCCTGGAGAACCTCGTCCGGCAGGTCCTCGACCTCGGGCAACCCGAGCTCCTCGCCTTGGTAGACGTACAGTCCACCCGGCAGCGCCATCGCCAGCAGTGCCGCGGCACGGGCCCGGCGTTCGCCGAGGATGAGGTCGGTCGGCATGCCGTGCTTGCGATCCTGATGCGAGAACGACGTGTCCGATCGGCCGTACTTCGTCACCGGGCGGGTCACGTCGTGGTTCGAGAGGACCCAGGTCGGCGGGGCGCCGATCGGGACATGGGTCGACAGCGTGAGGTCGATCGAGGCGCGCAGTTCGGCGGCGTCCCACGGGCGGGACAGGAAGTCGAAGTTGAACGCGGTCTGCAGCTCGTCCGGACGCAGGTACAGCGCGAACCGTTCCTGGTCCGGCATCCACATCTCACCGACGAAGAACCGGTCGTCGTACGAGTCGGAGATCCGTCGCCAGCCGCGGTACACCTCGTGCACCTCGTCGTGGTCGGTGTACGACTCCGCGACGCTGTCCAGGTCCTTGAACAGTACGGCGGCGCTGTCGATCCGGATGCCGTCGACGCCGCGGTCGAGCCAGAACCGGAGGATGTCGTGGAACTCCTCGACGACCTCGGGGTTGCGCCAGTTGAAGTCGGGCTGCTCCGGCGCGAACAGGTGCAGGTACCACTCGCCGTCCTCGACCTGCGTCCAGGCCGGACCGTTGAAGATCGACTGCCAGTCGTTGGGTGGACCATCGTTCTTGCCGGGACGGAAGAGGAAGCGCTCGCGCTCCTGTGAGCCCGGTTCCGCCTGCAAGGCCCGGACGAACCAGTCCTGCTGGTCCGATCCGTGGTTCGGCACGATGTCGACGATGGTCCGGATGTTCAGGGCGTGCGCCTCGGCGATGTACTCCTCCGCCTCGGCCAGCGTCCCGAACACCGGGTCGATCGCCCGATAGTCCGCCACGTCGTACCCACCGTCGGCCATCGGCGACGGGTACCACGGATTCAGCCAGATCGCGTCGATCCCCAACTCGGCCAAGTACGGCAGCCTCTTCCGCAACCCGGCCAGATCCCCGACCCCGTCTCCATTCCCGTCGGCGAAACTCCGCAGATACACCTGATAGATCGCGGCACCCCGCCACCATTCGTGACCCATCGTTCTCCTCTCAACCCGCCCCTCGCTCCGCTCGGACCGAGGGCATCTGTTCAGTTCCCCGCCAGCGGCGAGTGCTCTCATCCTTTGAGGCTTCCGGCGGTGAGGCCGGACATGATGCTTCTTTGGAACACGAAGAAGACGAGGATCGTCGGCAGGCTGGCGATGACCAGCGAGGCGATCAGGACGTTCTGGGGCATCTGGGCGGACAGGGACGCGATTCCTACGCTGATCGACATCTTCTCCGTTTCGGGCAGCACCAGCAGTGGCCAGACGAAGTCCTTCCAGACGGTGACCACCGACAGGATCGACACCACGCCGATGATCGGACGCGAGACCGGCAGCACGATCGACCACAGGATGCGCAGCGGTGAGGCGCCGTCGATCTCCGCCGCCTCCAGTAGCTCCTTCGGGATCGAGTCGAAGAAGCGTTTCAGCAGGAACACGAAGAACCCGTTAGCTGCCGCTGGCAACCAAATCGCCCACGGGGTGTTCAGCAGGTCAGCATGCACAAGCGGCACATCCTTGGCCACCAGGTACATCGGTAGCAGCAGCACCATCGGCGGAATCATCAACGTCGCCAGCATCGCCCCGAGCACCAGCTTTCCGAGCACCGGCCGCAGCTTCGACAACGCGTACGCCGCGGTCACATCAACGGCAAGCGTAAACAGCCAAGCGCCACCGGCGTACAGCACTGTGTTCTTCAGGAACACCCCGAGCTGCAGCTGATCCCACGCGTCGGCGTACACCTGGAAGTCAAACGTTTTCGGAAAGAAGCTGGGCGGGATCTGCGCGAGCTCGTCCGGCGACTTCAGGGCCCCGGTCACCATCCAGAACAGCGGGAACACGAACGCCCCGGTGAAGCCGACCACCGTCACCACGAGGACCGTCCAGTAGACGATCCGGCCGCGCGGCGTACGCAACGCCAGCGGGGAGACCAGCGTCCTCATCGCTCAGCCTCCTCGCGCGACACCCGCAGGTAGATCGTGGAGAACACCAGCAGTACGACCATCAGCATCAGGCCGAGCGCGGACCCGCCGCCGAAGTCGCCGAAGTTGAAGGCGTACTGGTACATCAGGTACGCCACGGTGACGGTCGCGTTCTCCGGGCCGCCGCCGGTCAGCAGGTACGGCTCGATGAAGACCTGCATGGTGGCGACGATCTGCAGCAACAGCATCACCAGCAGGATCAGCTTGGTCTGCGGGATCGTGACGTGCCGGACGCGCTTCAGCAGGCCGGCACCGTCCAGCTCGGCGGACTCGTACAGGTCACCCGGGATGCTCTGTAGCGCGGCGAGGTAGATCAGCGTGCCGGTGCCGAGGTTCATCCAGGTCGAGACGATGACCAGGCTGATCAGCGCGGTGCTCGTGGAGTCCAGCCAACTCAGCGGCGGGATGTGTACGACGCCCAGCGCCTGGTTGAACAGGCCCGAGCCGGGGTCGTAGAACCATTTGAACAGCAGTACGGCGACCGCCGGGGGAAGCATCACCGGCAGGTAGACGACGAACCGCAGGTAGGCCTTCGCGTGCTTCAGTTCGTTGAGTACGACGGCCAGCACGAACGGCACGGCGTACCCGATCACGAGCGCCAGCCCACTGAACGCCGCCGTGTTCAACCAGGCCGCCCAGAACGCGGGATCCGCGAACACGGTCCTGAAGTTCTCGAAGCCGACCCACTTTCCCGGGTCGACGAAGTTGTTCTGCTGAAAACTCAGCACGATCTCCCGGACCATCGGATACCAGGAGAACAACGCAAAACAGATCATTGCCCCACACAAGAACCCATACGCAGTCAGATTCCGCCCAACCGCCCTACGTAGAGCACCTGCTGTGTCGGGGACCGGAGGGTCGTCTGTCCACCTCACCACCTCCGCGGCCCGCACCACTTCCTCTGTTCCAACACCCGCCGTCCCCGCAGAGCGGGGGCGGCGGGTGTGTGTGAGTTTGTCTCCCATTACGTGTTCTTCGCCAGGATCTTGTTGGCCTTGGATTCGGCGTCAGCCAGTAGTTTGCCGACGTCGGCGTCCTTGCGGGTCAGCACCGCGGACATCGCCACGTCGAGCACGGCGTACAGCTCCTGCGCCTTCGGGGGCTCGAGTTTGTTGGTGATCTTGCCCTGGGCCTCGACGTAGGGCGTGAAGTTGTCGACCGGCACCGTCGCGTACTGCTTCCGTAGTGCGTTGATCTGCTGCCCGGGCGCACTCTCGCCGTACAGGTCCGGGATCGGCAGCCCGACCGGACGCCCCTGCGCCTTGGCCCGGGCGTAGTCGAACTGCCCCTTCCCGGGCGTGAGCTCATGGAACTCCAGCCACTGCAGCCCGGCCTTGATCTTCTCCGGCGACGCCTTCGGGTTGAACATGTACCCGTCGCCACCACTCAGCGACGACTGCCCACCCGACTCCGGTACGGCGGTCACCCCGTAGTCGTCGAACTTGCCCTTGAAGTCGTTGTTCACCGACTGCACGACGTCCGGCGCCCCGATCATCATGCCGAGCTTGCCGCCGCCCATCATGCGCATCAGATCCGCCCACTGCAGCAGCTGCTTGCTGCCCATGGAGTTGTCGTCCCAGCGCATCCGCTTCAGGTTCTCCAGCACAGCCTTGCCTGCGTCGCTGTTGAACGCCGCGGTCTTTCCGTCGTTACTGACCATCGACCCGCCGCGCGCATACAGCTCGGCGGCGAAGTGCCACCCACCCGTGTTGCCGGCCGAGTACTCCCCGAACCCGACGTACCCCGGCCCGAGCGCCGCGATCTTCTTCGCAGCCGCCCGTACGTCGTCCCACGTCTTCGGCGGGTTCGCCGGATCGAGCCCCGCCTGCGTGAACAGCTTCCGGTTGTAGACCAGGCCCATGTTGTAGTTGTTCCGCGGCAGCCCGTACGTCTTGTCCGTATTGTCATTGGCCTTGAACACGCCCATCACGTCCGGCCGCAGGTCCTTCACCGCACCGACGGTGCCGACGTACTGACTGATGTCGGCCGCCTGCTTCTTCTCGATGATCTTCCGGACGTCGGTGTAGTAGACGTAGAACAGGTCCTCCTGCGTCCCACCGGCCAGCTTGGCCTGGAACGTGTCGGGGTTGATGCAGGGGAACGCGTCCTTGCCCTGCACCGTGATGTTCGGGTGCGCTTTCTGGAACGTGGCGACGTCCGCCTCCCAGGCCTCGCGCTCCTTCGGGTTGCTCTTCGGCGGCTCGCAGCCGACCGTGATCGTCACCTGGCCGCCGGCCGAGTCCCCCGCCTGCTTCTTGTCGGCCGTTCCGCAGGACGCGGCCACCAGCCCGAGTCCCATCACCAGCAGCAGGCTGAGCCCGCGACGCGTTGTGGTCATTTCCACCCTCTCCCTCGACTCGTGCCGACACCGTAGGGAACTGAACTCACGAACGCAATACTTCGATCTGACATTGCAAAAACGTGACTTCTCATGGGAGATTGCCTGCTGCAGGCAAACGACAGCCGCCGACCGCACCGGTCGGCGGCTGCTCGGGGGTGCCTAGATTCGGGCTCGCGCTGTGGAGGCGCGGACGACGAGCTCGGGCTCGAAGAGCAGTTCGTCGGCCGGTACGGCGGCGCGCTCGATCAGCGCGACCAGCATGTCCACGGCGGCCCGGCCCATCGCGTCGATCGGCTGCCGGACGGTGGTCAGCGGCGGGTCGGTGCAGTTCATCATCGCGGAGTCGTCGTACCCGATCACCGAGACCTCGTCCGGGACACTCAGCCCGGCCCGGCGGACCGCGCGGATCGCGCCGAGCGCGAGGATGTCGCTGGCGCAGACGATGCCGGTGACGCCTGCGTTCACGAGCTTGGTGGCCGCCGCGTGCCCGCCCTCGAGCGAGAACATGCTGTGCTCGACGAGCTCCGGATCCGCCTCCTCCGCGGCCAGGAACGCGTCCAGTTTCCGCCGCGAAGGGATGTGGTCACGCGGCCCGAGCACCATGCCGATCCGCCGGTGCCCGAGCGCCCGCAGGTGGCCGATCGCCATCTCCGCGGCGACATGGTCGTCCGACGAGACCTGCGGGAAGCCGAGGTGGTCGACCGCCGCGTTCACCAGTACGGCGGGCAGCTTCCGCTCCTGGATCAGCTTGTAGTGCTGGTGCGGCGCGTCGGCCTGCGCGTAGAACCCGCCGGCGAACACCACACCGGAGACCTGCTGCTGCAGAAGCAGGTCCACGTAGTCCGCCTCGGACACACCGCCGAGCGTCCGGGTGCAGAGCAAGGAGGTGAAACCTTGCTGCGCGAGCGCGCCGCCGACGACCTCGGCGAACGCCGGGAAGATCGGGTTCTGCAACTCCGGCAGCACCAGGCCGACCAACCGCGCCCGGTCGCCGCGGAGCTGGGTCGGCCGCTCGTACCCGAGCACGTCCAGCGCGGTGAGCACCGCCTCCCGGGTGGCATCGGAGACGCCGGGCTTCCCGTTCAGGACACGGCTCACGGTCGCCTCACTGACGCCGACCTTCTTGGCCACCTCTGCAAGTCGTCGAGTCATGGTGCAAACTCTACGCCAGTTCACGCAAATTCTTGCAAGAGCTTGCGGGCACCGTTTCGCAGGCCGGATCGGCTCCCTGCGAGGTCAGCTTGCTGCCAGACTGGTACTCGTGCCTCGATTCGTCGCCACCCGCCCGGACACCGGTCTGCTGTCGCTCCCGTGGGATATCCCGCTGGAGGACTGGCCCGAAGACCAACTGGTCGCGCTGCCGCGAGGTATCTCGCGGCACGTGGTCAGGTTCGTCCGCGTCAACGGCACCGTGTACGCGATCAAGGAGGTCCTCGAGCACCTGGCGATGCACGAGTACCGGCTGCTCCGCGACCTCGAACGCCTGGAGGCGCCGTCCGTCGAACCGGTCGGCGTGATCACCGACCGGATGGACCGCAACGGCGAGCCGATCGACTCGATCCTGATCACCCGGCACCTGCAGTTCTCGCTGCCGTACCGCGCGCTGTTCTCCAGCACGCTGCGCCCGGACACCGTCAACCGGCTGATCGACGCACTGGTCGCGCTGATCGTGCGGCTGCATCTGCTCGGCTTCTTCTGGGGCGACTGCTCGCTGTCCAACACGCTGTTCCGCCGCGACGCCGGCGCGTTCGCGGCGTACCTCGTGGACGCCGAGACCGGTGAGTTGCACCAGGACATCTCCGACGGACAACGCGCGCACGACCTCTACACGGCGGAGATCAACCTATTCGGCGAGCTCCTCGACCTGCAGGAGGGCGGGCTGCTCGACGAGTCGATCGACCCGCAGGAGACGGTCGAGTCGATCCAGAAGCGGTACGAGGCGCTGTGGGCGGAGCTGACCGCTCCGGAGGAGTTCGCGAACGACGAGATGCACCGGTTGGACTCCCGGATCCGGCGGCTGAACGAGCTCGGGTTCGACGTCGCCGAGATCGACATCATCACCGACTGGGACGGCAGCCAGGTCCGGATCCAGCCGAAGGTCGTGGACGCCGGCCACCACTCGCGGCGGCTGCTGCGGCTCACCGGCCTGGACGTCGAGGAGAACCAGGCCCGGCGGCTGCTCAACGACCTGGACTCGTTCGCCGCCGCGACCGACCAGCAGAACGAGGACGAGGAGATCGTCGCGCACCAGTGGCTGACCGAGGTCTTCGAGCCCGTCGTCCGGTCGGTACCGCGGAACCTCAGCCGCAAACTCGAGCCCGCTGAGATCTTCCACGAGGTGCTCGAACACCGCTGGTTCCTGTCCGAGCAGGCGGGTCACGAGATCGACACGATGGAGGCGGCCCGCTCGTACGTGAACGACGTACTCGCGGCCAAGCCCGACGAGAAGCTGGCCCTTCCGACCGAACCGCTGCCAGAAGCTGACTGATCACCTGACTGAGTTGCTGCAACATCCAGGCCCCCACTGGCGTGCTGACAGTGGGAGGCGCTGGTGGACCCATGGGAGCAGCTGATCGTGGACAGCCTCGCGAGGCACGCCGAGGACGCCCCGAGGGACGAGCAACTGCCCTCCCGCGTTCACGACCACACCCGCTGTCGCCGCCTTCGCCGACGGCTCGGCCAAGGCCGCCTGACGGCGCTGTGGATCACGCCATCCCAGGGCTCACCACGGGGAGCCCGATCGCCTTGGCGGTGGCCAGGAGCCGACGGTCGTAGGTGACGAACGCGGTCAGATCATCGCCCAGTACGGCGTCCGCTGTAGCGAGGTGGATCCCGTCCAGCGAGCGGATCCACGGGTCGTCATAGGCGGCCGCCGTACTGCGCACCGTTTCGTCGACGTCGTAAACCGACACGTGCGCCAAGACTGCCGGCGCGGCCGTGAGCAGGGCAGGCTCCGACCGTCGCAGAGCGCGCGGCAGCTCCACTTCCACCAAGGCCGACGAGACGAAGATCGGATCAACTTGTCCGTTGAGCCAATCGACGAGCTCGTCCGACGCCGCCTCCCGTCGGACGAGCTTCACCAGTGCCGCGGTGTCCAGATAGATCATCAGTAGCGCTCCTCGTCCCGCATCTGCTCCAGGAGCGCACCAGCCTCGTGATCAGTCCGAACCTCTCCCTTCGGTCGCGAGAAGGATCTCGTCAGGCGAGCCGGCCGGAAACTGCCCGTCGCGAGCAGCCAGGCCGTTGGCGCCGGCTCAGTGGGGATCAGGCGAGCGACGACGACGCCGCGCTCGGTGATGTCGATCTCCTCGCCCTGCTTGACCCGGGCCAGCACCCGGGCCGTCTCCTGGTTCAACATCCGGATCGGAACTTCAGCCATGGCTTGAGAATAGTACATATTTGTCTGACACCCGCCTTCCTTGTCGGTCGGCAGAGAAGGTACGGGCATTCGGAGGCGGATCGGGGTTGTCCACAGGCGAATTCCGCCCTATTTCGCGCTGTACACGCGGACGTAGTCGACGTCGAACGAGTTCGGAAACCGGGTGGTCGCGTCGGGTGGTCCGCCCCGGTCGGCGTTCGCCCAGGTGCCGCTGTTCAGGACGACGTACATCGGCTTGTCCGGCACCTGGTCGCCTGTGATGGTAGACGTCGGTACGCCGTCGACCGTGAAGGTGATGTGGCCCGGTTGCCACCGGAGGCCGTAGCGGTGCCAGCCGGTCGTCGGTGCGAGGCCGGTCGCCCAGTGGCTGTCCCAGCGGACGTCCGGCCAAGTGCCCGACGCCAGCCCGCTGTGCATGCTCTCGATCGAACCGAACCACTCGGCAACGTCGATCTCCGGCGGCCAGCTGCGATCCTGCGGGATCAGCCAGAACGCCGGCCACAAACCCTTGCCGGCAGGGAACTTCGCGCAAATCTCCCAGTACCCGTACGTCTGGAAGAACTTGTCGTGCGAGGAGATGAATCCTTCTGTGTACTGGTACGTCCCCACCGGATCCGTCCCCGTCACAGGCTTGTTGTCGGTCACCAGCCGCAACTTGCCGCGCGACAGCACCACGTTGTCGTCGACGGCGTAACTCCCGTACGAGGTGTTGTGGTAGTGCCCACCCGCGCGCCCCGGGAAGTCCATCACCGTGCTCCAAAACCGCCGGTCCAGCGCCTGACCACCGAATTCGTCGTGCCAGGTGAGCCGCATCCCTGCGGGCCGTTGCTGCCCACCGGCGGTGCAGGTGGTTTCGCTCGCCCGCGGCAAGTGTCTGTCCGCCGCCTGCGCGGTGCCGGTGAGACTCGCTGCCACGAGCAGCGCTGCTATTCCGAACTGAAGCTTCATCATTTGATCCCGGAGGTGGTGAAGCCGCTGACGAAGCGGCGTTGCATGAAGAGGAAGAGGAGAAGGACGGGGAGGACGTAGAGGACGGCGCCGGCGGCTACCAGGTTGTTCAACGGCAAACCCTGGCTGTTGACGTAACCGGAGGCCATCGCGACCGCGAGGGTCGTGCTGTCCTGGCTGAGGAACATCGCCGGGCCGACGAAGTCGCCCCACGCGTGGGTGAACGACAGGATCACGCTCGCCGCGATCACCGGCCAGGACTGCGGCAGGAAGATCCGCCAGAAGATCCGGATGTACCCACAGCCGTCGATGATCGCCGCTTCCTCCAGCTCCCGCGGGATCCCGGCGAAGAACTGCCGGAACAGGAAGATCAGGAACGCGCTGCCGCCCAGCCCCCACGCCACCCACGGCCAGTAGGTGTTCACCATGTGGAGCTTGGCGAAGATCAGGTACGTCGGGACCAGCGTCACGATCCCCGGCAGCATCATCGTGGCGAGCAGGATCACGAACAGCTGCTTCTTCCCGGGCGCCGTCAGCCGGGCGAACCCGAACCCGACCCACGCCGAGCTCAGCGTGGTCAGCGTCGTACTGATCAGTGCGATGGCCAGCGAGTTCTGGGCGGCGCCGACGAAGTTGACCTTGCTGACGGCCTCGCTGTAGTTCGCGAGGCGCGGGTGCGCCGGCCACCAGGTCGGCGGGAACGACGCCATCTCGGCCGGTGACTTCAGCGACGTCGACACCAGCCACACGATCGGGCTCAGCATCACCAGGACGACGGCCAGCAGGACGACGTACAGAGCCCAGCGGTAGGAGCGGTTCATCGGCGGCCCTCCGGCTCGACGGTGTAGAAGACCGTGCGCGCACTGACCTTCAGGATCACCAGCGTGACCAGCAGAATCACGCCGAACAGCAGCCACAGCATTGCCGAGGCGTACCCGAACCGGGCGGCGCTGAAGTACTGCGCGAACACGTGGATCATGTAGAGGTAGTTGCCCTGCGGCACCGTCCCCGCGCCACTCAACGTGCCGGACGAGAGCAGCAGCGGCGCGAACGACTGCAGTGATCCGATGATCCCGGTGATCACCTGGAACAGGATCACCGGCGACAGCAACGGCACGGTGATCCGCGTGAACGACTGCCAGTACGACGCGCCGTCGACGAGCGCGGCCTCCTGCAGCTCCTTCGGGATGTCCTGCAGGCCCGCGAGCGAGATGATCATCGATCCGCCGCAGCCCCACAAAACCAGCGCATACAGCACATAGCGGACGTTCGGATCGACCAGCCAGGTGATCGGGTTCGAGCCGAGGCCGCTGAGGATGCCGTTCGCGGCGCCGGCGTCCCGGTCGAAGATCAGCCGGAACGTCAGCGCGGCACCCACCGGCGGCACCACTGCCGGCAGGTAGATCAGCCCGCGGAGCAGACCTCGCCCCCTGATCGGCTGGTTGAGCATCACCGCGAGCAGCAGCCCGGCCAGGATCGACAGCGGCACCGTGATCAGTGCGAACAGCCCGGTACGGCCGAGTGAGCTGAGTGTCAGCGGATCGCGGAAGACCTCGAGGTAGTTGTCGAAGCCGACGAAGTGCGTCCGCGGCGACAACCCGTCAGAGTCGGTCAGGCTGAGCCAGAAGGCGTAGCCGAGCGGGAACACGGTCAGCCCGACGAACCCCAGCACCCACGGCGCGACGAACAGGTAGAAGGTGCGCGCCCGCTTCAGGCTGGGCGGCTTCTTCTTCCGGCGTTCCCGCGACGTCACCAGGGTCGGCGCAGGGCTCCGTCGTACGTCGGTCGGCGTGGAGGTCACCGCAACCGCTTCTTTCCATCGGCGAGCTGCTCGTTGACCTGCTTCGTCACGGCGTCCGCGAACTGGGCGGCCGAGCTCGTCCCCTTGATTGCCTTCGGCAGCTCCCGGCCGATGATCCCGTCGATCGCGTCCAGCCGCGCGAACGGCGTGAACGACATCACCGAGAAGTGCTTCTGCTCGGCCATCTGGACCTGGTACGCCTCCTTCTGGAACGGCTGGGTCTGCGGCATCAGCTTCTGCAGCGACTTCAGCGGCGGGATGCCCCAGCCGCCCGCCGCGCGAGCCTTGGCCGGTGCGCCCGCCAGGAACCACTCCATCACCGCCCAGGCGGCGTCCTTGTTCTTCCCGGCCTTCGGCATCCACAGTCCGGTGGCGCCGTAGCAGGGGCTGATCCGCTGGCCGGTGCCGAACTGCGGCGCCGGCAGCAGATGGGCGAGTTTCGCGTTCTTCGCGTCGGTGCCGAACAGCCCGCCGAACCAGTAGCCGTCGGTGGCGATCGCCATCCGGCCGGCCTGGAACGTCGGGCCGTCCCAGCCGTTCGGATCCGGGTTCAGCACGGTCGGGCCGATGCCGGCCTTGGCGTAGTCGAGATACCAGGTGACCGCCCGCAACGCCTCCGGGCTGCTGAGGTCGACCGAGGCGAGGTCGTCGGCGAGCACCTTCCCGCCGGCCGAGGCGGTCATTCCGCAGAGCGTGATGAACACGCTCAAGCCGTTCGGGTTCAGCCCGTACACGCTGACCTTGGCGCCCTGGCGCTTGGTCAGCCGCTGGCCCAGGTCGAGCAGTTCGTCGAACGGCAAGGGCTCGGCCGAGCTCGGGTGCGCGACCTTCGCAGCGTCGAACAGCGCGGAGTTGTACCAGAGCATGGCGTCCTGCGAATAGTCCTTCGCGAACCCGTACCGCGGGCCGGCGCCCTGTTTCTGGCCGTCGAAGCGCCACAGGTCGTTCACCGGGTCGATGTCGTCGGCCTTGATCAGCGAGCTCTTCGCGAAGTACGGATCGAGGTCCTCGGCCACCTGCCGGGCCGCGAGGTACGGCGTGTCGGTCGCGCCCATGCCCCGGACCACGTCCGGAGGGTTGCCGCTGGCAAGCATCGCGGTGAGCTTGGTGAGGTCGTACTCGACCGTCTTCACGGTCAGGCCGAGCGTCTGCGACGCGGCCTTGGCCTCCTTCGGGCCGAACTCTCCCGCCTGGGACATCACCGTCACGACGCCCTTCGCGGACGATCCGCTGCCGGTGGCCACCGGCGTGTTCGTCGAGGACGCCGGTGAGCAGCCCACCGCGAGCGCGCCACCCGCCGTACTAGCAGCAACAGCTCCGCCGATGGCCAGGAACCTGCGGCGGGACAGCCCCGGGGTCGTTGTGGTCATGGTCAACCTCTCATTCGGAAGTCTGGGGGTCGAACAGCCGGCAGACGGGGCCCGACGCCGGGCCTGCCCGCTCTGCAAGGGCCTCGCTGTCGTCCTCGGGCCGGTAGCCCAGCTCGTGCCGGGCGGACGTGATGTCCCAGTGGTTGCGGGTGTTCGCGGAAACGCCGAAGTGCACGCCGAACCGCTCGCGGGCCTGGAGCGCTGCGAGCGTCAGGCGGCCTGCGTCGTCGTCGGAGAGCCACTGCCCGAGGTAGCGGCGTTCAGTCAGCGGCCAGCCGGTCAGGCCGAGCCGCAGGCAGGTGACCGAGCCGCCGGTGCGACCGGCATGCGTCCGGCCGAGCGCCTCCAGCACCGCTTTGCCCAGCCCGTACGGACAGCAGGGACGCGGGTCGAGCCGTGGATCGACCGGCCAGTACCGCGGCCGGTTGTGCTCCCCCGACGCATGCAGCGAACTGGCGAGCACGATCTTCGGTACGCCGTGTGCGGCCGCGGCGTCGAGCACCACCTGGGTCGGCCACACGTTCGCGGCGTACACGCTGTCCCAGCTCTGCCAAGGACTGCTGTTCCCCGCCAGGTGCAGGAGGGCGTCCGCATCGGCCAGGGCATCACGGGCCGACGCGGGATCGCCGATGTCGGCCTGGACCAGCGGGAGCTCGCTCGGCCCGGCCGGCACGGCGCGGTCGACCAGCCGGACCCGGTAGCGCTTGCGCAGCCACGGCAGCACCACGGTCGCGACGCGCCCCAGCCCGCCGGTGATCACCACCAGCGGCAGCTGGCCGTTCTGCGCACCGTCCATGTCGGTCATCCGGTCGCCGGGCCCGGAGCGATCCCCGGGGCTGTGGCGAAATTGTTCGAGTAGTTCGGTGTTTGTGTCAAGTCTTCGTACACAGATTGTCAGTTGAATTGACTCCGGTGCCCCGGATCGCCGATACTCGACCTCGTGGCTGCGAAGGACACCGGATCTCTCCGAGCGCTACGGCGCACCAACTCCGAACGGATGCTGTCCGCGCTCATGGAGCACGGCGCACTGCACCGGGCGGAGCTGGCACGGATCTGCGGCGTCTCGCGGACGACGGTGTCGACGATCACCGCCGACCTGATCCTCGGCGGCGTGGTGATCGAGGTGATCGGCGACCAGGTCGAGCGGGCCGGGATCGACGCGTCCGAGGTCGACGGCCGGGCCCGCGGCTTCCTGCGCGCGAACCCGGCGGCGGGCGCAGCCGCCGGTCTCGACTTCACCCTCGAGCGCGTCTGGTGCCACGTCACCGACCTGTCCGGTGCGACGCTCGCCAGCGAGGGCGTGCGCGCAGCGCCGGACACGCCGTGGCAGGAGCGGCTGACCGCCGGGCTCACGCTGCTCGACGAGCTACTCGCGCAAGCAGGTCTGGAGCGCGCCAACCTGGTCGGCGTCGCGATCGGCGTGCCAGGTCCGCTCGACCTGCAGACCGGCGTGGTCGGTCCGTCGTTACCGGGGCAGGTGTGGGCCGGGGTCAACGTCGCGGCGGAGTTCGGCCGCCGGCTCACCGTGCCTGTGCTGGTGGAGAACAACACCCGCCTGGAGGCGGTCGCGGAGTTCACCTGGGGCGCCGGCCGCGATCTCGCCGACGTCCTGTATGTCGGACTCTCGACCGGGATCGGGTCCGGGATGCTTGTCGACGGCAACCTTCACCACGGCGGCGCCCGCGGTGGCGGCGGCGAGATCGGCCACCTGTCCGCGGACACCTCCGGCGCACCGTGCCCGTGCGGGAACCGCGGCTGCCTGGTGCACTACGCATCGCTGCAGGCCGTGCTCGCGAAGCTCGCGCCGGTGCTCGGCGCGGACGCCGGCCTCGACGAGCTGCTCGCCGCCGCGGCGGACGGACAGCCGGAAACCTTACAAGCGCTCCGTGAAGCCGGTGAGCTGACCGGCCGGGTGCTCGCGAACATCTGCAACCTGCTGAACCCGGCCCGGATCATCGTCGGCGGCGAGCTCGCCCGGGCCGGCGACCTGATCCTGGAGCCGATCCGCGCAACCCTCCGCCGGACCGCGATGACCCTGACCCGCGACGCCGAGGTGGTCGCCGCCGAGCTCGACCTCGGCGCCCGCGCCGGCGCCTCCGGTGCCGCCGCCCTGGTGCTTCGGCAGACCGATCAGCTCGTCGCCGCCCTGCTCTCCGCTCCCGACCGCGAACCAAGTGAGGCCGTGTGAAGATCATCGGATACGAAACGTTCCTGGTGGCGCCGCGCTGGCAGTTCCTGCGCATCGACACCGACGAAGGAATCAGCGGGTGGGGTGAGCCGATCGTCGAGGGCCGCGCCGAGGCCGTGCAAGGTGCGGTCGCGGCGCTGATGGAGTACCTGGTCGGCGCCGATCCGCTGCGGGTCGAGGAGCACTGGCAGGTGATGGCGAAGGGCGGCTTCTACCGCGGCGGCGCGGTGCTGTCGAGTGCGCTGGCCGGGATCGACCAGGCGCTGTGGGACATCAAGGGGCGGTACCACGAGGTCCCGGTGCACGAGCTGCTCGGCGGGCCGGTCCGCGAGCGGGCGCGGGTCTACACCTGGGTCCACGGCCGCGACAACGCCCAGCTGGTCGACGAGGCACAGGCCAAGGTGGCGAAGGGTTTCACCGCGCTCAAGCTCAACCTGTCCGAGGCGTTGCCGCCGATCCCGTCGGCCGCGCAACTCCGGGCCGCGGTCAGCCGGGTCGAGGCGCTCCGGGACGCACTCGGCGACGGTATCGACATCGCCCTGGACTTCCACGGCCGATTCAGTACGGCGGCCACCCGGCAGATCCTGCCGCTGCTCGAGCCGCTGCTGCCGATGTTCGTCGAGGAGCCGGTCACCCCGGAGTTCTCCCGTGACCTGCGCCGGATCACCGAGTCGACCAGCATCCCGATCGCGATCGGCGAGCGGCTGTTCTCCCGCTGGGACTTCCGGGACGTGCTGCCCACCGGGATCGCGGTCGCCCAGCCGGACATCTCGCACGCCGGCGGCGTCTCCGAGGTCCGCCGGATCGCCGCGCTCGCCGAGACGTACGACGTGAGCGTCGCGCCGCACTGCCCGCTCGGGCCGATCACGCTGGCCGCCAGCCTGCAGATCGACTTCGCGATCCCGAACTTCCTGATCCAGGAGCAGAGCCTCGGCATCGAGTACGGCGGCGGCAACGCGCTGCTCGACTACCTGGTGGATCCGGAGGTGTTCGCGTTCACCGACGGCCACGTGCAACGCCCGACCGGTCCCGGACTGGGTATCGAGGTCAACGAGGAGGTCGTCCGGGCGGCGGCCGCGGAGCCGCACCGCTGGCGATCACCCCTGCTGCGGCACGACGACGGATCGCTCGCCGAGTGGTGACGCCGCCGATGGGCTGGAACAGCTGGGACTGTTTCGGCACCACGGTGACCGAGGACGAGGTGCTGGCCAACGCGCAGGTGATGCACGACCAGCTGCTGCCGTTCGGCTGGGACACGATCGTCGTGGACATCGCCTGGTACGACCCGACCGCGCGGTCGCACGGGTACAACGAGAACGCGCCGGTCGTCCTGGACGGCTACGGCCGCCAACTGCCGGCGCCGTCGCGGTTCCCCTCAGCCGTGGACGGCGCCGGCTTCGGGCCGCTGGCCGCGCAGGTGCACGCGCTCGGGCTGAAGTTCGGGCTGCACATCATGCGCGGGATCCCGCGGCGGGCGGTCGAGCTGGACCTGCCGGTGTACGGGACCGAGTGGACGGCCCGCGACGTCGCGGACCACGAGCACGTCTGCACGTGGAACCCGGACAACCTCGGGCTCGACCCCGACCATCCCGGCGCGCAGGCGTACTACGACGCGCAGGTGGCGCAGTTCGCCGAGTGGGGTGTGGATTTCGTCAAGGCCGACGACATGCTGGCGCCGTACCAGGACCGCGAGATCGCGGCGTACGCGCAGGCGATCGAGCGGAGCGGGCGGGACATCGTGCTGTCGCTGTCGCCGGGCACCCAGTTGTCCACGCATCACCTGGACCACCTGCGGGCGAACGCTCAGCTGTGGCGGATCTCGGACGACCTGTGGGACCGGTGGGAGGACGTGCACGCGCAGTTCGCCCGGCTGGCGCGCTGGGCGCCGTTCCAGCAGGACGGCGGCTGGGCGGACGCGGACATGCTCCCGCTCGGCCACATCGGCATCCGCGCCGAGCGCGGCGACGACCGGATGAGCCGACTCACCGTCGACGAGCAGAAGACCCTGCTGACGCTGTGGGTGATGGCCCGCTCGCCGCTGATGATGGGCGGCGATCTGCCCACCACCTCGCCGGAAACCCTTGCGCTGCTGGCCAATCCAGCACTCGCCGAACTTCTGCGGTCTTCGTCCGACGGCCGCGAAATCATCCGCGAGCCGCTGGACGACGGTGAGCTGATCGTCTGGACCGCCCAAGGCAACAACCGCTCCTACGCAGCGCTGTTCTGGACCGGCGCCGCATCCCGAGAGGTAACGCTGCCTGCCGATCTCCCAGCTCCGGCTCGCGACCTGTGGACGGACACGCCCACTACCGAGCGCGGGTCCACCGTCCCTGCGCACGGCGTCCGCTGGCTCGAACTGAGCTCACCGATCTGAGCAGGGAGTCCGTGTCCGGGGCGAACCACCCGGACACGGACTCCGACTGGACCTACTTGTAGACGACCCACAGCTCGTAGTGGCCTGACAGTTATTCGATGAGGGCCGAAAGCAACCACTTGGACCGCGGCGCATCCCCTAGTTCCTGAAGGTTTCTCACCCAGCGGGCCTCGGCGATCTCCGCGGAGCGGGTGACGGAGTCGTCGGGAGCGCAGGCGGTGAGGATCGTGAGGGTGTCGTGTTTGCCTTCAAGGGTCGTGACGGTGCTGCGCATGATCTGGAAGGCGTCGGCCGGTACGACCAGGCCCAGTTCCTCGTGGACCTCGCGAGCGGCGGCTTGCGCGGGAGTTTCGCGGGCTGGCTTGTAGCCGCCGCCGGGAAGCGCCCAGCGGTGGGTGTCGGCGTACGAGTGCCGAACGACCAGGAAACGCCCGTCCGGCAGCCGTAGCAGGGCTTTGACGCCGAAGGTGGTGGGCTTACGGATTCGCCACCAGAGTTGGAGGAACGGCGAACCCATGCGGAGCAGGATCGCGGGGACGTGCATCAGCGCGGGGGCATGCGGAGGGCGCCGTCGAGGCGGATGACCTCGCCGTTCAGGAGCTGGTTGTCGAGGATGTGCCGGACGAGCGCGGCGTACTCGGTCGGCTTGCCGAGGCGGGACGGGTGCGGGACCTGCTGCTCCAGGACCGCGCGGGTCTCCTCCGGGAGGCCGGCGAGCATCGGGGTCTCCATGGTGCCGGGGGCGATCGTCATCACCCGGATGCCCTTGTCGGCGAGGTCGCGCGCTGCGGTCAGCGTCAGCGCGACGATGGCGCCCTTGCTGGACGCGTACGCCGCCTGCCCGATCTGGCCGTCGTACGCCGCGATCGACGCGGTCATCACCACGACGCCGCGGTCGCCGTCCGCCGACGGCTCGGACGCGATCATCCGCTCGGCCGCGAGCCGGAGTACGTTGAAGGTGCCGATCAGGTTGATCTCGATCACCTGCCGGAAAGTTGCCAGCGGCAACGGGCCCTTGCGGCCGACCACCCGGCCGGGTGTCGCGACACCGGCGCAGTTCACCACCGCACGCAGCGTTCCCAGCGCCTCGGCAGCATCCAGCGCAGCGGTCACGGCGGCCTCGTCGGTGACGTCGGCCGGCGCGAACACCACCCGGTCGCCCAGCTCGTCCGCGATCGCCTTGCCCGCGGACGACGGCAGGTCGACGATCACCACGCCGAGCCCGTCCGCCGCCAGTCGCCGTACGGTCGCCTCCCCGAGCCCCGAACCACCACCGGTGACGAGGGCGACATCGGACGGGCTGAACTTCATCCCACACTCCTCAAGACGTCACGGCTGATGACGAGCCGCTGGATCTGGTTCGTACCTTCGAAGATCTGGGTCACCTTGGCCTCGCGCATGTATCGCTCGGCCGGGAACTCCCGGGTGTAACCGTACCCACCGAGCACCTGGACCGCGTCGGTGGTGACCTTCATCGCCCCGTCCGTGCAGACCAGCTTCGCGATCGCGGCCTCCCGGGTGAACGTCCGGCCCAGGTCGCGCCGGCGCGCCGCGTGCAGGTACGTCGCCCGCCCGGACTCGACCGCGGCCGCCATGTCGGCGAGCAGGAACTGGATCCCCTGGAAGTCCGCGATCGACTGCCCGAACTGCTGCCGCTCGAGCGCGTACGACGTGGCGAGGTCGAGGGCCGCCTGCGCGAGGCCGACCGCGCACGCCGCGATCCCGAGCCGCCCGGAGTCGAGCGCGGACAGCGCGATCCGCATCCCGTCACCCTCCGCGCCGATCAGGTTCGCCGCCGGGACGCGCACGTCGTCGTAGTTGACCAGCGTCGTGGTGGATCCGGTCAGCCCCATCTTCCGCTCCGGGGCGCCGAAGCTCAGGCCGTCGACGCCGGCCGGCACGTGGAACGCGGAGATCCCCTGCTTCCGGTCGTCCGACGTACGGGCGAACGTGGTGAAGAAGTCGGCGTACGGACCGTGGCTGATCCACGCCTTCGTACCGTTCAGCACGTACGAGTCCCCGTCGCGGACGGCGCGGGTGGTCATCGAGCTGATGTCGGACCCGGCCTGCGGCTCGGACAGCGCGTACGCGCCGAGCAGCTCGCCGCCGACCATGTCCGGCAGCAGCCGGGCCTTCTGCTCGTCGCTACCGAACGTGGCCAGCCCGTACGACGTCATCGTGTGCACGGAGACGCCGACGCCGACCGACATCCACGCGGACGCGATCTCCTCGAGCATCTGCAGGTACACCTCGTACGGCTGCTCGGCACCGCCGTACTGCTCCGGATAGGGCAGGCCGAGCAGGCCGGCCTTGCCGAGCGTCCGGAACGCGTCCCGCGGGAACGCCTCGGTCTCCTCGGCGTGCGCGGCATGCGGAGCCAGTTCGTGTTCGCACAGGTCCCGGACCAGGGCGAGCAGGTCAACGGATTCGTCAGTGGGCAGGAGCCGGTCGACAGCCATCAGAAACCCCTCTCAACAGCTGACGAAAATGATACTAGGAATGATACTGAAGCACCTACCTGAGTATCGTTCTATGCTGTCTCGATATGACAACAGTCGTTCCGGGCCGACGTACCCGCCGGCAGTCCGAGCTGCTGGACCGACTCCTGTCCCTGTTCCTCGAGCAAGGGTTCAGCCGGTTCACGCTGGACGACCTGGCCGCCGAGCTGCGCTGCAGCAAGACGACCCTGTACGCGTTGGCGCCGAGCAAGGAACAGCTCGCCGTCGAGGTGGTCAAGCACTACTTCAAGAATGCCACCGCCCAGGTGGAGTCCGCGGTCGTCCGGCAGACCCGGCACGACCGGCGGATCGCGGCCTACCTCGGCGCGGTCGCGGACGCGCTCCGGCCGGCCAGCCGGACCTTCCTCGACGACGTGGCGACGTTCGCGCCGGCGCGGTCGGTGTACGAGCGGAACACCCGGATCGCCGCCGAGCGGGTCCGGCAGCTGATCGAGGACGGCATCAACCACAAGACGTTCCGGCAGGTCGACATCGCGTTCGCGGCCGAGATGATCGCGCACACCATGCAGGCGATCCAGCGCGGCGACATCGCCCGCCGTACCGGCCTGAACGACGCCGAGGCGTACCGCGAACTAGCCTCCTTCGTCCTGCACTCCCTGCGCCTCGACTGAACCGACCATCCCCTTAGGGTGGGAAACCGTCCTCTTGCTGCCATCTCGTGCATCAGAGCCGTACGCCCCGGAAGGCTGATGACCATGAAATCTCTCCGACGAACTGCGGCCGTGGTGGCGGCCGCCGCGCTCGCCCTCACCGCCGCCGCGCCGGCCGGGGCTGATCCGGTGCAGCCGCCTCGGCTGTCCGCCAAGGCGATCACCGCCACTCTGAACGACCAGATCCACACCGCGGGTACGGCGTGGTTGACGAAGCCGGACGGCACCGTCGTGGTGTCGTACGACTCCACGGTCACCGGTACGAAGCTGACCGAGCTGACCGGCCTGGCCAAGCAGCTCGGTACCAACGTGAAGATGGAGAAGCTGCCCGGCAAGCTGCAGAAGTACATCAGCGGCGGCATGGCGACGTTCGGCGGCAACTACAAGTGCTCGGTCGGCTTCAACGTGCAACGGCGCGGGAAGTACTACTTCCTCACCGCGGGCCACTGCGGTGTCGACGCTGCCCGCTGGTACCAGGACCAGGCGCACAAGGTCTACACCGGCGCGGTCTGGAACGCCACGTACCCGTACCACGACTACTCGCTGGTCGTGTACCGGACCGACATCAAGACGAAGCCGCCGGGCGGCAGCGTGTACCTGTACAACGGCCGCTCGCAGGACATCACCAAGGCGATGAACCCGGGCCTCAACCAGCTGGTGTACCGCTCCGGCGCCACCAGCGGGCTGCACAGCGGCCGGGTCACCGGGCTGAACGCCACGGTGAACTACGGCGACGGCCGTGTGGTCGGCCTGATCCAGACCAGCGTCTGCGCCGAGCCGGGCGACTCCGGCGGCCCGCTGTTCTACCGGCAGTACGCCTTCGGGCTGACGTCCGGTGGTTCCGGTGACTGCACACAGGGTGGCGTGACGTACTTCCAGCCGGTCGTGCAGGCGCTGAACGCGTACGGGGTCTACATCTACTGAGCGGAGGTTTCCCCTACGCTCCGAGATTGCCTGAATACTCACTGAGATTATGGGTAGGACTCGTCACGGTTGAAGTCAAGGACGCCCCGCCCCGAAGGCGTCCTCATCGTGAGGAGGCTGAAACCGTGAACCTGTCCCCATTACGCCGTACCACCGCTCTCCTGGCCGCGGCCGGGCTTGCCGCCGCCGGACTTCTGGCAACGCAGGCCTCGGCCGCACCGGTCAACCCGGCCACTCTTTCCGCAGCCGCGATCACATCCACGCTGAGCGAGGACGCGACGATCCCGGGTACCGCGTGGGAGACCGCTCCCGACGGCCGGATCATCGTTTCGTACGACAACACCGTCACCGGTGCCAAGCTGGCGCAGCTGACGGGCGTGACCAAGCAGTTCGGCAGCCGGATCAAGCTCGAGAAGATGTCCGGCAAGCTGACCAAGTTCATCGCCGGCGGCGACGCCATCTACGGCGGGCAGTACCGCTGCTCGCTCGGCTTCAACGTCCGCAGCGGCAGCACGTACTACTTCCTGACCGCGGGCCACTGCGGCAACATCGCATCCAGCTGGTACTCGAACTCCGCCAAGACCACGCTGCTCGGGACGACGTACGACTCGAGCTTCCCGGGCAACGACTACGCGATCGTGCAGTACAGCGCGTCGTACACGAACCACCCCGGAACGGTGGACCTGTACAACGGCTCCTCGCAGGACATCACGTCCGCCGGCAACGCGTCCGTCGGCCAGGCGGTCAAGCGCAGCGGTAGCACCACCGGCGTCCACAGCGGCACCGTCACCGGCCTGAACGCCACGGTGAACTACGCCGAAGGCACCGTCAGCGGCCTGATCAAGACCAACGTCTGCGCCGAAGGCGGCGACTCCGGCGGCGCCCTCTTCGCCGGCACCGTAGCCCTCGGTCTGACCTCCGGCGGCTCCGGCAACTGCACCTCCGGCGGCACCACCTACTTCCAGCCCGTCACCGAAGCCCTCTCCCGCTACGGCGTGAGCGTCTACTGATCCAGCAAACTGCGCCCCGGGCCACCCGGCCCGGGGCGCCGTCAGCTGTCAGACCGGCGACAGCACCGGAAACCCGAGTTCCTCAGCCGCCGCACTCAGCTCCTTGTCGTAGGTAACGAACTCCGACAGCTCCGGGCGGAACGGTTCGGCGCTCGCCAGATGAATCGCATCAAGCGAGCCCAGCTTCGCCGTCCGGTAAGCCATTGCCCGACCGAGCACTGTCGAGGTGAGGTCCGCGAGGTACACACCGCGAACCGCTTGCGCCGCGAAGTACGGCACTCGCTGGTGGTCCACCCCTGCACCTAGCAACGTACGCGTGATCTCCAGGCTCGCCAGCTCACTGGTCACCAGCTCGGTATCCGCGGACAACCCGGAGCGCCAAGCACGGAGGGCGGCCGACTCGGCCTCCGGTTTGATGAACTTCAGCAACGCGCAGGAATCCAGGTAGATCACCTGCGCCGCTCCTTGTCCCGATCCTCGATCAGCAGGTCGGACAGGCTGCCGACCTCGGGCGCCAGTTCCAGCATCAGGTCCGGCATCCCGAGCTCTGCAGGCGGCGTCACCTCGCCGGAGTCCAGCAGGTGCTGCAGGACACCCGGCCACGCGTCCTCGGGAACCAACCGAAGCACCGGACGACCTCTGTCGGTCACGACGATCGTCTCGCCGGCCCGCACCCGCGCCACCGCCTTCGACGGGTTCTGGTTGAGCTCCCGCAGTCCGATCGTTCTCATACCACCACCGATGTAACTACATCATGTAGCTACATCAAGGTCGCTGCTCGATTCAGCTCGCGCGGCGGCGGGAGATCTCGTAGAGGGTGACGCCGGCGGCGATGCCGGCGTTGAGGGATTCGGTGGCGCTGGTCATCGGGATCGAGACGATCAGGTCGCAGTTCTCGCGGACCAGGCGGGCCAGGCCTTTGCCCTCGGAGCCGATCACCAGGACGACGGGCTCGGTGGCGGCCTCGAACTCGGGGAGCTCGACCTCACCGTTCATGTCCAGGCCGATCACCAGCAGACCGGCGTCCTTGTAGGACTTGAGCGCCCGGTTCAGGTTGCCGGCCCGGGCGACCGGGATCCGGGCCGCGGCGCCCGCCGACGTCTTCCACGCCGACGCCGACATCGACGCCGTACGGCGTTCCGGTACGACGACACCGTGGGCGCCGAACGCGGCCGCCGACCGCGTGATCGCGCCGAGGTTGCGCGGGTCCGTGACGCCGTCGAGCGCGACGATCAGCGGCACCTCCTTCGCGTCGTACGCCCGCTGCAGCAGGTCGTCGGGGTGCGCGTACTCGTACGGTGGGATCTGCAGCGCGACACCCTGGTGCGAGCCGCCTGCGGTGACCCGGTCCAGCTCGGACCGCGGCACCTCGAGCACGGAGACGCCGGTCTCGACCGCGACCAGCAGCGCCTCGCGCAGCCGGGCGTCCCGTTCGGTGCCTTCGGCAACATGGAGCGCGGAGGCCGGGACGCCGGCCCGGAGCGCCTCGACGACCGGATTCCGCCCGTACACCCACTCGACCGTCGAGTCGGCGTCCTTGCGCGCCGGACGCCTGGTGCGCTGGTCGCGTTCCTTCGAGCGCTCGGCCGCCTTCGCCCGCTTGTGCGCGGGGTGCTTGACCCGGTCCACCGCCTTCGGCGTCGGGCCCTTGCCCTCGAGACCGCGGCGGACCCGGCCGCCGGAACCGGCCGTCGGGTTGCCCCGCGGCTTCTTCCGGATGGCTCCCTTGCGCTGGCTGCTGCCTGGCACGTCAGTTTCCTTCGTCAGTAGTTGCCGCGAGAGACCAGCGGGGTCCCTGCGGAGTGTCCTCGACGACGACGCCGAGTGCCTTCAGCCGATCGCGCACCGCGTCGGCGGCGGCGTAGTCCTTCCGCTGGCGGGCTGCCTGGCGCTGCTCGAGGAGGGCCTTCACCAGCCCGTCGACGACCTCGGTCAGCTCATCACTGCCACCGGTCCGCGACACCCACGGCTCGGCCAACGGGTCCAGCCCGAGCACGCCGAGCATCCCGCGCACCGAGGCGAGCGCCTCGCGCAACGCCGCGGAGTCGCCGTCCGCGACCAGCTTGTTCCCGTCGCGGACGGTGTTGTGCAGCACGGCGATCGCGGCCGGCGTACCGAGGTCGTCGTCCATCGCGGCGACGAAGTCCGACGGCAGCCCGGCCGCCGGCTCGACTGCGCCGGTCACCTCGGTGGCCCGGTCCACGAAACCCTCGAGCCGCTGGAAGCTCTTCGCGGCCTCGTCGAGCGCCTCGAACGAGAACTCGACGACCGACCGGTAGTGCGACTGCACGAGGTAGTAGCGCAGCTCGATCGGGCGCACCCGCTCGACCACGTTCCGCACGACGGCGCTGTTGCCCATCGACTTCGACATCTTCTCGCCGGCCGTGGTGACCAGCGCGTTGTGCATCCAGAACCGGGCGAACTTCTGCCCGACCGCGGTCGACTGGGCCAGCTCGTTCTCGTGGTGCGGGAACCGCAGGTCCAGCCCGCCGCCGTGGATGTCGAACTCGTCGCCGAGGTACTTCCCGGCCATCGCGGAGCACTCCAGGTGCCAGCCCGGGCGGCCGCGGCCCCACGGCGTCGGCCACGAGGCGGTCCGCGGGGTGCCCTCGACGTACCCCTTCCAGAGCGCGAAGTCGCGGGGGTCACGCTTGCCGCGCGGGTCCGCGTCCTCGGCGGCTTCCATGTCGTCGATCTTCTGGTGCGAGAGCGCGCCGTACTCCGGCCAGGAGCGGACGTCGAAGTAGACGTCGCCGGACCCGTCGGGCGCGACGTACGCATGGCCGCGGTCGATCAGCTGCTCGATCATCTCGACCATCTCCGGGATGTGCCCGGTGGCGCGCGGCTCGTACGTCGGCGGGCGGCAGCCGAGCACGTCGTACGCCCAGTGCAGCTCGCGCTCGAACTCGTAGGCGTGCGCCCACCACGGGATGCCGCGCTCGGCGGACTTGGCGAGGATCTTGTCCTCGATGTCCGTGACGTTCGCGATCACGGTCACCTCGTAGCCGGAGCGCTCCA
Organism: Kribbella aluminosa; assembly: GCF_017876295.1. NCBI lineage: Bacteria > Bacillati > Actinomycetota > Actinomycetes > Propionibacteriales > Kribbellaceae > Kribbella > Kribbella aluminosa. Next base: position 1,599,877 of record NZ_JAGINT010000002.1, on the reverse strand, counting down.
GCCAGCGGCGCAGGACGTCGAAGACCACTTCCTTGTAGATGTGCCCGACGTGCGGGGCACCCTGCACCGTCAGCCCGCAGTGGTAGATCCCGACCTTGCCCGGATGGACCGGCTCGAAATCCCTCGCTGCTGCCGTTGCGGTGTCGTACAAGCGAAGTGTCACCGGTCAAGGGTAACGGGAAGTGGCACTGACCCTTGACAAGATATCCACAGCACATCTCCGGGAGGACGGGTCAGTTGTCGAACCAAGGGCCGTACGGGCCGCCGCCAGGGCAGTACCCACCGCCACAGCAGTACGTCGGCCCGCAGCAGCACGCCGGTCCGCCGCAGCAGTACGCCGGTCCCCCGCAGTACCCGGGTGGGCCTCAGTACGGCCCGCCGCCCGGCCCGCCGAACTGGGGACCGCCGCAGGGCCGTGGTTTCGGGTTCAGCCCGCCGCCTCCCAAGAAGAAGAGCAAGGCAGTCTTCGTCGTCGTACCGCTGGTCGTGCTGTTCGGCGCCGTCGGCCTGTTCCTGGTGAGCGCGATCCTCAAGCACAACGGGCACGACACCTACACCCAACCGCAGCCGACTGCGACCGAGTACCCGACCGAACCCGCGACGACGTCCGCCCCGGCGACCACCCGCCCGACGCAGCCGGCCAGGACCACGACGACGACCGAGCCGAGCACGACCCGGACCACCCCAACCGGCCCGTCCGACCTCGACCTGGTTGCCCGGAACAAGATCTACCGGTCCGGCGTGATGTCCACGGTGAACTGCAGGGAGTCGGGCGCCCGCCCGAGCTCCGCGGCGAACGCCCGCAAGTACTACACGAACCTGATCTCCTGCCTGGTCCGCGCCTGGCCGAAGCAGGTACGGCTGGCGGGCGGACGCTTCGTCCCGCCGAACCTGGTCGCGTTCAGCGGCTCCGCGACGAGCCCCTGCGGCGGCAGCGCGCCGAGCTCCTTCTACTGCAGCTCGAACCGCACCATCTACATGGACGCCGGATCCGACATCAAGTACTACCAGCAGTACAGCAACAACAGCTACGCGATGGCCTGGGTCCGCGCCGAGATGACCGACACGGTGGCGCACGAGTTCGGGCACCACGTACAGAACATGGTGGGCATCCTGCAGGCCGACAGCAACCTCCGGTACGAGTATTCCGGGGACAAGTCGCTGGAGATGAGCCGCCGGCTGGAGATCCAGGCGACCTGCTTCGGCAACGTGTTCATGGGGTCGAACAGGAGCAGCTACAGGATCTCCGGGGCGTTCAAGAGCCAGCTCGACTACCTGCACTCGCACCAGGGCGACGAGTACGGCACGCAGCGCGACCACGGCAGCCGGGCGATCATCCCGCGCTGGGCGGACGCCGGGTTCAGTACCCGGAGCCCGCGGGGGTGCAACACGTTCACGGCGTCACCGACGTACGTCCGGTAAATGATCACCAAACAGAAGGAGTAAAGGGTTGATTTCCTCCGAAACTGGGTAATAACCCCGCCGAGCGCTTTGTCCGCCCCTCATATCGCTCTGGAGGAAACCGTGAAGTCCGCCCTTTTCACGGGTGCCGCCGTAACCCTTGGCCTGTTGATGGCCTCGGTCGGCTCCGCCCAAGCAAGCTCCATCCACCAGCCAACCACGCAGGCCCGCCAGCACGGAATCACCCTTGCCGGCGGCGGCTACATGGGCTGGACGAACACCAAGACCAGCAGCACAGCCGCCACGCCGGCCGTGCTGGCACCGGCCGCCACCGTCGAAGGTATCGACGTGGCCAGCTACCAGGGCAACGTCGACTGGGCCGGTCAGTGGAACGCCGGGAAGCGGTTCGCCTACACGAAGGCGACCGAAGGCAACTACTACACGAACCCGTACTTCGCCCAGCAGTACAACGGGTCCTACAACGTCGGGATGATCCGCGGCGCCTACCACTTCGCCACGCCGAACGACTCCAGCGGTGCGAACCAGGCGACGTACTTCCTGGCGCACGGCGGTGGCTGGTCCAAGGACGGCAAGACGCTGCCGGGTGCCCTCGACATCGAGTACAACCCGTACGGCGCCACCTGCTACGGGCTGAGCGCGGCCTCCATGGTCAGCTGGATCCGCGACTTCGCCAACACCTACAAGGCGACGACCGGCCGGGACGTGCCGATCTACACGAACCTGGACTGGTGGAGCCGCTGCACCGGTAACAGCAGCGCCTTCAACTCGACGAACCCGCTGTGGGTGGCGAAGTACGCCTCCTCCCCGGGCACGCTGCCGGGCGGCTGGCCGTTCCACACCATCTGGCAGTACAGCTCGACGCCTATCGACCAGGACCGGTTCAACGGCGACTACAGCCGACTGCAGGCACTGGCCAACGGCTAAAGGGGTTGCGGCGGTCGCTTAGTCTCGATCGATGAGCTACTCGCTGCCGATCGAGACCGACCGCCTGATCCTTCGACGCTACGTCGAGACCGACTACGACGACCTGCTGAAGCTGCAGTCCAACCCGGACGTCACCCGGTTCCTGCTGTACGACGTACGGACGCCTGAGCAGGTCAAGGAGGCCCTCACCGGCCGGCTGGCCGATGTCCCGATGGACGTAGACGGTCAAGCGCTCACCGTCGCCGTGATCCTGCGGGACACCGGCCGGCACCTGGGTGAGGTCACGCTGTTCCTGAACAGCACCGAGCAGCGCACCGGCGAGATCGGGTACGTCTTCCACCCGGAGTCGCACGGCCACGGGTACGCCGCGGAGGCTTCCGTGGAGCTGCTGCGCCTCGGATTCGAGGAGCTCGGCCTGCACCGCATCATCGCCCGGCTGGACGCCCGCAACACCGGCTCGGTGAAGCTGTTGCAGCGGCTCGGGCTGCGCCAGGAGGCGCATTTCGTGCAGAACGAGTACCTGAAGGGCGAGTGGACCGATGAACTGGTCTTCGCGATGCTCTACACCGAGTGGGACGACCGCTCGTAAATTTCTTGCCGCGGCACGCCGACGCCATGACAGCAACTGCCGAGGCGTCTACCGTCGATTCATGACTGTGCTGATGCCGGGTCATGGGGCCCGTTCCATTACCGCTCTGATGCTGGGGGTGGCCGTGCTCAGTGCCGGCACGTTGCCGAGCCAGGCCGTCAAGGTTGCTCCGGCGCGCGAGATCGCGTACCGGAGCTGGACGTCGACCGCGGACTTCCTGGCCGGCGAGCCGTCCGGTACGACGGTCTCCGACGGCGCCCTTACGTTCGGTACGTCGACCGGCACCACGTCGTACGTCGACCCGTTCGGCGACGGCACCGCGAAGTCCTACGACCGGACGAGCTGGGTGTCGCCGCACGTCAGCACCGGCTTCGGGCTGACCGAACTGGTCGCGTCCTGGAACGCCACCACCCCGCCCGGCACCTGGGTCGAGGTGTCGATGGCCGGTACGACGAACCTCGGCACGACCACCAAGTGGTACGTGCTCGGTCGCTGGTCCGGCGGCGACGACACCGGCGCCGGCGACATCCACCGGACCTCGGTGCCGAGCCAGGGCGACGCCGACGGATCCGTTGCCGTCGACACCTTTCAGGCCGCGACCGGCAAGTGGCTGGACCGCTGGCAGCTGAAGGTCACGCTGTACCGGCTGAGCGGTACGACGACGTCCCCCGTGGTCCGCTCCGTCGGCGCGATGGCGTCCCGGCTGCCGTCCGACAAGAAGGTTGCCGTCAGCCCCCTCGGCGGCGCGGAGGGCATCACGCTCGACGTACCGACGTACTCGCAGGAGACCCACGTCGGCCACTACCCGCAGTGGGACGGCGGCGGTGAGGCGTGGTGCTCGGCGACCTCGACCGCGATGGTCCTCGACTACTGGGGCGCCGGCCCGACGCGGGCCGAGACGTCCTGGGTCGACCCGTCCGATCCGGATCCGCAAGTGGACCACTCGGCGCGTTCGGTGTTCGACTACTCGTACGACGGGGCGGGCAACTGGCCGTTCAACACGGCGTACGCCGGCTCCCGCGGAGTGGACGCGTTCGTCACGCGGCTGCGGTCGCTGACCGAGGCGGAGCGGTTCATCAAGGCCGGGATCCCGCTGATCGCGTCGCTGTCGTTCAAGAAGGGCGACCTGCCTGGCGCGGGGTACGGGACGAACGGGCACCTGATGGTGATCGTCGGGTTCGACCAGGCCGGCAACGTGGTCGTCAACGACCCGGCGTCGCACCTGATCGCCAGCGACGACCAGGTGCGTACGACGTACGACCGGACCGCGTTCGAGAACGCGTGGGTGCCGCACTCGGGCGGACTGGTCTACGTGATCCACCCGGAGAACACGCCCCTCCCCGCACCCGCTGACCCGCAACACAACTGGTGAAACGACAACGTCCGAAGATCTGTGGCCTACAGCCCTCAGATCTTCGGACGTTGTGAGCGTTGTCAGCGGTCGAACAGTGCGCCGGTCAGGTTCGTGGTGAGGTTGCGGAGCGAGTCCGGCAGGTACTGCAGGTGCCAGCCGCTCGGGCCGCGGTACCAGGGGAAGCCTTCGTCCTCCACGCCCGGCGTGGTGTCGGTGGCAACCAGTGCGTCGATCCAGCGGCTCGAGCCGCCGAGCACGACGGCGTACGGCAGCGCCCGCGAGCACAGGTCGACCGCCTGGTCGGCCGGGAGCTCGCTGACGTCCATCTCCAGCAGCTCACCGCGGATCGCGGCGACCTGACCGAGCACACGGCCGGCGGCCGGGGCCTTGGCCGGCATGTAGCGGCCGACCACCAGCAGCCCGACGCCGATCAGCGTGATCGCGATGCCCAGCAGACCCCAGGTCGACACCAGCGCCAGCAGCACGGTCGCGACCACACCGACCACGGTGGTCCCGATCCCGATCGTCGCCCACAGCGAGCGGGTCCGGTCCGGGCGCTCGGTGAACCAGCCGCGCTTCACGACACCGTCGTACAGCGCGTCCTGGACCTGCTCGAGACCGGCGCGGACCTGCTTGCCGAGCTCGGAGACCAGTACCGAGTCGGCGTCGCCGAAGATCGCCCGGATCAGGACGTTCTCGTACCGGTGCAGCTCCTCGGCCGGCGCGTTGGCGACCCGGCGGAGCTCCCAGTCGGCGCGGGCGAACTCGCTGCGCTTGTCCAGCTCGGTGATCGTGATGTGGCCGCGGACCGCGAGGTCGATGATCGTCGCTGTCACGTCGACCGGGTCGATCCGCTCGTCGATCAGCGTGCCGACCTCACCGGGCCGCAGGTCGGACGGCGGCGTGAAGTCGATCCGCGCGTCGGTGCCAAGACTGAACAGCGACGCCGGGACGACGCGCCGCGGGTCCACCTGGTCGCGACCGCGGAGCCGGTACAGGACGCCGAGCGCGATGGCGCCGAGCAGCAGCAGAAGCAGGGCGGTGATCAGCTGCGCGGCGTCGGTGGAGAAGGCGCGCTTGAACGTGTGCCGGTACTCGACGATCGTGTTCGCCGCGATCTGGTCCTTCGGGAAGCCGACGATCATCCGGACCGTGTTGCCCGGCGGCAGCGCGGTCTGCTTGAACGTCGGGCCGGAGGTCTCGCCGAGCTGCGCCAGCGAACACGGGACGTTGCTGTCCACCGGGCCCGCGAAACAGGCCACGTGCGTGACGTCCGGGACGCTGAAGACCGTGTTCACCTCCTGCACCGGGATGCTGATCCCGGTGAGCGGCGCGAACTGCACCTCGGTGCCGTCCAGGGTCTTCGACACCGCGCCCTTCACCGTGTACGTGAAGTCGAGCTGCGTCGTACTGCTGGTCACGTCCGGTACGGCGATCGACGTGACGTCGCCGTCCGTCTTCACCTCGGTCTTCTTGTCCTGGCCGCCGGCCTTGACCTGCAGGTCACCGATCTCCTGGACGTGATCGATGTCGTTGTCGAGGTGGTCACGGGTCACGACGAACCGGGTGAAGGTCCCGTTCACGTTGCTCAGCTTCCAGGTCTCCGATACCCGGAGGAGGCCGTCACGCTCGACCCGGACCTGACTGTCGTAGTTGGTGACCACCGGGTCGGCGGTCGCGCTGCTTCCGGCGGCTGCGCCGGAAGCGGCCGCGCCCGCGGGGACAGCGGACAGGCCGAGCAGGCCGAGGGCACAGAGGGATAGCCCGAGGAGACGTAGACGCATCGCCCAATCACACCGTAGAGAGAGGGTCAGGTTGACACCGGGCACCCTAGCGTCTGGCGGGTGTCAGGCAACCAACGGGGCACCCCGACCGCTGCCGAAGTTGAGCCCGCACTCCGGTAGCGTCGCGGACGTGTCAGGCAACCAATGGGGACCACCGCCCGGTCAGCAGTACCCACCGCAGCAGCCACAGCAGCCGTGGCAGCAGGGGCCTGGGTACGGCGGAACACCGTCGCCCGGGCGGCCGCCGCAAGGTCCTCAGCAAGGCCCGCCGTACCAAGGGCCCCCGCAGGGACCGCCGTACCAAGGGCCTCCGCAGGGACCGCCGCGACAAGGACCTCCTGGTTACCCAGGGCAACCGTTTCCGGGGCAGCCGTTCCACGGGCAGGGACAGCCGCCGCAGCAGCAGTTCGGCTGGGGCGCCCCGCCCGGCGGACCACAGCCGCCGAAGAAGAAGGGCCGCGGCGCACTGATCGCCGTACTGGTCGTGCTCGGCGTGCTGGTGATCGGCGGTACGGCGCTGAAGGCGCTCTCGTCGGCGCTGAAGGGCGGCGGCGACCCGTCGTCCGAGCCGAGCGTCACGACGACGTACAGCCCGACCCAGCCCACGGAACCGACCGAGGCGCCGTCGACCCGGGGTGTGCCGACCACCACACAGCCCACGAGGCAGCCGACCCGTCCTACGGCCAGCCGGCAGACGACGACCACGACGCCGACGACGACCAAGTCCGGTCCGACCGACAGTGACCTGGTGGTCAAGAACAGCCTGTACAAGGCCGGTGTGATGTCGTCGGTGCACTGCAGGGAGTCGGGCGCACGGCCGAACAGCGCGGCCGGCGCCAGGGCGAACTACAACAACCTGCTGGCCTGTCTGAACAAGGCGTGGGCCCCCGTTGTCGCCAAGGCCGGAGGACGGTTCCGGGCGCCGCACGTGATCACGTTCAGCGGGTCGGTGTCGTCACCATGCGGTACGCACGTGGACTCGAACCCGCCGTTCTTCTGCGGTACGAACGACACCATCTACATGAACCTCACCGAGGACACCGGCAACTACAACCGGTACCCGCAGAGCTACCAGAAGGTGTGGGCGCGGATGTGGATGCTGCACCAGATGGCCCACGAGTACGGGCACCACGTACAGAACAACATGGGAATCCTGCAGGCGTACGCGCGGATCCGCTACGAGCGGCCGAACTACGCGATGGAACTCCAGGACAGCCGTCGGCTCGAACTCCAGGCGTCGTGCTTCTCGGACATCTTCATCGGCGCGAACCGGAGCAGCTACCCGGTCACCGGGCAGTCCCAGGTCCAATGGCGCTGGCTGATCGGTCACACCACCGACCTGAACAACGACCACGGCGACGCCAACAACCACCAGTACTGGGCCCTGCGCGGCTACAACGGCCGCGACCCACGCGTCTGCAACACCTGGGCCGCCTCGGCCGGCAAGGTCCAGTGAGAACACGGTCCGATCACTCCTGGCAACCGACTGGCCGAACTAGCTAGCCTGGTTGGTCCGGATCGCGCAAAGTATGTGCCGGGGGAGGCGGCTTCGACGCCCCACCAACGAGCTACGCCAAGCAAGGTCGTGAGGAGCATCGATGTCGGACAACAGGAACCAGCCCCCGGGGAGCGACCCGGCTGACCCCCAGCCGGACCGCCCACAGGAGCCCGTTCCCGCCCACCCCACCCCCGCGGGCCCAACCTCAGCCCCGGCCACCTCGGACCCGAGCACATCCGGCTCAGAGAAATCCGACCCGAGCACATCCGATCCGGGCACATCCGGCCTGGGCACATCCGGCCCGGGCACATCCGGCCCGGGCACATCCGGCCCGGGCACATCCGGCCCGGGCACATCTGGCCCGGGCACATCCGATCCCGCCGGCCCAGACACGCCCGGCCCCGGCGGCGCGAGCAGGCCCGGGAGCTACGGCCCTGGGCAGGGCGGCTTCGCCTCCGGCAACGCACGCGCCTCCGGCTCGACCGGCCAAGGCATCTCCGGCCCCGGCGGTCCGAGCAACTCCGCCCCCGGCGGACCGGGCGGCTACGGCTCCGGTCAGCACAACTCCGGCACCCCCGCCCAGCACGTCCGCACCTCCGGCGGCTCCGTCCCAGGCGGTCCCAGGAGCACAGGTACGGGCGGCCCCGGCGCCGCAGGTACGGGCGCTCCCGGCAGCGCCGGTGCGGGTGGTCCTGGCGCAGGCGGTCCGGGCAGCACGGGCTCCGGCCGTCCGGGTGGGCCTGGTGGTTCCGGTTCCGGTGGTTACGGTGCTGGTCCGGTGCAAGGCGGCTCTGCAGGTCCTGGACAGTCGGGCGCCGGGCAGTCGGGTGCTGGGCGATCGGGTGCTGCGCAGTCGGGTGCTGGGCAGGGTTCTGAGCAAGGTTCTGGGGAGAGCTGGTTTTCCCGGCGTGGGCCTGAGGCGAGCGGTTCGGGTGCGGCCGGTCAGGATGGCTCCAGTGGTGCTGGTGGTGCTGGTGGCGGGCAGGGTTCGTCCGGTGGGTGGTTCGGGGCGCGGGACAACGACCGCGGGCCGCAAGCACCTGCTTCCGGCGATGGTCAGCCGGGTGCCGGCGAAGGTCAGTCCTCCGGCTGGTGGAGCGGCGACAACGAGGCCAAGCGCGAGTTCGAGAGCCCGGGTCAGTCCGACGCCCCCGCCAACAACTGGTTCGACGGCGGCTGGGACCCCAACCGCCGAGAACACCCCGACCAGCCGGACACCATCCAGCCCCCAGGCAGCCGCCCCACCTCCACCCCCGGCCAAGGCGCCCCCAGGCCAGGCCAGCCCGCCCCAGGCCAGTACGCCCCGGGCCAGTACGGTCCCGGCCAGCAAGCTCCCAGCCGGCCCAACTCCGACCCATTCAGCCCAGCTCTGCCCGGCCCAGCTCAGTCCGGTCCAGGCCAACCCGGCTCCGGGCAGTTCAGCTCCGGTCAACCCGGCCCACGTCAACCCGGCTCAGGTCAACCCGGCTCAGGTCAACCTGGCCCAGGTCAACCCGGCTCAGGGCAGTTCGGCTCCGCGCGGTCAGGCCCAGGTCAGACTGGTCCCGGTCCGTCAAGTTCTGAGCAGTTCGGCTCTGGCCAGTCGGGCCAGAGCCAGTCCGGACCAGGGCAGTTTGGTACCGGCCCGTCCAGCCCAGGTGAGTCAGGCGCAGGTCAGCGCGGCTCCGGGCAGCTCAGCTCGGGGCAGTTCGGCTCGGGGCAGTTCGGCTCGGGGCAGTCCGGGCCGAGCCCCTTTGGTGCTGGTGCGTCTGGTCGGGGTCAGGGTGGTTCTGAGCAGTTCGGTGCTGGTCAGCCTGGCTGGGGTCAGCCGGGGGCCGGCAACCTCGACTCCAACCGGCCCGGTGCTGGTCAGCCCGGTCCCGGTCAGCCCGGTCCCGGTCAGCCCGGTCCCGGTCAGCCGGGCTCCGGTCAGCCCGGCCCTGGGCAGCCGGGCCCCGGTCAGCCCGGCTCTGGGCAGGCTGGGTCTGGTTGGTTCGGTGGTGGGCAGGCGGGGGGTGAGCAGGAGGCTTGGCAGTCGAATCCGGACTGGGCTCCTTCCACGCCGTCGTGGTCGCAGGTTGAGCCGGGTTCGGGTGAGTCTGGGTCGGCTTCCTCCGAGTTGTGGCAGCCGAACCAGGGGCAGTCCGGAGCCGGTAGCCCGGATCCGTGGCAGTCGCGGCCGTCTTGGTCTGAGCCGCCTGAGTCCGGTGCAGGTCAGTCGCAGGAGGGTTCGGCCGCCTCCGGTACGTCGTCTGCCAGCAGCTCCCGTACGTCGGAGGGCGGCACGTCAGGTACTACGCGGGACGGCTCGTACGCGGACGGGTCCGGGCAGCAGAAGTCCCCGTGGGCGTCGCAGTCCGATGAGACGCACGGCGGCAGCTCGCAGGGCGGCGGCTCGCAGGCGGGTGGGATGTGGGGCGGTAGCCCGCAGGGCGGCGGCTCGCAGACGGGGCCTGCGGTGGGCGGCAGCTCGCAGGCGGGCAGCTCGTCGGCGGGGCAGGCGCTCGGCGGTAGCTCCCAGGGCGATGGTGCGCTCGGCGGTCGCTCCCAGAGCGATGGTGCGCTCGGCGGTAGCTCCCAGAGCGATGGTGCGCACGGTGGTGGCTCCCAGGGCGGCTCGCGCGGCGGTGCCTCGCAGGGTGGTGAGGCGGGGGGTTCTTGGGGGAGTCAGTCTTGGACCTTGCAGACTGGTGGGGCGGCCGGGCAGTCGGAGTCGAGTGCCTGGCAGGCTTCGCCTTCGCAGCAAGGGCCTCGGCAGCAGGCGGGGCCGCATTCTGAGGGGTCTTATCTGTGGGGGGCGCAGGGGAATCAGGAGCAGCAGCCGGCTTCGCCGTGGAGTAATGCGCTGCCGCCCCAGAACCAGCAGGGCGGCGGGCGGCACTCCGCACCGCAGGGCGCGCAGTCGGCGCAGGCCGGGTGGTCCGGGCAAGCCGGTCAGTCGGGGCAGGGTGGGCAGGGTGCTCACGGTGGGCAACCCGGGCTGGGTGTGCAGGGTGGGCAGGGTGCGCCGGGCTCTCAGGGTGGGCAGGGTGCGCCGGGCTCTCAGGGTGGGCAGGTTGGGCCTATGGGGCAGCGGGTGCAGCAGGCGCCTACCTGGCAGTATCCGCCGATTCCCATTCCGCAGCCGCCGGGTGGGCGGCGGAGGCGGAAGAAGAAGCTCACGCGGCCGTTGCTGATCGGGATTGTTGCGCTGGCAGTGCTCGTACTGGGGACCGGTATCACGTTGATCGTGCGGAGCGTCGGTGGTGGTGATGCGGAGGCGAAGCAGACGCCGTCGGTGCCCGCTTCGGAGTCGCCTTCGCAGTCGCCTTCGCCGAGTCCGTCTTCGCCGTCGCCGTCCGGGCCGCGTGGGCCGACGGTCGACGAGGTGGTGAAGGGGAGCCGGCTCTACACGATCGGCCCGGTGGCTGCGTCGAAGTGTGCGGAGCCGCCGTTCGCGCCGGTCACTGTCGCGGCTGCGCAGCAGTACTACAACCGGCTGCTGCCGTGCCTCAACCACACGTGGTGGCTGGCGATGAAGAAGGCCAACCTGCCGTTCCGCAACCCGAAGGCGGTCGTGTACGTCGGCAAGCTGTCGTCGCCGTGCGGGATCCAGCGCAGCGCACGGGCGGCGTACTGCCTGGCGAACGAGACCATCTACCTGCCGTTCACGGTCGACAACGTGAACTACACGAAGAACCCGGTCTACGCCCGGGCGGTCATGCTGAACACGTTCGCCCACGAGTACGGGCACCACGTGCAGAAGCTGAGCGGGATCCTCGCCTCGTCGCTGAGCCGGCAGAAGAGCATGAACGCGACCCAGCAGCTGACCGAGAGCCGCCGGCGTGAGCTGCAGGCGACCTGCCTGGGCGCGGTCTACCTCGGCGCGAATGCGCCGTTCACCCCGATGTCCGGCCCGTTGCTGGCGAACTGGAAGATCCTGATCACGCACATGGGTGACGACTACGCGGTGCCGCGCGGGCACGACCACGGCAACCGGGTGAGCAACTACCAGTGGTCGGTTGCGGGCTACAACAGCAAGCAGCCCAACTCCTGCAACACCTTCACCGCAGCAGACCTCCGGGTCAGCTGACCTCCGGACACAACCAGAGGTTGACCTCTCACATTGTGCCTTCGCCCACTGCATGCCAGGGGCGAAGGCACAATCTCAGAGGCCAACCGGCTCTTGTGCTGGACGTGTGGGTCCGGAGGCGATCGGGGTTGGGGTGGATTGCCCGCCCGGAGTCTCCCCAACACCGCGTGGCGGGCTGTTCGTGTGCACGGTCGACAGGTAGAGCACCGGCGAGACACCGTACGCGCGATGCCGATCACGCTCAGGTGCACTACCTCACCGGTCGACACCTCCAGTTCAGATGGCACGCTCCCCGGTCGCTTCAGCGCCGAGGTCCTACCATCTACGGCATCGGGCTCAACCGAACAGCCGTCGCGCGTTGCTCAACGAGCCGCCGAACGACGTGACGAAGTTGCTGAGCGACTCGCCGATGTTCGAAAGGTGCCAGTTCTCCGGGCCGGAGTACCAGCCGATGCCCTCGTCCGGGTCGTCGTCGTCATCGGTGGCGGCGATCTCCAGCGCCCACTTCTCGGTCAGCCCGAGTACGGCGGCGTACGGCAGGCACCGGGACGCGAACTCGAGCCGGCTGCCCTGCGGCAGGTCCGCGGAGGTCTCGTTGGCCAGGTAGTGCTGCAGGCCGAACACCCGGCCCAGTACGGCGGCACCGCGCGCCGTGCGGGCCGGTGCGGCCTGGCCGACCAGTGCGAGCACCAGACCGGCCGCCATCACCGCGAACCCGACCAGGGCGAACTTGCTGACGACGGCGAGCACGATGGTCAGTACGACGCCCGCACCGAGCAGCACCACGCCGGCCGTGGTCCAGCGGTTCCGTACGGCGTCCGGGCGGTTGTTGAACCAGCCCTGCGTGACGACATCGGAGTACAGCTGCTCCCGGACCAGGTTGAGCCGCGGCCGCAGCGAGTGCCCGAGGGCCGACACGAGGACCGAGTCGCCGTCCGCGAACACCGCGTCCAGCAGCGACTTCTCGTACGCGAGTAGCTCCGGGCCGCCCGGGTGCAGCCGCTTGAGCTCCCAGTCCAGCTTGCCGAAGTGCGAGTCCCGCGGCTGCTCGACGATCGTCAGGTAGTTGCGTACGGCAAGGTCCAGCAGGGTCGCGGTGATGTCGACGACGTCGGCCGACTCGTCCACCACGGTGCCGACCTGGCCGGGCCGGATGCCGTCCGGCGCGGCGAACTGCGGTCCGTCGGCGCCGTCGAGCACCGGGCGCTCCGGCGCGCCGTGCCCGACCTTCGCGGCGTCCCGGCCGCGGAAGAACCACAGGCCGACCGCACCGAGCAGCCCGATGCCGAAGACGAGGATCGCGAGCCCGCCGGTGGTCGAGTCGACGGTGAAGGCCCGGCTGAGCGACCACGGGGTCGTGTACTTCGCGTTCGGCTGCACCGTGGCCTGGTCGCTCAGCCCGGTCAGGAACGTCACGCGCCCCGCCGCCGGTACGCCGTTCTGCTGGATCTCCAGCTCGGCGGACTCCCCCAGCTGAGACGTCGTACACGGCATGCTCGACCCGGTGCGGCCCGCGAAGCAGGTCACCCAGGTCGCGAACGGGATACTGATGTTCAGCTTGGCCTCGGGGATCGACACGCCGAAGCCCTGCACGACCGGCCAGCTCACCTCGCGACCGTCGACCGAGTCGGCGACCACGTTGTCCACGGTGTAGTTGTAGACGATCTGGGACTTCCCGGAGACGTTCAGCGTCAGCTTGCGGCCGTCGTCGACGCTCTGGTTCTGGAAGCCCTGCGCGGGCTGCCCGTTCACCGTCGCGGACACGTCCTTGATGTCGTACGTACGGTCGCGGTCGGCGTCGGCCCGGACCCGGGTCGCCAGCGTCCGGCTGAAGGTCGTACCGCCGGCGGCCAGGTCCACGGTCTCCTTGACCTGCAGCTGACCGGCCTTCGACAGGGTCACATCCGCGGTGTACGCCGTGATCTGGTCGTCCGCGGTCACGGCAGCCTGGGCGGACACCGGGCTGAGGGCAACGAACAGGACGGCGACCGGGGCGGTCAGGGAGATCAGGAGGGCAGCCGGGACGAGGCGGCGCTTCGGTGACATGGGTCGAGAGTAGTCTCGTGCCGGTTCGCGCAGCGAACCCGAGAGACCCGGTTACCCGACCACATGGAGGCCAAGAGCTGTGAGCAGCCCGTACGGCTACGGTGGCCAGCAACAGGGCCAGCCACAGGGCCGACCACAGGGCCGGGCGCTCGGCCCGCCACCTGGTGTCCTGCCGCCGCCGCAGTCCGCACCGTGGCCCCAGCAACAGGGTCAAACGCCGTACCAAGGTCAGCCGTACCAGGGCCAGCAGTACGGCGGCCCCGGCCACTTCACCGGGTTCCAGCCACCGCCCCGGCGGGACAGCTCGTTCCGGCTGGTGCTGCTCGGTTTCTCGCTACTGGTCGTGATCGGCGTCGCCGCAGCGATCATGGCGGTCCTGCTGTGGACCGGTGGCACGAGCTCCACCGCCGCCGGGCCTGTGGAGCCCAAGGTGACCGGTCCGTCGATCGTGCCGTCGCCGACCACCAACCCGCAGAAGGGGTCCGCCGAGGACTTCCTGCTGAACGCGGACGTCTACCACACCGGCCCGCTGGCGGAACAGAACTGCAAGGCGGCCGACCTCGGCAGCGGTGGTCTGGCCGCGCAGAAGGTCTACTACCAGCGCCTCTTCAAGTGCCTCAACGACGCCTGGCGCCCGGTCTTCCACGAGCTGGGGCAGGACAAGCCGGACCCGGGCCTGGTCGTCTTCGACAAGCCCGTGCAGACCGCGTGCGGCAACTTCGAGCCGCTGTCCGGACGGGTCCTGGCGTTCTACTGCTACGGCAACCATGTCATGTACGTCGATGTGAAGCAGATGGACAAGGCGTTCGGTCCCAAGGAAGACCTGGCGTACCTGATGACGATCGCGCACGAGTACGGCCACCATGTGCAAGGCGTCACCGGGCTGTTCTACGCGCGGGCCGCGTACTTGCAGGACCACCCGGACCAGAAGCTGGAGAGCTCGCGGCGGAACGAGTTGCAGGCCTCCTGTTTCGGCGGCGTGTTCAGCCGGGCTGTGGCGAAGTCGTACCCGTTGACCGATCGGCTGGCCGAGTTCAAGGAGCAGTCCAGCAACAGCTTCGGTGAGACGCCGGACACGCCGGAGGACGAGCGGACGCACGGTCTGGCGACCAGCCAGGGGTTCTGGATCCAGAACGGGTTCAACGTCGGCGCGAACAAGGCCTGTGACACCTTCGCGGTATCGGCGGACCTGGTGAAGTGAAGTGACGGCCCGCCTGATCGGGGGCCGCTACCTGTTGGGGGAACCGCTCGGCTCGGGCGGTATGGGCTCGGTCTGGCGTGCCCACGATCAGCAACTGGACCGTACGGTCGCGCTCAAGCGTGCGCACCCCGGTGTGGACGACCAGGACGGCCGCCGGCTGCGCCGTGAGGCCCGGACCGGTGCCCGGCTGCACGATCCCCATGTGGTGATGATCTTCGACGTGGTGTCCGACGGGGACGAGCACTGGCTGGTGCTGGAGTACCTGCCGTCACGGAGCTCGCTGGCGCACGTCGACGCTTGCACGTTGCTGGACAGCAAGGCGCTCAAGCTGATCCCCGGTGTCGACGCGTCGCAGCCGGACAGGTCCTTCGGCAACTCGAGGTGCGGCTGGGACAGTACGACGAGTGATCTCTCGGCGGACCTGTACTTCGACCGGGACCAGCCGGGCTCAACCGACCGGCAGCCGCTCAGGATAGGCGGGCGATCCGCGATCCTGTCGAACGAGAACGACGGCCCGGGGACCTGTGCGGTGGTGATCGTCTTCCGGACGTACGTCGACGCGAACGGGCAGGACGAGTTGGTGACCATGTCGGTCGCCGGCTCGGCAAAACCCGTCACGCTGTGCGGACTGGCGACGAAGCTGGCCGAGGCCGCCGCCCCGAAGCTCCCGAAGGCGTGACGTGGAGGTGATCCGCAGACTCCCTCAGGACCAGGCCAGCCTGGCAAGCGGCGTACCCGATGCACGCCCCGGGACCATCTTTGTGCTGAGCGTCGAGGGCGGTGTCAGCGCCGACCCCGGTGCGCACCGGATCCTGTTCGGGCGGAACCGCGCAGAGGTGCACGTGTCGGCCGGACAGGACGACCAGCGCGTCAGCCGCATGCACGGGTCCATCAGCTATCGCACCAGTCAGTGGTGGGTCGCAGTGACCGGGCGGCTCCCGGTGCGGTTCCCCCGCGAGCAGATGCTGTTCGGCGGCGAGGACCCGATGCCGCTCGCTGCCGGCTACACCCCGCTCTTCGTACAGGGCACCTGGTCTCGAACGTACGCACGAGGCTGTCGCGGGACGGCGTACCCGGGCTGACCCGTGAGGAGGTCGGCGAGCCTGTTGGCAACGCGTTGAACGACAACCCGTTCCGGGTGCTGTTGCTGACCACCACGCTGGTCCCGCGGGACCTGGAAGTGCTGGACGAGTGAGCTCGGGAGGGGTCCCCGGCGACCTGTCCTAGCTTCGCGGCGACACCCCCTCCACGCAGGAGTCCTCGCGATGTTCAAGCTCCTCATGGCCCTCACTCTGCTCGTCCCACTGCATGCCCACGCCTCCCCGGACCGGCTGGAGATCTCCTCCGGCGGTACGGCGACCAGCCCTAAGGTGTACGACGGCCACGGCCAGTCGGTCGGCGGGATCACCGTCGAGGCCGACAACGTCGTCGTACAGAACTACGTCCTCGAGGAGCCGGACGCGCCCGGCGTCGAGGTGACCGGCAACAACATCACGGTCTCGCACCTGACCATCACCGATCCGCAGGCCGGTGACGGCGACGGCAACACGTTCGCGGCCAAGCCCGGCAGGGTGGTCGGCCTGGCGATCAACTCCACGAACGCGACCATCGGCTCCAACAAGGTCAGCCCCGGCATCGAGTGCTACGTCGGCATCGACGACTCGTCCCGCACCGGCTACCGGGGCCTGAAGCCGGAGTGCGCCCCGTGACCCGCGACAACGCCGTCAACGTCCCCGTCTGACCACTACGTCCAGCAGGACCAGCCGGAGCTGGTGGCTCAGGCTGTTCGCCAGGTCGTCGGTGGCTGGTTGTAGATGCGTTTGAAGGCGACGCTGAACGCGAACGGATCCTCGTAGCCGACCTCGCGCGCAACCGTAGCCACGGTGTCCGTGGTTGTGCGCAGGCGATCCGCCGCGAGGGTCATGCGCCAGTTGGTCAGGTAGGTCAGAGGCGGTTGGCCTACGAGCTTCGAGAAGCGGGCGGCGAACGTAGCGCGAGAGAGACCGGCTTCAGCTGCCAGCTCTGCCACCGACCAACGGCGTGCAGGGTCCTCATGCATCAGGCGTAGCGCGTCACCGACGCCCTGCGCGGACAGTGCCTGATACCAGGACGGAAGCTGGACCTCCGCGCACCAAGCGCGCAGTGCCAGCACCAGTACGAAGTCCAGCAGCCTCCTGAGCACAGCGTCCTGCCCCGGCTCCTCACGGGCGATCTCCGTGGTCAGCAGATCCAGCGCGGGCCGTGTGTTCGGTGTCGCCGACACAACAGCAAGCTGAGGCAACAACGCGAGCACCCGTTCGCCCGCGCCGCCACGGAGGTCGTAGGCACCACGCACCATCGTCGTAGCTCCCGGCAGGCCGTCGCCGTACGTCCGCGGCGCCAGGTATTCCCGCCACTCCACCGGCTCCCCGCCGGCCGTGTGCTTCCGCCCACCGCGAATGACGTACGACGGCGGCGTCTCCGGATCGTCCGCGATCATGTAACTGCCGACCCCGGTGATCAACGCGATGTCCCCGGCCGCCAGCATCCGCGGTACGCCGTCGTCCAGCCGCAGGCAGGCGTTGCCACCGAGCGTCGCGACCACCGACAGCGACGGCACGTCGGCGTACGTCACGGACCACGGCTCGCTCGCGATGATCTGCCGGACCAGCGCATCCGTCGCCTGCGCCCGCTGCAGCAGGTCGCTCAACACGTCCACACCGTCCGACGGTAGACGATCACAAAGGTATCCGCGACGCACGCCCATGGATCGTCTGCCCCGCGAGCAGTTGGCTGGACTCCATGGACACCTTCCTGATCCTCGGCGGCACCGGCACCACCGGCCGCCGTATCGCCGACCGCCTCCGCGCGGGCGGCCACGACGTCCGT
This sequence comes from Kribbella aluminosa, assembly GCF_017876295.1. Taxonomy (NCBI): domain Bacteria; kingdom Bacillati; phylum Actinomycetota; class Actinomycetes; order Propionibacteriales; family Kribbellaceae; genus Kribbella; species Kribbella aluminosa. The sequence continues at coordinate 1,582,140 of NZ_JAGINT010000002.1, read as the reverse complement.
ACGGCGGCCCGCACCGGCGCCGACGTACGACTCGACCTTGACGACCCCACCACCTGGCACCTCGACGGCATCGCGGCCGCGTACCTGATGGAACCCACCATCCGCCCCGGCGGCCGACTCGCCCGGTTCACCGAAGCGGCGCTTGCGGCCGGCGTACGGCGTCTCGTCCTGCTGTCGGCGTCCCGCGCGTCGGACGCCGGCCATCCACTGCACACCGCCGAGCAGGCAGTGCGCGACGCCGACGAGTGGACGATCCTGCACCCCAACTGGTTCGCGCAGAACTTCAGCGAAGGCCCGTGGCGCGCCGCGGTCCGGACCGGCCGCCTCGCGCTCCCGGCCGGCAACGGACGGACCGCGTTCGTCGACGCCGACGACATCGCCGACGTCGCGGTCGCCGCGCTCACCACGTCCGGCCATCACGGCCGCACCTACGAGCTGACGGGCCCCGAGGCGATCACGTTCGCCGAGGCCGCCGCACACCTCGAGGACGCCGGACACCGCGTCGAGTACGTCGCGATCGACTCGGCGACGTACGTCGAAGAACAAGTCGCCCAAGGTGTTCCGCGATCCGGAGCGGAACTGCTCGCCGCGATTCTCGGAGGGCTCGACGGCCGGCCTACGACCGACCTACAACGAGCGCTCGACCGTCCCGCCCGGTCCTTCAGGACCTTTGTCCGCAACGCAGACTGGGGTTGATGGACACACCCACGTGTTTGCTTCGGGTTATCGAACTGGTAACCGAGCGGCGTATTATCCGCCCGTGACGTTGCGACGCGGGGAGTTGGCGACGGCCGCGCGGACGTTGGTGGATGTTCTCGAGGAGACGGCCAACAGGTACGCCGACGAGCCGGCGCTGGACGACGGCAGCGTCAGCCTCAGCTACCGCGAGCTGCTGGTGCAGACCGGCAGGTTCGCGGCCCGGCTGACCGCGGCCGGGATCGGCCCGGGCGACCGGGTCGGGATCCGGATCTCGTCCGGCCACAACGACCTGTACGTCGCGATCCTCGGCACCCTGCAGGCCGGTGCGGCGTACGTACCGGTCGACGCCGACGACCCGGAGGAACGCGCCGAGCTGGTCTTCGGCGAGGCCGACGTCGCCGCGACGGTCGGCGACGACCTGACGCTCATGCCGACCCGCCCGCAGCCGGACCCGATCGACAACGACGCGGCCAACGGCGCCTTCGACTACCCGTACTCCGCGCGAATGGATTCCTCGAGCAGGACGGAGGCCAAGGGCAGCGGCCCGGAGCCGACCGACGACGCGTGGATCATCTTCACCTCGGGCTCGACCGGCGTACCGAAAGGCGTCGCGGTCACGCACCGCTCGGCCGCCGCGTTCGTGGACGCCGAGGCCCGGCTGTTCCTGCAGGACGAGCCGATCGGCCCGGACGACCGCGTCCTCGCCGGCCTGTCCGTCGCGTTCGACGCGTCCTGCGAGGAGATGTGGCTGGCCTGGCGGCACGGCGCCTGCCTGGTCCCGGCGCCGAGAAGCCTGGTCCGGACCGGCATGGACCTCGGCCCGTGGTTGGTTGCCCAAGGCATCACTGTGGTCTCCACCGTGCCGACCCTTGCGGCACTCTGGCCGGGCGACGCGCTGGACCAGGTCCGGCTGCTGATCTTCGGCGGCGAGGCCTGCCCGCCGGAGCTGGCCGAGCGGCTCGCGGTCGAGGGTCGCGAGGTGTGGAACACGTACGGCCCGACCGAGGCCACCGTGGTCGCGTGCGCCGCGCTGCTCACCGGCGAAGGCCCGGTCCGGATCGGCCTCCCGCTGGACGGCTGGGACCTCGCGGTAGTAGATGCCTCAGGCAACGAAGTGGCCGACGGGGAGATCGGCGAGCTGATCATCGGCGGCGTCGGCCTGGCCCGGTACCTGGACCCGGTCAAGGACGCCGAGAAGTTCGCGCCGATGCCGACGCTGGGCTGGGAGCGCGCGTACCGCAGCGGCGACCTGGTGCGGTCGGACCCGCTGGGCCTGCTGTTCCAGGGCCGCGCCGACGAGCAGGTCAAGCTCGGCGGCCGCCGGATCGAGCTCGGCGAGGTCGACGCCGCCCTCCAGGCCCTGCCGGGGGTCAGCGGCGCCGCGGCCGCCGTACGGAACAGCGCCGCCGGTAACCAGCTCCTCGTCGGGTACGTCGTACCGGACGACCCGGCCGCGTTCGACAACGCGAAGGCCACCGAGCGACTGCGGGAGGCGCTGCCCGCTGCGCTCGTACCGCTGCTCGCGATCGTCGACACGCTGCCGACCCGGACGTCCGGCAAGGTCGACCGGAACGCCCTGCCCTGGCCGCTGCCCGGGATGGACAGCGACGGCCCGCCGGCAGAGCTGAGCGGTACGGCGGGCTGGCTGGCCGAGCGCTGGACCCAGGTCCTCGGCGCCAAGGTCACCGGCCCCGACAACGACTTCTTCCTGCACGGCGGCGGCAGTCTCGCCGCGGCGCAGCTGGTATCCGTGCTGCGGGAACGGTTTCCCGAGGTCACGGTCGGCGACATCTACGAGTACCCGCGGCTCGGCGCGCTCGCGGAGCGGCTCGACGACTTCCAGCCCTCGGCGCAGGAGCCCGTCGAGCTGCGCGAGATCCGGCCGACGCCGCGCGGCACGCAGCTCCTGCAGACGGCGCTGACCCTGATCCTGCAGACCGTCGTCGGCGTCCGTTGGCTGGTCTACCTGTTCACGCTGAACAACCTGCTCGCCGCGCTGATCGACCCGCTGCCGTGGGCGCGGACCGTGTCCTGGTGGTGGATCCTGGCCGGCTGGCTGATCCTGATCAGCCCGGCGGGCCGGATGAGCATCGCGGTCGTCGGCGCCCGGATTCTCTTGAAGGGCCTCAAACCCGGTACCTATCCGAGAGGTGGCACCGTCCACGTCCGGCTGTGGGCCGCGGAGAACCTGGCCGACGCGGCCGGCGCCGCCAACCTAGCGGGCGCGCCCTGGATCACGTACTACGCCCGCGCGCTCGGCGCGAAGATCGGCCGCGGCGTCGACCTGCACACGCTCCCGCCGATCACCGGCATGCTCACGATGGGCCGCGGCGCCTCGATCGAGCCCGAGGTCGACCTGGCCGGCTACTGGACCGACGGCGACCAGTTGCACGTCGGGCGGGTGGCGGTCGGCGCCGACGCGGTCATCGGATCCCGCAGTACCTTGCTCCCCGGCGCCGAGATCGGCCGGGCCGCCGAGATCATGGCCGGATCGGCCGTCTCCGGCAAGGTCCCCGACAACGAGCGCTGGTCCGGCTCCCCCGCAGCCCGGCTCGGTCGCGCGCGGCACCCGTGGCCCGACCACCGTCCCAACCGGGCACCCTGGTGGGTCGCGGCGTACGGCGCGCAGTCCGCGGTCATGTCCCTGGTCCCGGTGGCCGGGGCCGCGGCGGCGTTCGCCGTACTCGGTCGTGCGCTGCGCGGTACGTCGAGCCTGCAGGAGGCGGCGCTGCACGCGCTGGGCGCCGTCCCGCTGATGACAGTGGTCGGCTTCGCGACGATCGCGGTGCTCACGCTGATCGGTGTCCGGCTGCTCGGCATCGGCATCAAGCCAGGTCACTACCCGGTCCGCAGCCGGATCGGCTGGCAGGTCTGGGCGACCGAGCGTCTCCTGGACTCCGCCCGTACGCTGCTCTTCCCGCTGTACGCGAGCCTGCTGACGCCGTGGTGGCTGCGGGCGCTCGGCGCCAAGATCGGCCGCGACGTCGAGGCCTCGACGGTGCTGCTGCTGCCGAAGATGACCACGGTCGGTGAGGGTGCGTTCCTGGCCGACGACACGATGATCGCGTCGTACGAGCTGGGCGGGGGCTGGCTGCACGTGGCCGGCGCGAAGGTCGGCAAGCGCGCGTTCCTCGGCAACTCCGGGATGACGGCGCCGGGTCGGAGCGTCCCGAAGAACGGCCTGGTCGCGGTGCTGTCCGCGGCGCCGAAGAAGTCCAAGGCAGGTACGTCGTGGCTCGGCTCGCCGCCGGTGAAGCTCCGTCGGCAGGCCGTCTCGGGTGACCAGAGCCGCACCTACAACCCGCCGTACAAGCTCAAGGTCTTGAGGGCCTTGGTCGAGCTGTGCCGGTTCGTGCCGATGATGTGCACGGTGCTGATCGGGCTCGGCGTGCTGTTCGGGCTGCAGACGCTGGACATCTGGCTCGGCCCGTGGCTCGCCGTGCTGCTCTCCGGTGCGGTGATCCTGGCCGCCGGCGCGGTCGCGGGCGGGATGGCGACGGTGGCGAAATGGCTGATCGTCGGCCGCACCCGCGCGGTCGAGTACCCGCTGTGGAGCTCGTTCGTGTGGCGCAACGAGGTGGTCGACAGCTTCGTCGAACTGGTCGCCGCGCCGTGGTTCGCGAACGCCGCCGCCGGTACGCCGGTGCTCAATCTCTGGCTGCGGTCACTCGGAGCGAAGATCGGCAAGGGCGTCTGGTGCGAGACGTACTGGTTGCCGGAGGCGGACCTGGTCACCCTGGGCGACGGCGCCACGGTGAATCGCGGTTGTGTGCTGCAGACGCACCTTTTTCATGATCGAGTTCTCTCCATGAACACAGTCACCTTCGGGCCCGGGGCGACCCTCGGGCCGCACGGCATCGTCCTTCCGGCTGCCACGATCGGCGCGGGCGCTACCATCGGCCCGGTGTCTCTCGTGATGCGTGGTGAAGGCGTGCCTGCGGGTACGCGGTGGGCGGGAAACCCCATTGCACCCTGGCAGCACAGCGGACCCTGGCAGGGCTGATGGGTGACCCGTATGTGCCCACTCACGGAAACCCGGGCTACAAGGTCGAGTCGTACGACCTGGAGCTGGACTATCGGGTCAGCAGCAACCGGTTGAGCGGAAAGGCGACGATCACCGCGTTCGCCACCGAGCCGCTGACCCGGTTCAGCCTCGACCTGTCCGGCCTCCGGGCGTCGAAGGTGTCGGTGAACGGCCGCCGCTCGCAGCGCTTCACCCAGCGCGCCGGCAAGCTCTACATCACCGCGAGCATCCCGGACGGCGCCGAGTTCTCGATCGACATCCAGTACGGCGGGAATCCGAAGCCCGAGGACAGCCCGTGGGGCGAGCTCGGCTGGGAGGAACTCACCGAGGGCGTCATCGTCGCCAGCCAGCCGAGCGGCGCGGCCACCTGGTTCCCGTGCAACGACCACCCCGGCGACAAGGCGCACTACCGCATCTCGATCACCACCGACTCGCCGTACCAGGTGGTCGCGAACGGGCGGCTGGTGTCCCGTCGGGTGAAGGCCAGCCGGACGACGTGGGTGTTCGACCAGGCGGCGCCGATGGCGACGTACCTCGCGACCGTGCAGATCGGGCGGTACGACGAGGTCGACCTGGCCGCGTCCCCGGTGACCATCCGGGGGGTGCTGCCGGGCGGGCACATTCGCCAGTTCCGGCACGACTTCGGGCGCCAGCAGGACATGATGAAGCTGTTCTGCCGGCTGTTCGGGCCGTACCCGTTCGGCGGATACACGGTCGTGGTGACGGATGACCCGCTCGAGATTCCGCTGGAGGCGCAGGGCATCTCGGTGTTCGGCAGCAACCATGTGGACGGGCGGCGCGGCTCCGAACGGCTGGTCGCACACGAATTGGCGCACCAGTGGTTCGGCAACAGCCTGACCCCGTCGAGCTGGCAGCACATCTGGCTGAACGAGGGCTTCGCCTGTTACGCCGAGTGGTTGTGGTCGGAGGAGTCCGGCGGCCCGACCGCCGACCAGCAGGTCGCGAAGGCCCACACCCGGTTGAAGGGCCTGCCGCAGGACTTACTGCTGTCGGACCCCGGACCGGAGCTGATGTTCGACGACCGGCTCTACAAGCGCGGCGCGATCACCCTGCACGTACTGCGGAAACACCTGGGCGACCAGGCGTTCTTCGAGCTGCTCCGGACCTGGACGAAGACGCACCGGCACGGGTCCGTGAGTACGGCGGAGTTCATCGCACTGGCGACGACCTTCAGCCCCGACGAGGACGCGCTGCGGCGCCTGCTGGCCTCCTGGCTGGATGCGTGCGCTTTGCCATCACTGCCTCGGAGGCGTTGACCGGATGAGTATCGGGTGGGAGTTCTTCGGCGGCACCGCGCTGGTCCTGCTGATCATCGTCGTGGCAGGCCGCCGGCTCCGCCGCCCGGGCTCGCCGAAGGGACCGACCTGGCGCAACATCGCGATCGGCGCGGTGCTGTTCGTGCTGGCCGGCGGGCTGTACACGCTGCCGCCGCACAACATCATCTTCGCGGTGCTCGCGATGCTGGCCGGCTGCGGGTTCTTCGTGATCGGCATCGCGACGCTGGGCGGCGGCTACTTCGGGTACCTCGGTGCGGCGGCGGCCGGGATGGCGGCGGTGCCGTGGATGATGACGCCGACGCCGCTGCTGCTGTCGCACGTCGGCCGGACCGTGACCTGCAAGGTCCGCGGCTACGACGGTACCGGGGTCAAGTCGTTCACCGCGGACTGCCCGGACGGTCACAGCCATGACCTGAGCAGCGGCGACTACCGGCACTTCCCGAACGGTCAGGTCCAGCTGATCGTCGATCCGAACAACGTGCTGCCGGCGCAGTTCGCCGGGCCGCTGCACGTCACCACCAAGGTCGTCTCGAGCGTCCTCCTGCTGCTCGGGGCCTCGGGCATCATCGTGGCCGCGGCCATCAACAACCGGCGGATGCGTGGCGAAGTGCCGCATGTCGCCAACCCCAGATTCAGCTCGGGGCCTTAGCCACCTCGACGGCTGCTTTCACGAAGGGCGACGCCGGTCCACCAGGTCGCGGCCGCCAGGGCGGGTGGGGCGGCAGTCAGTAGATGAGGGCGGTGGCGAGGGCCGCGATGCCTTCGCCTCGGCCGGTGAGGCCCAGGCCGTCGGTGGTGGTGGCGCTGACCGACACCTCGGCGTCGCAGGCGGCGCTGAGGGCCTTTTCGGCCTCCTCGCGGCGGGCGGCGAAGCGGGGGCGGTTGGCAATCACCTGGACCGACACGTTCCCGATCTCGAAGCCTGCAGCGCGGACCCGGCGCGCGGCCTCGGCCAGCAGCGCGGCACCGGAGGCGCCGGCCCATTCCGGTTCCGACGTACCGAAGTTCGAGCCGAGGTCGCCGAGCCGGGCGGCGCTCAGCAGCGCGTCGCAGATCGCATGCGCGGCAACGTCCCCGTCGGAATGCCCCGACGGACCCGACGTCTCCTCGGGCCAGTGCAACCCGGCCAGCCACATCGGGCGGCCGGCCTCCAACGGATGTACGTCGACGCCGCTGCCGACGCGCGGCACCTTCACGACAGCCGCCTCTCCGCGAGCAGCGCCTCCGCGAGCAGCAGGTCCTGCGGTCGCGTCACCTTGAACGCGTCCGGCGACCCCTCGACCGTCTGCACGATGACCCCCATCCGCTCACACATCATCGCGTCATCGGTCACCCCGGCATCGGCCCCGGCCGCATGCGCACGCCGAAGCACCTCGGGCGCGAACCCCTGCGGCGTCTGTACGGCGACCAGCGTCGACCGGTCGGGTGTGTCGACGACCTCGCCGCCCGGACCGACCACCTTGATCGTGTCGGTCACCGGCACCACAGGTACGACGGCCTGGGCGCCGCCGCGGACCGCCGCGACCACCCGCTCGATCGCGTCCGCCGGAACGAACGCCCGGGCCGCGTCATGTACCAGGATGCAGTCGATCCCGTCGACCGGCAGCACGTCCAGCGCCGCCCGCACCGAATCGGGCCGCTCGGCACCACCGGCGACCACCAGCAGCCGCGCGTCACCGACGTACGGCGCCAGCTCCTTGCCGACCGTCTCCTCGGAACCGGGCGGCACCGCGACCACGAAACAGACGAGGTCGGCGGCGGACGCTGCCTTCAGGCCACGCACCGCGTGGACCAGCAGCGAATCGCCACCGACCTCTCGAAACGCCTTCGGTGTCTCACCACCGAGCCGCAGGCCCAACCCGGCCGCGGGAATCACGACCGCGCTGCTCATGCGACTCTTGCGTTAGGAAGCGAGGACCTCGTCGAGGATGGCCTCGGCCTTGTCCTCGTTGGTGTGCTCGGCCAGGGCCAGCTCGGAGACGAGGATCTGGCGAGCCTTCGCCAGCATCCGCTTCTCACCGGCGGACAGACCGCGGTCACGCTCGCGGCGCCACAGGTCGCGGACGACCTCTGCCACCTTCAGCACGTCACCGGAGTGCAGCTTCTCCAGGTTCGCCTTGTAACGACGCGACCAGTTGGTCGGCTCCTCCGTGTGCGGTGCGCGCAGCACGTCGAAGACGCGCTCCAGGCCAGCCTGATCCACGACGTCACGCACGCCGACGAGATCGAGGTTGCACGCGGGGACCCGGACGACCAGGTCGTTCTGAGCGACGATCCTCAAGACCAGATAGGTCTTGTCCTCACCTTTGATCTGACGGGTCTCGATGTCCTCGATGACGGCCGCTCCGTGATTGGGGTAAACAACCGTCTCGCCGACTGTGAAAGTCATGTGTGAAGTGCCCCTTTCCGAGATCTATCCTACCACGTGCCGCGTGGTCCGGTCGGGGCGTTTGCGCTGGTCAGGGCCCACTTCCCGCCTTGACAAACGATCTCCGGCATGCCTCGTGCGCGCGGGTGCCGTTGCCTCGGACATCGGTGCTGAGGATCCCGGCGTCCGGCCCGCGACGACCGAGGGCTACGCTTTGGGGCGCCGGAGGCCGCTGCCTGACGGTGTCCACGGTAGTTCCACAGTTGTCCGCACACCTTGCCGGCCCAGTGCCGAATCAGCTTGCACGAGAGGGATTCCAGTGCCGATCACGTTGTCCTCGCGGTTCGCCCGGCGCGCCGCGCTGGTGGGTGCCGCCGCCACTCTCAGTCTCGCGCTGGGGGCGTGCAGCGCGAGCTTCGATGCGCCGACCCTGCAGCCGTACCAGGCCGCCGAGGGGACGAGCGTCGACAGCGGTCAGATCAAGCTCCGCAACCTGCTGGTGCTGGCTGACGCGGCCGGCAAGGGCGAGCTGCACGGCGTGATCGTGAACGACGGCACCGAGCCCGACACCCTGGTCGGGATCGCGCAGGCCCCGGCCGGCACCCAGGACGGCCAGGACGGCAGCTGGCAGGCCGGCCAGGTCACCTTTACCGGTCTCAAGGCCCCGGTCGCCCTGCAGCCGGGCACCGCGCTCCTGCTGGCCGGCACCACCGCCGCCGAGGCCTCCGCCACCGGCACCGCGACGCCCGCCACCCCGGCCACTCCCGGTACCTCGGCGACCCCCGGCAAGTCGGCGACGCCTGGTACGTCGGCTACTCCGGCGGGCCCGACCGAGACCCCGACGGCGCCGACCCCGGGCGCCGAGGACAGTGGTCCGGCGATCGTCGTCACCGGCGCGAAGCCGGGCCAGATGGTCAACGTGACCATCACCTTCGGTACGGCGGCACCGGTCTCCGCGTACGTTCCGGTCCTCACCGACGACCACTACTCCCCGACCCCGCCACCGGCCGGCCAGTAACGCTTCGCGCCGCCGTCCCCAGTAACACCCGGCCTGCGGCAGCCGCTCCACCCGGTACCTGCTCGCGACTGCGTGGGAGCGGGAGACACGCGTGGGCGACGGACTGGCGGATCACGTTCACGGGCGTCCGCCCATTTCAGGGGTTAACCCCTCGCCGTGTCCCTTCCCTACCCGCATGCGGCATGCGAAGGGGCCGTTTCGGGGGTTAACCCCCGAAACGGCCCCTTGCGCTCAGCTCAGTTCTTGCTTGCCGAGGCTGCCTTGGACAGGCCCGGGACGACCTTGCCGAGCACCCAAGGGACGCTCAGTACGCTGACCGCGCTCATGCCGGAGATCACCTGCTGGTCCTGCAACGGGTACGCGCCGCCGCTCCTGACCGCCTTCAGCGTCGAGTAGACCGGGTCGGACAGGAACTTCTGCGGCCCGATCCCGTCGACGTACGCGATCAGCACGTCGGCGTCCACGTCCGCGACCTTCTCCTTGCTGATCGTCATCGAGAACTCCTTCTTGGAGTTGGTCTTCTCCAGCGCCTCGACGCCGGGCGCGTTCTTGAAGCCCATCTCGTTCAGGATCTGCACCCGTGGGTCGCCGGGCATGTAGATGTAGTTCTCCGCGCCGAACGAGCCGACCGTGATGGTCTTGTCCTTGAACTCCGGGTGCTCGGCCGCGACGTGCTTGATCTTGTCCTGGATCCCGGTGATCAGCTTCACCGCGTCGGCCTTCTTGCCGAGCGCCTCCCCGACCAGCAGCGTCTGGTCCTGCCAGGTGGTCTGCCACGGCGCCCCCGGATACGCGACGGTCGGCGCGATGTCGCTCAGCGTCTTGTACGTCGCCGCGTCGAACCCCTCGTACGGCGCGAGGATGACGTCCGGGTTCAGCGCGGCGATCTTCTCGAACGGGTACTTGTCACCGGTGTCGAGCAGCGTCGTCTTCGACTTGTCGAACTTCTCCGCGTCCCACGCGGTGACGCCGTCGGTGGTCTGCCCGTAGGTGACCTTCGGAATCCCGACCGGGGTCTCGCCGAGCGCGTAGACCACGTCCTGGGCGTTCCAGCCGAGCGTGACGATCCGCTCCGGCTTCTTCGTGATGGTCGTCTCGCCGAACGTGTTCTTCAGCGTGACCGGGAACCCGGAAGACGCCGTACCGGCCGAACTGCCGGCCGCCTTGCCGTCGCCGTTGCCGCAGGCGGCCAGCGAGGTCGTGGCGAGCAGCGCAGTGGTGACCACGCTGACGACCTTGGTACGGGACCAGGACATGAGTGACTCTCCTTAGCTTGCCTAAACTAAGGAGAGCCTAAGCTAACCCGACAGGTCGTCGCGACCCGCGGGGGTGTGACTCAGGACTCGAACTTGTAACCGAGGCCACGCACGGTGACCAGGTGCTGCGGGTTCGACGGGTCCTTCTCGAGCTTGGAGCGCAGCCGCTTCACGTGCACGTCCAGGGTCTTGGTGTCGCCCACGTAGTCGGCACCCCAGATCCGGTCGATCAGCTGGCCGCGGGTCAGCACCCGCCCGGTGTTCCGGAGCAGCATCTCGAGCAGCTCGAACTCCTTGAGCGGGAGCCGGATCTCGGTGCCGCCGACCGTCACCACGTGCCGCTCGACGTCCATCCGTACCGGCCCTGCCTCGAGGGTGTCCGGCAGCAGCTCGACGTCCTGGCCACGACGCAGTACGGCGCGCACGCGGGCCAGCAGCTCGCGCGGGCTGTACGGCTTGGTCACGTAGTCGTCCGCGCCGAGCTCGAGCCCGACGACCTTGTCGACCTCGGTGTCCTTGGCGCTCACGATGATCACCGGGACGTTGCCCCGGCTGCGCAGCGCCCGGCAGACCTCGGTGCCGGACAGGCCCGGCAGCATCAGGTCGAGCAGGACGATGTCCGCACCGGCGCGGTCGTACTCGTCCAGCGCGTCCGGCCCGGTCTCCGCGACGGCGACCTCGAAACCTTCCTTGCGCAGTACGTACGACAGCGCATCGCTGTAGCTCTCTTCGTCTTCGACGACCAGCACTCGGGTCACGAAGCTGTCTCCTTTGTCTTTTCCGACGGGGTAGGCGTCAGGATTGTGGCCGTCTCGGCCTGGCTGGACGAGTCGGTCTGGCCCGGCGCGGGTTCGAACCGCAACGGGAGTCTCACGGTGAAGGTGGAGCCCTGGCCCTCGACACTCCAGACCCGGACGTCGCCGCCGTGGATGGAGGCGATGTGCTTCACGATCGAGAGGCCGAGCCCGGTCCCGCCGGTCTCCCGGCTGCGGGCCCGGTCGACCCGGTAGAAGCGCTCGAAGATCCGTTCCAGGTCGCTGCTCGGGATCCCGACGCCCTGGTCGGACACGGTCACCTCGACCAGGTCGCCGATCGGGTGCGCGGCGACCGCGACCCGGGTGCCGTCCGGGCTGTAGTTGATGGCGTTCTCGACCAGGTTGCCGATCGCCATCGCCAGCTGGTCCGCACTGCCCAGCACCTCGAGCTCGGGCTCGGTCTTCACCACGATCTTGATGTCCCGGTCCTCGGCGTCGATCCGGCAGCGGTCCACCGCGGTCTCGATGATCGAGTTGATGTCCACCGGGCCCGGGTTCTCCAGTGGGTCGTCGCCCTGCAGCCGGGACAGCTCGATGATCTCCTTGACCAGCTGGCTCAGCCGGGACGCCTCGATCCGCATCCGGTCCGAGAACCGCTGCACCGCCTCCGGGTCGTCGGAAGCCTCCGAGACCGCGTCGGCGAGCAGGATCAGCGCGCCGACCGGCGTCTTCAGCTCGTGGCTGATGTTCACGGTGAAGTCCCGCCGGATCGCCTCCAGGCGGCGCTCCCGGGTCCGGTCCTCGACCAGCACCAGGACCAGCTGGCTGCCCAGCGGCGCCACCCGGGCACTGACGTACTGCGTGGCGCCGAGCCGGCCGCGGACGATCTCCAGGTCCTGCTGACGGATCTCCCCGTCCCGGCGGACCTGGCGGACCATCGTCAGGATGTCGTCGACGACCAGCCGCTCACCGCGGACGATGCCGAGCACGTGCGCCGGGGCGCTGGCCTGCAGGACCTGGTCCTCTGGGCCCATCACGACCGCCGAGGACCGCAGTACCGACAGCACCGTGGCGACGCCGTTCGGGACGATCGGCTCCGGGCTCTCCGGGATCTTGCGCTGGGCCCGCTCGGACAGCATCATCGCTCCGAGCGAAAGCAGGGCCAGGGCCGCGCCGATGACGCCGCCCAGCACCGCAGCCAGCGTGGGGTCCACGGCAACGATGCTACGCGGGCAACCAGCAGGGAAAGACCGAATGAGCACCGGATGACCGGGACACGACTCAACTGTTCATCGGTCGTTCACCACTCGTCGCCGTCCGGCAACCTCGACGGCATACAGTCACCGGCGGGCGGGTACCGTGCGAGTGCGCCGCCGCGGCACCGGACACCACAGATCGGATTCGAACACCATGCGTGACAGCTACCACGAGCAGCTCGACGACATCCTCGCCGAGCTGGAGCGGATGACGCGGACGGTGTCCACCGCCGTACGCCGCTCGACGGCCGCCCTGCTGGAGGCCGACATCCGCAAGGCCGAGGAGGTCATCGCGGCCGACATCCAGCTCGATGCCGCCGGTGAGGGCGTGGAGGAGAAGGTCTTCGAGCTGATGGCGCGGCAGTCGCCGGTCGCCAACGAGCTCCGGATGCTGGTCGCCGCGCTCCGGATGGTCGCCGACCTGGAGCGGATGGGCGACCTGGCCGCGCACGTGTCGAAGATCGCCCGGATGCGCTACCCGGCGCCCGCGATCCCGACCGAGCTGCACGACGTGATCGAGGAGATGGGCTCGGTGGCCGGCAAGATGGTCGACGCCGCCGGCGACGTGATCGCGTCCCGCGACGTCGAAGCGGCCGGCCGGCTCGAGGCCACCGACGACGAGATGGACAAGCTGCGCTCCAACCAGTTCCGGCTGATGATGGACGCGGACTGGCCGCACGGCGTCGAGGTCGCCGTCGACATGGCGCTGCTCAGCCGGTACTACGAGCGCATCTCCGACCACGCGGTCGCGATGGCCCGCCGGGTCGTGTACCTGGTCACCGGCGAGCTCCCGGTCGCCGTCGGCGGCACCGCGGCCGGCTCCGGCGCGGGCGCCTCGGCCCCGAACCCGAACGGCAACGACTGATCGCTCGACGCAGGCAGGCGCCCCCGGCAGTTGGTTGCCGGGGGCGCCTGTTTCGTTCAGCGGGCGATGTCGATCGCTGCTTTCAGCGGCCCGCCGGCAGTCAGTGACCAGGCCGACCGGTTCTCGAACCCGGGGTTGTGGATGTCCAGGTTGATGCCCTCCACGTGGTCGAAGCCGACGACCACGCCGGGGCTGGTGACCGCCTGCTTGGTGCAGATCCCGAACTGGATCGACACCGACGGCTTGCCCTGCACGAAGTCGGTCACGTCGATCCCGCCCTGGTGGTCGGACCCGTTCAGGTAGAACCACGGCCAGTAGTCACCCGCGTCGCGGTCCCACACCAGCTGCCCGTCGATCCGCAACTGCTTGAAGATCTCGCCGAACCGCGCCTGCTCCGGATCCGCGTGCCAGAAGGACAGCTCGTACCGCGGCTGACCGGCCTTCACCCGCACCTGCTGAGTCGCGGTGGCGCAGGTGTTCGCCGGCACCGGCCCGTTCGGCACCGTGAACGCCAGCCGGCCGTTGCCGTACATCGCCCGGTTGTTCGGACCGATCCGTACGGCGTTCCCGCGCGGCCCCTGCACCGGTACGAACGACTGGCCGCGGTACCCGGCGTACGCCGTACCGATCGCGTCGAAGATCCGCGCCGGCCGGTCGATCGAGTAGATGTCGATGTACGGCTGCATGGTCGGGTAGTTGCGGGACAGCTCCCAGTCCCGGTTCTGCTCGAAGCCGCCGTTGCGTACGACGACCCCGCGGCCGGAGACGTCGTCGATGCTCCAGTCCAGCGGCCACCAGCCGACCCCGCGCTGGTCGAACAGCCGGAACGTGACCTTGGCGGAGGTCTTGCCCTGCAGCGCCGCGGTCAGGTCGACCGTCGTGGTGATCCAGGTCTCCTTCGGGTCGTCCTCGACATCGCTCTGCCAGACCACCTGGTCGTCGACCAGCACCTGCTTGAACTGGTACCCGCGCAGCCCGCCCACGTCCGGATCCCGGTGCCTGAACGTGATCGAGCGCGATCCGTTGCCGGAGACAACCATCTGCTGGGAGGCGGCGGCGTAGCTCCCGTCGACGGTGGCCGTGAAGTTGCCGACGCTGAGGCTCAGCCGGCCGTTCCCGCTGTACCCCCAGTAGTCCCAGCTCGGCTGCTGGAGATCGGTCCGCAGCGGGGCGCCGTACGCGATGATTCCGTCGAGCCGCCCGTCGGTGAGGTACGGGGTGGCGCGGCGCAGGACGTCCGCGACGTACCGCTCGTCCGGGTGGATCATGCCGTCGAGGAACCTCCCGGTGTAGGCGAGTAGTACCAGGTTGAGGCCGGCGGGACGCAGTACATCGAGGGACGAGTCCAGGCGGGGTTCGAGCCAGGTGGGGTCGATCGAGTTGTTGATGTAGCCCGTGTACGGGAAGATCACGCCGTCCAGGGCGCCCTTGATCCTGTCGGCGGTGGCGGGGGTGATGTCCCAGGAGTAGAGGGTCACGTACCACTTGAGGTGCGGGTTCACCGCGTTCATCGCGGCGCGGACCTGGCCGAGGTAGTCCTTGGTGAACAGGCTCCCGTTGGGGCCGGCCAGGAAGTCGTCGATGGCCCACGACTTGAGGTTCGGGTAGGTCAGCGAGAGCTTGGCGATCTCGGTCGCCCAGCGGACGTAGTCGGTGTCGAACGGCCGCGAGCACCGCCCGTCGAGATGCCGCGCGGAGTTGCGGAAACACTCCGACGGCGGTACGAGGTACACCATGACGTCGATGCCCGCGCGGGCCGCCGCCGGCGCGAACTCCAGCCGCAGGTCGTCCCAGTCGGTGGCCTTGTCCCAGATGCCGAACGTGTACATCGTCGCGTGCATCTGCTGCAGCCGGTGAATGGTCGCCGGCGTATCGATATGCCGAAACCCGTCCGCCCGCGGGGCGGTCTCCCGGATCTTGGCCTCAACGGTGTTCCCGCCCTCCATCGCGGACAGGAACGGCTCGAACGGCTTGGGTATGTCGCCCGGCGGACCCGCCGCAGCCCGCGGCACGGCTCCCGGGATCAGCAACAACGCAACCAGCAGAATCCAGACACGACGCATCATTCCGTCCTCCAGAGCGGTGGAATACGGATATCTTCGGCATTCTGAAACTATCTCCCGTAAATAAGAGATTAGAACCGCTTCGCCGCCTCAGCAAGACCTCACCCCGAATGCCACACCTCCGGCTGGCGAACAGCTGCAGTGCTGTGGAAGGACGAGTGCTGGTTGCTGTGCTCGTCCGGGCAATGCGTACCGATGTCCAGCCGGAGGCGCCGCGCGCAGTCGGGCGGCCCTTCCGCGTGTCCGGGGTCGGTCAGTTGTTCACAGATTTGGGGTGGGGGCGCCTGGGGTTGTCGGTCGCGGATATGTTCACCGGCATGAACGACCAGTCCGAGACCGACCGGCTGACCAACGTCGACTTGTCAGGCATGAGCGGGCCTGAGCTCGTCGCGCACCTCGACGCGGTGGAGCAGCACCTGAGAAGGCTGCGCAGGACCGAACTCGCTCTCCTGGAGGCCAGTCCTGGGATCGTCGGACAGCGGCCAGAGCTCCAGGCGCGGCTCGACCATCTGCGCGGCCTGGATCTCGAGGACCTCACCTTTGACGACCCGCCGTCGAGGACCTGACGGACTCCCAGTCACGCAGCGGTCGTACGCGGCGAAAACGACCGCGTCGAACAGGTCGCGCACGGCACACCCCGCGAAGCCGGCAATAGGCAGCCGCGCCGGGGGTGTGTTGTCTCGGCGCGGCTGGCTGTTTTACCGGCCCTGGTTCTTGACAGCTTCGATGGCTTCCTTGGCGGCGGTGGGGTCGAGGTATTCGCCGCCGGGGGTTAGCGGCTTGAAGTTGTCGTCGAGTTCGTAGAAGAGGGGGATGCCGGTCGGGATGTTCAGGCCGACGACGGTCTTCTCGTCGAGGTTGTCGAGGTGCTTGACGAGGGCGCGGAGGCTGTTGCCGTGGGCGGTGACGAGTACGGTCTTGCCGGCCCGGAGGTCGGGGACGATCGCGTCGTACCAGTACGGGAGCATCCGCTCGACGACGTCCTTCAGGCACTCGGTGCTCGGCAGCAGCTCCGGCGGGAGGCCGGCGTAGCGCGGGTCGCCGGCCTGGTCGTACTCGGAGCCGCGCTCGATGGCCGGCGGCGGGGTGTCGTAGGACCGCCGGAACAGCATGAACTGCTCCTCGCCGAGCTCTTCCAGGGTCTGCTTCTTGTCCTTGCCCTGCAGGCCGCCGTAGTGCCGCTCGTTGAGACGCCAGGAGCGACGTACGTCGATCCACTGGCGCTCGGCGACCTCGAGGGCGATGTTCGCGGTCCGGATCGCGCGGCGCAGTACCGAGGTGTGCAGTACGTCGGGCAGCAGGTCGCGGTCGCGGAGCAGCTCGCCACCGCGCTGCGCCTCCTCGACACCCTGCGCGTTCAGGTCGACGTCGACCCAGCCGGTGAAGAGGTTCTTGGCGTTCCAGTCGCTGTGGCCGTGGCGGAGCAGGATCAGACGATAGGTCATGCCTCGGAGTCTATCGAGGCTCCAGCCAGCCCTTGAAAGCGTCCAGGTTTCGAGTCGACTCGCCACGGGACACGCGCCATTCGTACTCGCGCCGGATCGAGGTGGCGAACCCGAGCTCGAGGATCGTGTTGAACGACGTGTCGGCGTACTCCAGCACCGCCCCGAGCAGCCGGTCCACCTCACTGGGCGTGATCGCGTGCAGCGGCACCCGCCCGTCCAGGTGGATGTCGCCCAGGTGATCCACCGCGAAGGCGACGCCGTACATCTTCAGGTTCCGCTCCAGCAGCCACTGGTACACGGCCGCGTGGTTCTCGTCCGGGTGCCGTGCCACGAAGGCATGCACATGCACCGCCTGCAGGCCCACGGTCAGCGTGACCGTGGTCTTGAGCTTCCGCTCGCCCGGCAGGTCCGCGGCGAACGCGCCCGGCTCCCCCTCGGTGAACTCGAGCTCGTTCTCGGTCAGCACCTGGCGGATCACGTCCGCCGCAGAAACTCTCACCCGGCTACCTCCGCAGCGATCATTGTCCGCGCCGCGGTCCGGTACGCCGCCAGCGTTTTCCGTGCGGTCAGTTCCCAGCCGAAGTCCCGTGCGTGCGCGACCGCCGCGCGGCCCATGCTCTCGCGGACGGCCGGATCCGTCGCGATCCGCGCCAGCGCGTCGGCGAAGTCGTCGACGCCGTGCCCGCGGACCAGGTACCCGGTCCGCCCGTCGAGTACCGCCGTACTCAGGCCGCCGACCGCCGCCGCGACCACCGGCGTACCGCATGCCTGCGCCTCCAGCGCGACCAGCCCGAAGGACTCCGAGTACGACGGAACGCACACGACCGACGCCGCCCGGTACCAGGCAACCAGCCGCGCCCGCTCCATCGGCTTCACGAATCGCGTCACGTCGTCGATCCCCAGCGCCCGCGCCAGCTCCGCGTGCGACTCGGGGTGCTCAATCCCGTTCCCGGACGGCCCGCCGATGATCGCGACCACCAGCCGCGAGCGCAGCCCCGGGTCCCGGTCGAGCATCCGCGCCGCGGCCCGGATCAGCAGGTCGGGCGCCTTCAACGGCTGGATCCGCCCGACGAACGCCAGTACGACGGCATCCTCCGGCAACCCCACCTCCCGCCGCGCTGCCGCCTGCGACCCCGGGCTGAACAGCTCCAGGTCCACGCCCGGATTCACCACCTCGACCTTCGCGGGCTGAGCGCCGTACAGCTCGATCAACTCCCGCGCTTCGTCGTCGGTGTTCGCGAGCAGCCGGTCCGCGGCCTCGACGACCTGCTCCTCGCCGAGTAGCCGCGCGGGCGGCTCCGGTACGTCGTCCTCGGCCAGGCTGGCGTTCTTCACCTTGGCCATCGTGTGCATGGTGTGTACCAGTGGGACCGCCCAACGATCACGGGCGAGCAGGCCGACCTGGCCGGACAACCAGTAGTGCGAGTGGATCACGTCGTACCAGCCGGGCTCGTGGATCGCCTCGGCGCGCAGCACCGCGCGGGCGAACGTACACAGCTGGGCGGGCAGCTCGTTCTTCGTCAGGCCCTCGTACGGGCCGGCGGCAACGTTGCGGACCGTCACGCCGGGCAGCAGTTCCACGCGGGGCCGGCAGCACCGATGCGGTCGCCCGGGTGAAGACGTCGACCTCGATCCCGAGCCCGGCCAGCTGCTTCGACAGCTCCACGACGTACACGTTCATCCCGCCCGCGTCCCCGGTACCGGGCTGGTCGAGCGGTGACGTGTGCAGGCTGATCATCGCGACCCGCCGGATCGGACGGTCGGGGGTTTCGGTCACCTGGTCAGGGTATCTCCGGGACTTCCACAGGGAGACCCGCGTCCGCAGCGGTCCAGCTGGCCAGCAGCCGCAGGTTCTGCTCGGAGGTGGAGCCCGGCTCGACCGTGTACGTCACCAGCAACTGGTCCGGCTCGCCCGGCGGCTGCAGCGTCTCGTATCCCACGGTGATGTCGCCAACCAGCGCGTGGTGCTGCGTCTTCGTGCCGAACGTCTTGTCCTTCACGTCGTGCCGAGCCCAGTGTTCCCGGAACTCCGGGCTGCGGATCGAGAGCTCCCCGACCAGCTCGGTCAGCTCGGGATCGTCGGGGTAGCGGCCCGCGTACATCCGCAGGTAGCCGACGGTCTCGTCGGCTACCGCCGCCCACTCCGGGTAGAAGTCGCGCGATGCCGGGTCGAGGAACACCAGCCGCGGGATGTTGCGGTCCTTGTGGTCCAGGCTGTCGAAGTCGGCGATCAGCGCGGCCGCGAGCCGGTTCCAGCCGAGGACGTCCATCCGGCGGCCGAGCACGAACGCGGGCACGTCCGGCATCGAGTCGAGCAGCCGCTGCATCCCCGGTCGCAGGCGCTGCGGCGGACGACGCCGCGGAGTACGGCGTACAGGTTTCGCCAGCAGAGCCAGGTGGCTCCGCTCGTCGTCGGTCAGCTTGAGTACGTCGGCGACCGCGTCCAGGATCTCCTGCGAGACGTTGTCGGCCCGGCCCTGCTCGAACCGGACGTAGTAGTCGGCGCTGACGCCCGCGGCCTGCGCGAGCTCCTCGCGGCGCAGGCCGGGCACCCGGCGGCGCCCGCTGTACACCTTGATGCCGAGCTCCTCCGGCTGCACGCGGGCCCGCCGGGACTTGAGGAACTCGGTCAGCTCCGCACGACGATCCATGCCCTCCAGTATCCATACCGGCCGGATCCGCAACCTGGTCCTGCTAGAACCAGGCTCGACAGACACCTGGGTAAGCCGCGGCGACCGCCCCAGGATCGATGCCATGACCAACTTGAGCATTCGGAACGCAGTAGTCACCGGCGCCGCCAGCGGAATCGGCGCCGCGATCGCCACCCAGCTGGCCGAGGCCGGCGCCTCGGTCGCGCTGGTCGCCCGGCGCCAGGACCGCCTCGACGACCTGGCCGGCAAGCTCGGCGAGCGCACGTTCGGCGTCGGCCTCGACGTCACGCAGCAGGAGTCCGTCGACGCCGGAGTCGCACGGATCCACGAACGTCTCGGCACCGTCGACCTGGTGGTGAACGCGGCCGGCGTCATGCTGGCGGCCCCGATCGCCGACGGCCGGCTCGACGACTGGACCCGGATGATCGACACCAACGTCACCGGCGTTCTTCGGCTCGTCCACGCGTTCACGCCCGACCTGATCAAGGCAGCAGGCGAGGGACGTACGGCGGACCTGGTCAACATCTCGTCGATCGGCGCGCACGCGATCTTCCCCGGGTACGCCGTCTACGGCGCGACGAAGGCCGCCCTCACCCAGCTGTCGGCGGCCCTCCGCGCGGACCTCTCGCCGTACGACGTCCGCGTGACGAACGTCGAACCGGGCCTCACCGACACCGAACTCGCCACCCACCTGGACGCCCCCGGGCAGGAGCTGATCACCTCGATGAACGAGCAGATCGGCCCGTTGCACGCCGACGACATCGCCGACGTGGTCACGTTCGCGGTCAGCCGCCGCCGCGAGCTGAACCTCCGCCAGATCATCGCGCTGCCGACCCGCCAGGCGTGACGTCCTGCCCGGCGAGGTAGACAGCTGTTGGGGCGGCCAACGTACTGATGTCCGTCGTCGGATCCCCAGGTACGACGAGCAGGTCCGCGTCGGCGCCGGGGCGGATCCGGCCCTTCGGGACGTGCAGCGCGTCGGCCGCGGACGACGTACCGGTGATCAGGGCAGCAGTCGCGGGGATCCCGGCCTCGACGTACTCGGCGAGCGTTGCCGGGAGCAGGCCGTGCGGTTTCGCGGGACCGATCCCGCCGTCCGAGCCGGCCACGATCCGGACGCCGCCGTCGGACAACCGACGGACCGCCTGCTGAAGCGCAGCCGCACTGAGACCGGCCTTCGCGACCAGCTCCAGGATCTCGGGCGGCACCACGATCGACCGGTCCGAGCCGAGCGTCCCGCAGACGGCAATGCCCGTGAGACCCGCGATCAGCCCGTCGTCGATGACCACGCCGTCCGGCGTCAGGCAGGTGCAGTGCTCGATCCCGTCGACACCGGCTTCGATCGCCTGCCGTACGGCGGACAGCGCGTGGGCATGGGCGGTGATCGGGAGGCCGTGCGCGTGCGCCTCGTCGACCGCGGCCGCCAGCTCCTCGAGCGTGAACTGCGGACTCATCGTGTCGCTGCCGGGAGTCATGACGCCGCCGCTGGCCATGATCTTGACGACGTCGGCTCCGTTCGCGGCACGTTCCCGGACAGCGGCGCGGATCGCATCGGGGCCGGAGACCTCGCCGCCGAGGCCCCAGCAGTGTCCGCCTCTGCTGGTGATCGGCGTACCGGATGCGACGACCGTCGGTAACCCGCCCGGTGCTGTCGTGCGCCACTTGAGGACTGCGTCGTACGGGTCGCCGAGGTCGCGGACCGTGGTGACACCGGCCGCGAGGTGCAGCCGCAGAGACTGCTCGATGGTCGCGGCCAAGGCCCGCCTGGTCGCGGCGAGCCCGGCGGTCTGGGCGGCGATACGCAAGTTGGCGAGGCGGTCCAGTGCGCCAGGTCCGGCATCGGCGGTCAGGTGGACATGGGCGTCGATCAGCCCCGGAAGAATCGTGCACCCCGCCAGCTCCCGCACCTCTACACCCGCCGGCCCCACCCCGCCCTGCGGATCCTCCCGCGTCAGAGCGACAACCTTCCCGTCTTCGATCAGTACCAGGTTGCCGTCGACGATCCGCTCGCCGTCGAAGATTCGCTCCGCCCGCAACCCGATCATGCTTCGCAGTCTGCCTCAGGGTGGGTCTACCACCACCCCGGTTGGCGGATTCGCACCACTGCTTTACCGGCCGTCCGCCGAAAGCATGGAGACATGCGTACAGCCCTTGAAGAAGTCAAGTCCTGGCATCGCCCGTTGATGCTGATGGTGCTCGCCATGGCCGGTCTGGTCCTGACGTCCGGGGTCGGTCTCGCGGTCGACCACCGGGAGATCCTCAACGAGTCCGTGTGGCTCAAGCCGTTCAAGTTCGGCATCTCGTTCGTCCTGTACGGCGCGACGCTCGCGTGGCTGCTTTCCAAGCTGCGCAAGGCGAAACGCCTCGGCTGGTGGACCGGGACCGCGTTCGCGATCACCGGAATCGTCGACGTCGGGTTCATCGCCGTACAGGCCGCGCGCGGTACGTTCAGCCACTTCAACGCCACCGGCGACACCTTCAACCAGGTCGGGCAGCAGGTGTTCATGTCCGGCGTACTCGGGCTGTTCGGGGCGAGCCTGGTGGTGGCGATCATGCTGCTGTTCCAGCGGGTCGGCGACGCGCCGCTGAACCGGGCGATCCGGGCCGGTCTAGGACTGGCGGTCGCGGGGATGGCGCTCGCGTTCTACCTGGTCGGGGCGAACGGTCAGCGTACGGAGGTCAAGGACGCGTACGGTCACCCGGTGACGCTGGCCGGCAGCCACGGGATCGGCGTCGAGGCGGGTGGACCGGGGATGCCGCTGACGCACTGGAGCACGGTCGGCGGGGACCTGCGGATCCCGCACTTCGTCGGCCTGCACGCGATCCATTTCCTGCTGATCGTCCTGCTCGCGCTGCACTTCCTCGGCCGTCGGATGACCTGGCTGCAGCCGGAGCGGGTACGGGCGCGGCTCGTCGGCGTGGCTGCCTTCGCGTACACCGGTGTCATGGTGACCGTCGCGGTACAGGCTTTCCGCGGACAGTCGTTGATCCACCCCGACGGACAGACCCTCGGAATGTTCGGCGGGTTCATGGCGGTGAGCCTGACCGCGCTCGCCGGGGTCGTCGCGGCGGCCCGACGACCCGTGAGACTGCCTGTCGAGCGGGCCGAGGACTTTGAGAAGCTTGGTGTATGACTCGTCCTCTTGCGGTGGTGACCGGTGCTAGCAGCGGGATCGGGGCCGCGTCGGCGCGGTACCTGGCCCGCGAGGGATTCGAGGTGATCTGCGCCGCGCGGCGGCTCGACCGGATCGAGGCGCTGGCCAAGGAGATCGACGGCCGCGCGGTGCAGTGCGACGTCACGTCCGCCTCCGATGTGGCGGCGCTGACCGAGGCGGCCGGTTCCCAGCTGCAGGTGCTGGTGAACAACGCCGGCGGCGCGTTCGGGCTGGAGCCGGTGGCCGACGCCGACCTGGACGCCTGGCGGCGGATGTACGAGGTGAACGTGATCGCGGTCGCCGCCGTCACCAAGTCGTTGCTCCCGGCCCTCATCGCGGGCCGCGGCACGATCATCGTGATGGGCTCGACGGCCGGCCAGGTCGCGTACGAGGGCGGCGGCGGGTACGCCGCCGCCAAACACGGCGCGAGGGCCGTCGTCGACACGCTCCGCCTGGAGCTCTGGGACCAGCCGGTGCGGGTCACCGAGATCGCCCCCGGCATGGTCCAGAGCGAAGGCTTCGCGCTGACCCGCTTCAACGGCGACCAGTCCAAGGCCGACGCCGTGTACGCCGGCGTACGCGAACCGCTGACCGCCGACGACATCGCCGACATCGTCGCGTACGTCGCCACCCGCCCCGCCCACGTGAACCTCGACCGCATCACGGTTCGCCCCCGAGCCCAAGCCGCCCAGCACAAGGTCCACCGCGAGCCCTGATCCTGTACGTCCGAAGAAGTGCGGGTGCGCGCCCTCACTTCTTCGGACGTCAGCGCTGGGTGAGGGGGGTCACGGCGGGGGTGCTTGCAATTGCAAGCGCTCTGCTAGCACACTGGGGGCATGGCCAAGTTGAGTGATCGGGCGGCTGGGGCGGTGGGCTCCCTAGGGGAGTACCTCGCCGAGCAGCGGCGGCATGCGCAGTTGTCGCTGCGGCAGTTGTCCGATCTGGCCGGAGTGTCGAACCCGTACCTCAGCCAGATCGAGCGCGGCCTGCGGAAACCGTCGGCCGAGGTGCTGCAACAGCTCGCGAAGGCGTTGCGGATCTCCGCGGAGACCCTGTACGTACGGGCCGGCATTCTCGATCCGGACGAGAGCCAGGAGGGCAAGCAGCCCTCCGGAGTGGTCGACGCCGTCCTGCTCGACCCGGCGCTGAACGAACGGCAGAAGCGTGTACTGCTGGACGTGTACGCGTCGTTCGTCCGCGAGAACACCCCCACTGCTGACTGAAATCACCCCGAGGAGAAGCCTGATGGCTACCCGTACGCCCGTTACCCCGTTCTACGCGATCGCCGGCGCCGGCGACCTCGCGGTCGAGAAGGTCCGCGCCGTCGGCGTCGACGTGACCGCCCGGTTCGCGAAGCTCGACCAGAAGACCCTGCAGGCCGAGCTCACCAAGGCGCAGTCCGAGCTGACCAAGCGCTTCGAGGCGATCGTCGCCGACGCCCGGACCGCTCCGACGAAGCTCCGCGAGCTGCCGAAGACCGCGCAGAGTGGTCTCACCGTCGTACTCGGCCAGGCCGAGGAGACGTACGAGGACCTGGCCGGCCGCGGCAAGGACCTGGTCGAGCGGATCCGCCACCAGCAGGCGACCGAGGACCTCGAATCCGCCGCCAAGACCACGGTGAGCAAGGCCAAGGCCACCCGCACCACCGCCAAGAAGACCGCGCAGACCGCGACTCGCAACATCAAGGCGACCGCGACCAGCGCCCGCAAGACCGCGAAGGCCGCCACCAAGGCCGTCGAGGACGCCGCCGACAAGATCGGCGACTGAGTGTGACGATTCCCCCACTTCGGGGTGAATCCTGCGTCCGGGCGGTCCCCAGCTGTGCTCGAGCAGCGGTGGGCCGCCCGGCTGTCGGTTAGGCTCGTAGTATGAGCATCTGGCAGAGCCTGATCCCCGGATTCACAGATCCGCTGTCGGTGATCTGGTGGGTCCTGATGGCCATCAAGCTGGTCGCCCTCGCCGACGCGGCGGTCCGGCCGCGAGCCGTGTTCATCGCCGCCGACAAGCTCACCAAGCCCGGTTGGGTGCTCGTTCTGGCAGTGTTCGCCCTCAGCCAGGTCTTCCAGGGCTGGCTGAGCTTCTTCGGCCTGATCGGCATCGTCGCGTCCGCCGTCTACCTGGTCGACGCCCGTCCCGCACTGCGCGCCGCCACCGGCCGTGGCCGCGGCGGCTGGGGCGCCCTGCGCCGCCGCCGGGGGCCGCGCCCGCTCTAGGACCGGTAGACGATCACCTTGTCGCCGACCTGGACCTCGTCGAAGAGGACCTTGATCTTGGCCAGGTCACGGACGTTCACGCAGCCGTGGGACGCACCGTTGTAACCACGGGCCGCGAAGTCCGACGAGTAGTGCACCGCCTGCCCGCCGCTGAAGAACATCGCGTACGGCATCTTCGAGTGGTACAGCGTCGAGACGTGGTACCGACTCTTCCAGCCGACCGTGAAGCTGCCTTCCCGGGTCGCGGTCTTCACCGCGCCGAACCGGACGTCCATCTGCATCTTCACGACGCCGTCGACGACGTACCGCAGCTGGCGCGTGGACTTGTCGATGCACAGCGCCACCCCGGTCGCGCACCGCGGGTCGAGCTTCTTGCCGTCCACCACCGGCGCCGGCGGGTACAGCTCGGTCTGCGTCGGCTCGTGGGTCACCCTGACCAGCTGGTCAAGGGTGTTCTGGTCGAGATACCCGAGCTGGGGAATGCCTTTGGACTTCTGGAACTTCTTCACCGCGGACCGGGTCATCGTCCCGAAGCTGTCATCCTGGTAGCGCTTCTCGAGCAGCTTCAGCTGTACGAGACGGGCCTCGACCGTGCGCACGCTCGCCCCGGTGGACCCGTTCTTGAGCACGGCCTTCGGGTAGATCGGCAACTCACCGCTGATCTCGAACGGCGTCGCCCGAACGTCGGCGGTCGTCGCGGTCGCGGTCGTTCCGGCACCCAGGAGCGCCGCGATCGCACCGCCGGCAACCATCGTCGTGAGCAGCTTGCGAATGATCAGCCCGCGCATCGGGCCCCCTTTCCACCACCCGTAGGACGCCCGAGCCCCCGAAATGGTTGGTTGCTCAGAGTACTCCGGTGAAACGCGACAGCGGCCGGGCAATCGCTCCCCGGCCGCCGGCGTACAGTCAGCTCACTTGCTGTAGACGACGACCTTGTCGCCGACGTGCACCCGGGCGAACACCCAGGCGATCTTGCTCTTGTCGCGAACGTTCACGCAGCCGTGCGACGCGCCGTTGTAGCCGCGGGCGCGGAAGTCCGACGAGTAGTGCACCGCCTGGCCGCCGCTGAAGAACATCGCGTACGGCATCTTCGAGTGGTACAGCGTCGAGACGTGGTTCTTCGACTTCCGGTAGACCTTGAAGACGCCGTTCCGGGTCGGGGTCTTCATCGCGCCGAAGCGGACGTCCATCACCTGCACCGGCTTGCCGTTCACCAGGTACACCAGCTTCCGGGTGTGCTTGTTGATGCACAGCACCCGGCCCCGGGTCATACAGCGGCTGTCGAGCTTGTACTTGCGCATCACAGCCGCCTGGCTCGCGGCGGTACTCGTCTTCGCCGCCGCCGGTGCGGCCGACGGCGGCAGGCCGGCCGGCTTCGGCGCGGTCGCCGAGCTCTGCGCCGTCCCCGCAAGGCGCGGTGCGGCCTCGGCCGCGGTGGTCGCCGAAAGTGCTCCGACGCCGACGAACGCGGCAGCCGTCAAGGTCGCGCCGAGCTTACGCAGAATGCCCATGATTCCGTTGTCCTTCCCCCAAAGTGTGCTTCCACAAGACAGACGTCGCTAACTCACGTCTGGTTGGTAACGAATCAAAACTTTCTTCCCCCGCCACCGACCGAGACATGGTGTATCACACCCGGATGTATCTTCACCGCATCCCGTGACCGACCGTTTCCGGTTCGTGTCCTGAGCGCGTCAGGACTTGGTTTTGCGGCCAAGCTTGGCGCGCTCGATCTGCGTCAGCGCGACCTTCCGCATCCGGATCGCGTCCGGCGTGACCTCGACACACTCGTCCTCGCGGCAGAACTCCAGCGACTGTTCCAGCGACAGCTTCCGGGCCGGCACCAGCTTCTCGAACTCGTCCGCGTTCGAGCGGACGTTGGTCATCTTCTTTTCCTTGGTGATGTTCACGTCCATGTCGTCGGAGCGCGAGTTCTCGCCGACGATCATCCCCTCGTACACCTCGGTGGTCGGCTCCACGAACATGGTGCCGCGCTCCTGCAGGTTGATCATCGCGTACGACGTGGCGGCGCCCGAGCGGTCGGAGACGAGCGAGCCGGACGGGCGGGTGCGAAGCTCGCCGAACCACGGCTCGTACCCCTCGAAGACGTGGTGGGCGATCCCCGTACCGCGGGTGTCGGTGAGGAACTCGGTCCGGAAACCGATCAGGCCACGCGCCGGGACCAGGAACTCCATCCGGACCCAGCCGGTGCCGTGGTTGGTCATCTGCTCCATCCGGCCCTTCCGGACCGCGAGCAACTGGGTGACCGTACCGAGGTACTCCTCCGGGCAGTCGATCGTCAGCCGCTCGACCGGCTCGTGCCGCTTGCCGTCGATCTCGCGGGTGACCACCTGCGGCTTGCCGACGGTCAGCTCGTAGCCCTCGCGGCGCATCTGCTCGACCAGGATCGCCAGCGCCAGCTCACCACGGCCCTGCACCTCCCACGCGTCCGGCCGCTCGGTCGGCAGCACCTTCAGCGACACGTTGCCGACCAGCTCGCGGTCGAGCCGGTCCTTGACCAGCCGCGCGGTCACCTTGGTGCCCTTGGTCCGGCCGGCCAGCGGCGACGTGTTGGTGCCGATCGTCATCGAGATGGCCGGCTCGTCCACGGTGATCAGCGGCAGCGGCTTGGGGTTGTCCGGGTCGGTCAGGGTGTCGCCGATCATGATCTCCGGGATGCCCGCGATCGCGACGATGTCACCCGGGCCGGCCGAGTCGCCGGGCACCCGCTCGAGCGCCTCGGTGACCAGCAGCTCGGTGATCTTCACCTTCTGGATCGTGCCGTCGTGCCGGTACCAGGCGACCTGGGAACCCTTCTTCAACGTGCCCTCGTGCACCCGGACGAGGGCGAGCCGGCCGAGGAACGGCGAGGCGTCGAGGTTGGTCACGTGCGCCTGCAGCGGCGCGCCCTCGGTGTACTCCGGGGCGGGGACGTTCGCCAGGATCGTCTCGAACAGCGGCTCGAGGTCCTCGGAGTCCGGCAGCCCGCCGTCGGCCGGCTGGTTCAGCGACGCACGGCCCGCCCGGGCCGACGCGTAGACGACCGGGAAGTCCAGGGCGCTCTGGTCCGCGTCGTGGTCGAGCAGGTCGAGGAACAACTCGTACGTCTCGTCGACGACCTCGGAGATCCGGGCGTCGGGACGGTCCACCTTGTTCACCACGAGAATCACCGGCATGTTCCGCGCCAGCGCCTTACGGAGTACGAACCGGGTCTGCGGCAGCGGGCCCTCGGAGGCGTCCACCAGCAGCACGATCGCGTCCACCATCGACAGCCCGCGCTCGACCTCGCCGCCGAAGTCGGCGTGGCCCGGGGTGTCGATGATGTTGAGCGTCATCTGCTCGCCGTTGGCCATCTTGTGCCGGACGGCGGTGTTCTTGGCGAGGATCGTGATGCCCTTCTCACGTTCCAGGTCGCCGGAGTCCATGGCCCGCTCGTCGACGTGCTGATGGGCACCGAACGCGCCGGACTGCCAGAGCATCGCGTCCACGAGGGTGGTCTTCCCGTGGTCGACGTGGGCCACGATCGCGACGTTGCGCAGGTCGTTACGGAAAGGCATGAGGAAGCGCTCCAAGCAGTCAGAGGGTTCTGGCGGTGGCTACGGCTGGTTTCACGTGCCACTCGACACAGGGCGCAGCGACCTCATTCTACCTGTTGACGGCGCGTGTCCGGAAAACGGGATGATCTTTGACTTTCGTTGACTGGACGTCCAGTCTATAGACGGCGCCTGGGGAGGGGCCGTACGACGGGGGGTCAGCCCGGAGGCGCCGGACACAAGGGGTATGGGATTGTCCGGCGCTTCGGGGCCCTGACCATTGCGAGGAACCGGTGCCGCGATCGCCGAGCGTCAACCAGGAACTGCGGGAGCGGTCCCGCGAACGCATCCTGGCCGCGGCCCTCGACGTCTTCGCCGCGAAGGGGTACGAGGCCGCGTCGATCTCCGAGATCACCACCGCTGCGGGCGTCTCCCGCGGCCTCGTCTCGTACTACTTCGCCACCAAGGAGCAGTTGGCCGCGGAACTCCTGGACCGTTGGCTGGACGGCGTCGCGGGCATCCTGACCATCCAGGGAACTCCTGATGAACGTTTGGCCGGCATCATCGACGGCACCCTGCTGGCGGCGGCCGGCACGTTGCCGATCCAGCGGCTGGCCATCAGCCTGATGATGCAGCCCGGCACGCACGACGTGTTCGCCCGCGTCGAGGACGCCAAGTCGGAGCGCCTGTCGCTGGTCGAGGACGCCATCCGGGACGTGTTCGCCGCCCGCGGCGCCGCCGACCCGGCCGTCGAGGAGATGTTGCTCAGAGCAACGTTGGAGGGCGTGACCGTGAAGCTCGCGATCTACCGCGAGACCTTCCCCCTGGAAGCAATCCGCCACCGCCTGTACGCCGGCTACTCACTCCCCGCCCCGGCCACACCGCTCCCGTTCACCTCACCCCCAGCCGACCGCCTACGCGCCAAATAACCCGAACGACCCGACATCATCGCCACCCGCCGCGGACACACGACAGCCGGCGTGTCTCCGAACCTGCCCCAGGGATGAGGCCGGCTGAGGACAGAGGAAAGCCAAAGAAGGAGAGAATTTGGAGTGGTAGGGCCTGGGTCACGCCAGCGCCTACCAGCGGTTGGGCAGATGGGGTCAGGTCCCGAGAGGTAACGCGGCGAACTCGGACCCGACGGAGTCCGACAAGCGAACCGTCTGAGCAGTGGCTGTGATGTCGAGTCTGAACGAATCGAGCGATGGCCTCCCCAAGGCATCCCAAGCTGCAAGCTTTGATTCCACCCGCGCCCACAGGTCCACCCGACCGGCTGTTCGGACGCGCCACGAGCCGTCTGACTGCGGAATCAGGGCCGCGAACGCCTCCAGCTCCGCGTCGATCAGGTAGTTCACCATCGGCCCGTCGTCTTCACTGATGCCTAACGGTTGGCACCCGGGTACGGCGAGTTGTGCGACAAACGCGGCGGTCCAGTCGACTGCCTGATCGAGCACGTCGGGCCCGACCGAGGTCACGCGCTCCTCGACCGGGGAGTCGCTGAGCCAGTCGAACAGATCGTCCGGCAAGGGTGGACGATCGTGCGGCCGCGCGGGCATGAACGAGTCCGTCGTACCCAGGAATCGCCCTTCGGCCGAGCCGCCCTCGAAGACCTCGACGCGTACCAGGCCCGCGGACGCGTCGAGCCAACCCGTGAGTGTGGTGAGGATCGAGCCGCCGGCCCGCGTCTGGTCGATCCATGCCGTCGGAATGTGCCGGACCGAGCAAGTAGCGACGACTCGGTCGTACGGCGCTCCCGCCGCGTGACCGTCGATTCCGTCGCCAACCACAAGGGTCGGATCAAACCCTGTACTGCGCAGTGCACGACCAGCACGTCCCGCGACCTCGGGGTCGAACTCGACCGAGGTGACCGCGGCCCCAGCAAGGCGCTCACTGAGCAGCGCCGTCGAATAGCCCGTGCCGGTGCCGATCTCCAGGACCTTGCTGCCGTCTTCGACGCCGAGCTCCTCGAGCATCCGGACCACCAGGCCCGGCATGGTCGAGGAGGACGTCGGGACACCTGCGATCGGCAGATCGGTCTGTTCCGGAGTCAGACGGCGGTCGAGCTGCGTCACCCAGGTCGCGTCGGAGTAGACCAACTGCAGCAGCTCGGCACCGGCAACCAGCTCGGTGGTCACGGGCGCCCACAACGTTTCACCCGGCCCGTCGACCGGCCGGAAGAAGGACGGGATGAACGCCTCCCGTGGCACTGTCTCCACCGCACGCCGCCACGGTTCGGTCCGGAGGTCGCCCGTCACCGCCAAGCTGTCGGCCAAACGCCTCCTCAGCTCGTCAGCTGTCGCGTGGATCACCGGACGCCTCCTGCCAGCAGGTCTGCCATCGCGGCGACCATCGGTTCGCCGGTCTCGTCCTCCAGCCAGGCCCACTGACCGTTGGGATTGCACTCGAGGAACACGGCCTCACCCGCCTCCGTCAACGCGAAGTCGAAGCAGCCGAAGATCAGTCCGAAGCGTTTCAGATAACTCTGCATGGCCGCGACCAGGCCGGCCGGAGGCTGTACGACGGTGTAGCCGAGCTGATCGTAGTCGTATCGCCAGTCGAGCTGCGTCGGATCATCCGTGTCGATGCGGACGCAGAACGTTGCATCACCAATCACCGTAACCCTTAGATCGGCCTCCTTCTCGACGCGCGCCTGGAACAGATGCATGGTCGACGAGACCGATTCATCCAGGTCCTGAACGGTCACCTCACGCACCCAGATCGACGCAGGCTGCCCGTCGTCGCTCTGGTACTCACCGACGTACAGCGGCTTGTAGATCGTCGGCTGCTGCGCCGTGAACTCGCGGGCGTCCATCAGATCATTGGTGATGAGCGTCGACGGCACGTTCAGGCCTACCTCGACGGCAACCGCAAGCTGGGCAGGTTTGTACTCCGCATCCGCGATCGCGTGCGGGTGGTTCACATAACGGCACCCGGTCAGCCCGGTCAGTACACCGCCCAGGCCGAAGCGTGCCTGGGCCGCGGCGAACCGCGCTGCTTGCGGCTCCAGCCGGGGGTAGGCGAAGCCTGTCGGCCGCCGGTAATACAGCGACCTGACGGCACCGAGCGCCACCACCCGACTCGGCGTCGTCATCCAGCCCAGAAACCCACCGGGGTCGGTCTCATCGTCGATGTACGCCGACATCGACAACCGATCGGGAAAGTCGCCGGGATCGAACCGAACTACCGGCACGCCACGCTCGCCGAGCTCCGCGATCACGAGGTCCGCATGTGCATCATCCAGTTCGGTCACGACCATGACCGGCCGCGGGTCCTTGTCCGCCATCAGAGGCTCAATCCAGCTTGGTGTCTTGCTCGTGGTCGGTGTCGCCACCTGGTCGAGAGCCGTCCTTGCGGTTGCCGGTTTTGGTGCCCTTCTCCGTACCGCGCCGCGACCTGGAGTGCTTACCAGGAGCCATCGTGATCACGCCGTTCGGCGTGACATACCGCGCGAGCTGGGTTTTCGGATCGAGATCAACCACCGTCTCGGGCACCTGATCGACCGACAGGAACGGCTCGAGGCGTGACAGGCCCCAGGGCCGCGAACAAACACCCGACTGTCGCCCGGAGGGCGCACCGAGCGGAAGACGATCTGCGTATCGCAACATCTCAGATTCCTTTCCTCGCAACGTGCCAATGGTTGTCAACGGCAGCCGAGCCGAGAGCTGCGGGCGCAATGTGCTGTTCGATCAGGTGATCGCCGAGCCGCAGGTCAACGCGCCGTACTGCCGCTCGTCAGCCATCGTCTCCGCACCTCGCCGGGCTCCGGCCGGAGCGATCGGCTGTGGGTTCGACCGCGTAGACGCTGACTCCGGTTTCGTCCCGAACAGCCCGCACCCTCGCCTCCGGATGCGGCCCCAGGTGCTCGAAGCTCGGCACGATCACACCGGCCGCACCATGCCTCGTAATTGCCTGAAGCAACGACTCGAACGCACCGTTCCCCGGCTGCTCCCGATAGGTCACTCCAAGCACATAGCCCTCGCGAAAGGCCCAACCCGCCATCCGGCCCGTCAGTTCGAGCTCGGCGGCCGGTGCACCGTTGACCCGCACGAAGCCCAGCATCAGCGGCCGCATGACCGGAACCATTCGAAGCCGATCACCGGCACACATTCGCCCGCCATCGCAGACCTCCGTTCACTGAACGTCAGATTCGGAACGCTCAGTGCAACTGTGCACGCCTTGAGAGGTTGTGTCAACCAAGCAATCAAGTAACTTGGTTCATTCAAGGGTAGTGTGACGGCGTGGGAGTCAAGCGAGCTTGACGGCCGAGCACGCAGG
Organism: Kribbella aluminosa; assembly: GCF_017876295.1. Lineage (NCBI taxonomy): Bacteria > Bacillati > Actinomycetota > Actinomycetes > Propionibacteriales > Kribbellaceae > Kribbella > Kribbella aluminosa. The sequence goes on along the minus strand of NZ_JAGINT010000002.1, from coordinate 1,549,269 downwards.
AGGAGTCGAGACGTGGCGCACGCCTATCAGCAGGTGCTGGAGGACCTGACCCGCGCGATCTACGCCGGCCAGTACCGCCCGGGCGATTTCCTGCCGACCGTCCGCGACCTGGCCGACGAGTACGGGATCTCACCATCGACCGGACGCCAGGCCGTGAACGAACTACAGCGCATGGGCCTCGCCTACTCCGGCTACGTCAACGGCAAGCGCGGCGTCATCGTCAGATCCCGCGGCCGGACGAACTTTCACGCGACCGACGCGCTCCGACCGGGGCGCTCGGGATCCGGAACCGACGCATTCACGGAGAATGCGCGCCGAGCCCGACGGGTGCCGACGAAGCGGTTCACGATGGTCATGCGTGTGCCACCGGCTCACGTTGCCCAACGTCTCGGGCTTCCCACCGACACGATCGTCGTCGAACGAACGACACTCCAGTTGCTCGACGGCGAACCTTGGTCACGGGAGCGGAGCTGGTACGCACCCGATCTCGCAGCGCAGACCGGGCTCGACACTCCGCACGACATCGAAGAAGGGACCATCCGACGCCTGACGGAACGGGGATTTCGGGAAACCGCGCATCGAGACGAAGTAACCGATGCTGCGGCCAACGATGAGGACTCGACGGACCTCGGCGTTATCCTCGGCGCGCCGTTGCTGGTGCAAACGCGTACGGCAGCCACCGATACACGCGTGACACGCGTGACCCAGACGGTGCGATTGGGCGGTCGTAATCGGCTGATCTGGGAGACCGGCAGCGCGGAGGGTGTCGACGCGATCCGCCGTCAGCTCGCGGAAGGAAGCAGGCTGTCCGACGCCGACGACGAAGCTCCGAGCGACGGGTACGGCGAATCCATCGAGGGACAAGAGTTGTGACGTTCACTCTCGTTAGAGCAACCGCGGACGACACGGCAGTTGTCGCTGAGCTTCTGACCGCACGGGCCACCTGGCTCGCCGAGCGCGGTTTCGCTCAGTGGTCCAAGAAGGACCCAGCACGCGACACCTCGGCGACGATCGCCGCCGGCGAGACATGGCTGCTTCTCGACGAAGCCCGCCGCACCGTCGGAACGATCACGCTGAGCACCCGCGCCGACCACGACTTCTGGAGCCGATCGGAGCGAAGCGTTCCGGCCCTCTACACCTCGAAGATCGCCACCGGTCTCGAATACGCGGGGCAAGGACTCGGCCAGCTCCTCCTGCACGCGGGATTCATGTACGCGCGCCGTCGTGGACTCTCGGTTCTGCGATGGGACGTCTGGCGCACCAACCAGAGCTTGCAGACGTATTACCAGTCCCTCGGCGCGCGGCTCCTCCGAGTCGTCGAAGTACCAGGAAGGTCCAGCGGCGCGCTGTTCGAGTGGAGAGCGATGGACCGCGCTGTCTGGCAGGGCCGGGTCACCTGGCCTTGTGACGATCGATGCGCCGGAGGGAGAGATCCAGTTGCTCGGCTCCGTCACGGAGCACACCGTTGTGCGGGCTGGAGCCGACGCCTGCGACCGCCTTCAGCCGACCCGCGCCGATCACGTCCACACGACGGTCGACCTGAGCACGGCCGCATCAACGCAGGCCGTGACGGTCAGCCCGACCGACACTTCCCCGTCGATTCTGTTCCACGCCGGTGATGCGTGGCGCCTCGACGGTGCGCGTGTCTCCGGCCCCCTTCTCGACAACCTGCAACCAGGACTCGTGTACCGAATCGCACACAAGGGCGTCCCCGGCGACTGCCATGTCGTACTGCTAGGCGAGCAAGTCGACGCCGCCTGGGCGCCGCGACCGTATGTCGAGGCGCTGTAGTCCCGTCCGCCTCGGACTCAGCCGAAGACAGCGGGGTTCGGTCGGACCGCGCCGACCTCGACACTGCCGCCGTACAGCGGGAAGCAGACTTGCTTGTCGATTGCCTCGTGGTCGAGGCCGAAACGGCGGAGGGTGGCAGCGATGGCGACCGACGAGGCTCGCGTTGCGCCGTCCTCGATCTTCACCGCGATTCCACGACCGTCCGCGAGCCCAGCGGCGTACACGCCCTCCGCACCGATCTTGCAGAACAGACCGGGTACGGCGCGCATCAGAGCGGCTTCGTCGCGTCTGCTTCCGCTGGCGTACTCAGGGTACTGCCGGAAGGCCGTTGCGATGCGTCCTTCGAAGGTTTCAGGAGGTGCCGCCGCGAACAGGCCGAACGAGCGGGCGAGGCCGGCGAGGCTGATGGCGACGAGGGGAGCTCCGCAGCCGTCGACCGCCACGTGGGCGACCTTCTCACCCGCAGTGTCCTCGATGGCTAGCCGGATCGCCTGCTGCAGCGGGTGTTCCGGAGAGCGGTAGTCGTCGCGTCCCCAGACGCCGTCCGGGCTCTTCTCGCGGGCCGGGTCGTGGATCGGCCAGCCGTTCTGGACGCAGGTCGCGATCATCGCGGCGTGTTTGCCGGAGCAGTTCATCGTGATGCGTTCCTGCGCGTGACCGGCCCGGATCCATTCGTCGCGACTCTGATCGTCCAGTGGGTAGGACGCCGGCGTACGCAGCGCGGTCTCGTCCAGACCGACACCCGCGAGGATCTCGCGTACGCCGTCCAGGTGGAACTGTTCGCCGGAGTGGGAGGCGGCGGCCAGGGCGAGGAGTTCGTTGGTGAGGGGGAGGCCGTTGCGGAGCATGCCGAGGGCTTGCATGGGTTTGTTGGAGGAGCGCGGGAACATCGGCTCGTCCACGATGCCGGCGGACCACTCGACGGAGCCGTCGGGGCTGGTCACCACGACGGAGCCGCGGTGGTGGCCTTCGACGAAGCCGCTGCGGACGACGTCGGCCAGGATCACAGGTTCGGTCACGGCTGAACTGTACAGGTGCAAAACACCCTGTTGCGAATGATCCGGCACACAGCTCACCCACTTGGGGAGGATTCTCCCCGATCCGGGACGGAACCCTCCCGATCCCGACGCACCGCCGGGGAGGGCGGGGGCTGGGTCACGGTTTGGGGTTTCGGGGGCCGAGGTCTTGTCAACGATTATTCCAATGGTTAGTTTAACCGCCACCCAAACCCTCAGGGTTGAACAGAAACCCTCAGGGTCCAACATGCTGGAGGGTCAGGCGATGACGATGGACGGGACACGGCTGGGACGGCGTGGATTTCTCGGAATGGGACTGGCGGCCGGCGTCATCACGCTGACGGCCTGCGGATCGGACAACAAGACCGCCACCGCCTCGGGCGACGCGGAAGCCGCCGACCTGGTGATGACGGTGTGGGGCGGCGAGAACGACAAGACGACGTACCAGAAGCGGATCGACCTGGTCACGCGGAAGTACCCGAAGCTGAAGATCACGCTGCAGCTGATCCCGAACGACGGGTACGCGCAGAAGGTGCAGACGATGATTGCCGGCGGCAAGGGTCCGGACATCATGCAGGTCGCCGAGAGCGTCAACGTGTACTCGAGCAAGAACCAGATCCAGCCGCTCGACGACCTGGCGAGCAAGGCCGGCCTCGACCTGCAGAAGCGGTTCGGCTCGATCGGGAAGCTGTACTCGTACCAGGACAAGGTCTACGCGATCCCGGACCGGTCCGGCGCGATGATCGTGTTCTACAACAAGGCGCTGTTCGCGGCCAAGGGCGTCAAGGCACCGAGCGCGGACTGGACCTGGGACGACGCGCTGTCGGCGTTCAAGGAGCTGACCGTGCCGGGCAAGCAGTGGGGGTACGCCGGTTCGGGCTGGTGGGCGCAGTGGTGGAGCTTCGTGTACCAGAACGGCGGCAAGATCATCGACGACAGCGGCAAGCCGGCAGTCGCCTCCGACGAGGTGGTCGAGGCGCTGCAGTGGGCCGGCGACCTGATCTTCAAGCACGGCGTCGTACCGACCCAGAAGGACTACGCGAACATGGGCGCGGACGTCGGCGGCGACCAGGCGTTCGCGAACGGCAAGGTCGCGGTCAACACCACCGGTTTCTGGGGTATCGGCGGCCTGACGAAGTCGAAGATCGAGTGGGACATCGCACCGCTGTGGAAGGGCAAGCAGCAGGCTGTCACCGCGTTCGGCAGTGGCCTCGCGATCTCCCGTACGGCGAAGAACCCGCAGGCGGCGTTCAAGGCGATCGACTTCCTCACGTCACCGGACGCGCAGCAGCAGATCATCGCCACCGGCCAGGACGTGCCGGCGAACCTCGACGTACAGAAGAGCGACGCGTTCCTGAAGCCGTCGTGGATGACCAAGCCGGTGAACCTGAACGTGTTCGGTGAGTCGAGCGGCTTCGTCTACCGGGCGCCGTTCATCCCGCAGTGGAACGAGCTGCAGAAGGCGTTCGACGACGGGCTGGCCGACTTCTGGCTGGGCAAGCAGGACGCACGGACCGCGCTGACCGCGATCCAGAAGCAGCTCGAGTCCATCGTCAAGTCGAGCTGATGTCGAAACTGCGGCGCCGCGAGGCGCTCTGGTTCTACCTGTTCGCATCGCCGTGGATCATCGGCTTCGTGGTCTTCCTGCTGGGGCCGATGATCGCGTCGATCTACATCTCGCTCACCGACTGGGACTCGTTCACGCCGCCGAAGTGGGTCGGGCTGCAGAACTACACCCGGCTGCTCACCGACGACCCGGTGTTCTGGAAGGCGTTGTGGAACACGTTCTACTACGCCGCGATCTCGGTTCCGCTCGGACTGGTGATCGGTCTGTGGCTGGCGAACCTGCTGAACAAGCAGGTTCGCGCCCGCAAGCTGTTCCGGACGCTGATCTACCTGCCGACGCTGGTCCCACTGGTTGCCACCGCGATGATCTTCAAGATGGTGCTCGCGCCGTCCGGCCCGCTGAACGACGCACTGGGCCTGTTCGGCATTCCCGGCCCGTCGTGGTTGCTGGAAGCGGCGTGGGTGAAGCCCGCGCTGATCCTGCTGTCCGTGTGGGGCGCCGGCGGTGCCACCGTACTGTTGCTCGCGGCAATGAAAGGCATCCCGCGGGAGCTCTACGAGGCAGCCGAGGTGGACGGCGCCTCACCGATCCGGCAGTTCTGGAGCATCACCGTCCCGCAGCTGACACCGATCATCTTCTTCAACCTGATCATGGGGCTGATCGGCGCGTTCCAGGTGTTCTCCCAGGTGTACATCCTGACCAAGGGCGGGCCGAACAACGCCAGCCAGACGATGGTGCCGCTGCTGTTCGACCAGGCGTTCTCGTTCTACAAGATGGGCTACGCCTCGGCGGTCTCGTGGCTGTTGTTCCTGGTCATCCTGGTGTTCACGCTGCTCGCCTTCCGTACGGCCCGCCGCTGGGTGTTCTACGAAACCGAGGTGAAGTAGATGGCCACCGCACTCTCCGCAGCGACTCCGGCGCGGGAGCGCAGTACGACGAAGGAACGCGTCGTCGGGGTGTTCCGCGCGTCTCCGTTCAGCTACGCGACGCTGATCCTGGTGTCGGCGGTGCTGTGCGTGCCGCTGGTGTTCGTGGTGTCGATCGCGTTGTCCAGCGACCAGACGGTGAACGCGAACACCTTCACGATCCTGCCGCGGGAGTTCCACTGGGAGAACCTCACCCGGGTGTTCGGTACCGACCTGCCGATGCAGCGCTTCCTGCTGAACTCGGTGATCATCTCGGCCGGCGCGGTGCTCGGCCAGATGCTGTCCAGCGGGCTGGTGGGCTACGCGTTCGCGCGGTTGCGGGCGCCAGGCAAGAACGCGCTGTTCATCGTGGTGATCGCGACCATGATGATCCCGTCCCAGATCACGATGATCCCGCAGTTCATCCTGTTCAAGGACCTCGGCTGGGTGAATACCTACCTGCCGCTGATCGTGCCGAACTTCTTCTCGAACGCCTTCAACGTGTTCCTGGTCCGGCAGTTCGTCTCCCGGCTGCCGAGCGAGATCGACGAGGCCGCGATGGTCGACGGGCTGGGCTTCTTCGGCATCTACCGGCGGATCATGCTGCCGATGCTTGCACCGGTCCTGATCGCGATCGGCATCTTCACGCTGACCGCTACCTGGGGCGACTTCATGGGCCCGCTGATCTACCTGAACGACGAGTCCAAGATGCCGCTCGCACTGGGCGTGCAGTACATCACCAGTACGTCGCAGGCTCTGCAGTCGCCCCCGTGGAACCTGGTGATGGTCGGGTCCATCCTGCTCACGCTGCCGATGATCCTGGTGTACTACCTGGGACAGCGGTACCTGTACGAGATGGACATCAGCGGCGGAAGCGCAGGGGTCAAGTGACAGTCTCTCTTGATGCGCGCGGCATCACCATCGACGGCACACCGCAGGTCGTGCTGTGCGCGTCGCTGTTCTACTTCCGGTTGCCGCGGGAGCAGTGGCGGGAGCGTCTCGAGCAGGTCCGCGGGTCCGGGTACACGTGCGTGGACGTCTACCTGCCCTGGAACTTCCACGAGCTCTCCCCCGGTCGCTGGGCGTTCGACGGCCGCCGGGACGTCGCCGCGTTCCTGGACCTCGCGGCCGAGACCGGGCTGCACGTCATCGCCCGCCCAGGTCCGTACATCTGCTCGGAATGGGACGGCGGTGCGCTGCCCGCCTGGCTCGGACTCGACCCCGCGCTGCGCGTCCGGCAGAACGAGCCGCGGTACCTCGCGCAGGTGACTGCCTGGTTCGACCAGGTGCTGCCGATCCTGGCGGCCCGTCAGCACGGTGCGGGCGGCACGGTGATCATGGTCCAGCTCGAGAACGAACTGGACTTCTTCGACTGCGCCGACCGGCCCGGCTACATCTCCGCGTTGCGCGACCTGGCCGTTGCCCACGGCATCGACGTACCGCTGATCGCGTGTTCCGGTCAGGGTGATCTGTTCGGGGCCACCGGCGACGTCGCGGACGTCGTACCGGCCTGCAACTTCTATCCGGACGACGGCTCGCCGTTCGTGGAGGAGGAGGTACGGCGGTACGCGCGACTGCTCGCGGAGCGTGGGCTGCCGCTGCTCGTCACCGAGACGAACCGGCGGCACCGGACGCTCCGCCGGTTGCTCGCGAGCGGCGCCTCGCTGATCGCGCCGTACCTGCAGTCCTCGGGATGGAACTTCGGCTACGCCCCCTCGACCGGGAACTGGGGACGGCCCGGGAACTTCATGAGCCACGGGTACGACTTCGGCGGCTACGTGTCGTCCACCGGCGTGGAGCGTCCGGAGTACGCCGAGGCGCAGGTGCTCGCGTGGGTGCTGCAGGCGCTCGGGCCGCGACTGGCCGCGGCCACTCCGGGCGCGCCGATCGAGGTGAGCGCCGACTTCCCGACGAGCTCGTCGCACTCGGTGCTGGACCTGGACGGTGGCGGCCGCCTGGTCGCCGTACCGAACCTCGGCACCGAGGACGGTCACGCGACCATCGCAGGGACCACGGTCGCGGTGGCCGCCGACTCCTGCCCGCTGATGCTGCTCGACCTGCCGCTCGGCGAGACCACGCTGCGCCTCGCGTCGGCCGATCTGATGGCTGCGCGGGACGACCTGCTGTTCTGCTCGTCCGTGCCGGTGACCGTGATCGTTGGGAGCACCACCGAAGAGATTCCGGTCGGTACGTCGCGGATCGTCGAAGGCGTCACGGTCACCGTCGAGCCGCCGCCGGAGGTCGCTCCGCCGGACGCCCCCGGCACGCATCGTCCGAACGTACAGCGACGTACGTCGGCGCCGCCCGCGATCCCGGCCGGAACGTATGAGGTTCCACCGCCGCTGGAGTTGCTCGGCGTGCACCGCGGGCGCGGGACGTACGCGACGACCACCGACCTGACCGGCGAGCTGCTGCTGGTCGGCGCGGCCGACATCGTCGACCTGTCGATCGGCGGCCGCGTGCACACACTGGCCGGCTTCGGGGCGACCGAGCGCATCGACGTCCGCGGGCTCGAGGGCGAGCTCCGGGCCACTGCCGAGATCTGGGGCCACGCGAACTTCGACGACGTACGGCTGCCGTCGATGCGGCTCGGTTCGCTGCGCGGCCTCGGCACGATGTGGAACGTCGTCGGGGCGCAGGACATCTCCGCGCTCTGGACGGTCGACGGCCACTGGGCCGGCGCCCCGGCTCCGGTGCGCAACCTGGCCGGCTGGAGCAGCACCCGAGTCGGGACGCCGATCACCTACACGCGCCGGGTCGACACCAAGACGCCGGCCGCCCTGCACCTGGACGGCGTCCGCGCCCCGGTCAGCGTGACCGTCGACGACGGCGAGGCGCTGACGGTCCACCGCGAGGATCCGTGGGCGCTCCTGCCCGCGGGCACCAAGCAGGTCTCACTGACGCTCCCGCACGACCCGAGCGCCGGCGGTCTCCGTGCCGAACTGCTCACGCTGAGCCCGGTTCGTGACTGGACGTGCTCGGCGCAGAACGACGAGCTACTGACCGAGTTCGCGTCCCGGCGCGAGGCAGGTCTCGACATCGAGCTGCCGCTCACGCTCCGGCCGGGCGAGGAGGCCTGGCTCGACCTGACGCTTCCAACGTTGGAGAATGGGGCGCTGGTACGGCCCGAGGGCGCTCAGGTCCGGGTCACCGGGTGGGCGTCCGGGGAATGCCTCGGACGCGTCTGGCTCGGCGACCGGCCGGCGTTCTCCGGCGGCGATCCCGACGTACTGTGGATCCCGCCGGGCTGGTCCGGGCTGGCGCTGCTGGTCCAGGGCGTCGACGGACCGGGCACACCGGAGCTTCGGGCAGTCAGGATCGAGAGTACCTAGGGGAGAACCTTGCCGCGGCAGACATCTCGGGACCTGCGCAACGAGAGCCGGTTCGAGGTGCTGCACGCGCTGTTCGCCCTGGGGCCGTCGACCCGGCAGGAGATCGCCCGGCACACCGGGCTGAGCACGGCCACGGTGGCGACGCTGGTCACCCAGTTCCTGTCCGAGGGCGTGCTGCGGATCGCGACCGTCGAGCAGAACACGGTCGGCCGCCCGTACGAGCGGCTCACCATCGACCCCGACCGCGGCCGCATCCTCGGCATCGACGTCGCCGAGACGTACGTCGACGCGACCGTGTACGACGTACTGCTGCAGCCGCTCGGGCAGAGCCAGGTCCCGCTCGACGAGCACCAGAACGGGCAGGCGTACGTCGTCGACGGCATCGTCCGCGCGATCGACGCGGCGGTCACGGACGGCGGTATCCGGCGGGACCAGATCATCGGCGCCGGGGTGAGCATGCCCGGCCAGGTCCGGCCGGACGCCGGCGTCTCGGTGTTCGCGCCGAACTGGGACTGGCACGACGTGACCATCGAGGCGCTGCTCGCGGAGCGTCTCGGCCTGCCGGTGTACGTCGACAACCCGCTGAAGGCGGTCGCGCTGTCGGAGCTGTGGTTCGGCGTCGGCCGGACGACGAAGAGCATGGCGGTGGTCAACCTCGGTACGGGCGTCGGCGCCGGGATCGTGATCGACCGCGCGCTGCTGCGCGGCGAGGCGAACAACGCCGGCGAGTGGGGGCACACCCTGCTGCAGCTCGACGGCCGGGCGTGCCGGTGCGGGCGGCGCGGCTGCGTCGAGGCGTACCTGGGGGTCCGCGGCCTGCAGACCACACTGACCGAGATTGCCCCGGACCACGCCGCGCTCCGGGAAGCGCAGCAGCGGGGGTTCGTGGATGCGGTCGCGGACGGTCTGGCGCACGACGACAGCGCGCTGGCGGAACTGGCCCGCCGTACGTCGCACTACCTGGCCGCGTCGCTCGGCGACCTGGTGAACCTGCTGAACATCTCGCACATCACCCTCACCGGCTGGACGACGTCCGCGCTGAGCGACTGGCTGATCCCCGCGGTCCGCTTGGAACTGCCGGATCACGTCCTGCCCGGTTCGCTGCCCGATCTGACGGTCGAGGCGTCGCAGGTCCCCGGCAACCCGGTCGCGCTCGGGATGGCGGCCTTCAGCCTCGAACAGTTCCTGCGCACCCTCGGCCTGTCGAGCAAGGCCGGCCTGCCGGCGAGCGGGCGCCGGCTCCGCGTGTAGGTACTACAAGCGAGCGCGGACGTGCAGGCCGGCCTCAGGGTCGACCAGTACTTCCTGGGTGGCGGTCACAATCGGCTGGTCCTCGGCGACGATCTCGAGCACGCCGTCGGGGTCGACGTTGCGCTTGACCAGGGCGAGGGCGATCGGGCCCAGCTCGTGGTGACGGGCGGCGGAGCCGATCGAACCGACCTGCTTGTCGCCGGCGCGGACGGTGTACCCGTGCGCCGGGAGGTGGTCGACCGAGCCGTCCAGGTGCAGCAGGACCAGGCGGCGCGGTGGGCGTCCGAGGTTGTGGACACGGGCGACGGTCTCCTGACCGCGATAGCAGCCCTTGTTCAGATGTACGCCGACACCGAGCCAGCCGAGCTCGTTCGGGATCGCGCGCTCGTCGGTGTCCAGCCCGAACCGCGGCTGCCCTGCCGCGATCCGAAGCGCCTCGTACGCCCAGACTCCCGCGGCGTCCGCCTCCAGCCCGGCCAACTCTGCACGCGGCAGGAACACCTCATGCCCGGCCAGCGAATCCTCACCACTCCGCGTCAGGTGCTCACCTCGGGGCGCCCCCGGCCGCCAGATGATCGCATACTCGTCGCTCACGTCCGCGATCTCGACGCGAGACATGAACACCATCTTCTGCAGCCAGTCCACCAGCGCCGCGGCAGCGCCCGGCTCGGTGTGCAACCAGAACGTCTCACCGTCGTCCACGCCGTACATCACGTGCTCGACATGCCCGGTCGGCGACAGCAGCAGCGCCGTCGTGGAGGTCCCGGGCTTGAGCCCCTCGAAGTACTGCGTGGTCAGCGCGTGCAGCCAGGTCAGCCGGTCCGGCCCGGTGATCGTGACGACGTCGCGGTGCGAGAGGTCGACGAACGCCGAACCGGCGACCAGTGCACGTTGCTCGCGCAGATCCGAGCCGTAGTGCGCGGCGACACCGGCGTCGAGTCCGCCGGCCTCGACAGCGCCGGGCCGGTCCAACAGGGGGCTGCGGTTGCGTGACATGTCACCAGAGTACGTCCTTCGGCGTACACCGAAGGACTCCCGCCGTGGGATGTGGACAGACCCCTGCTACGGCCAGTGTGGAGTCATCAAACCATCGGAGGGAGCAGGGGCGATGAGCGACAGGCGATTCCGGTTCGGCGTGGTCGGCAGCCCGCGGACCGGTGCAGAGTGGACGACGACCGTACGCCGGGCGGCGGACCTCGGCTATGCGACCGTACTGATGCCCGACGGGCTGCAGCTGCCGTCGCCGTTCCCGTCGCTGGCGATGGCCGCCGCGGTCGCGGACATCCGGGTCGGCACGTTCGTCGCGGCGGCTCCGTTGCGTACGCCGCGGGCGGCCGCGTGGGAGGCGCACACGCTGACCGTGCTCACGGACGGGCGGTTCGAGTTCGGAATCGGCACCGGGCGTCCGGACGCGGAGCAGCAGACCGCGGACATCGGCTTGCCGTGGGGCTCGGCCAAGGAGCGCCGCGACCAGGTCCGCCGGACCCTGGACACGTTGCAGGAACTCGACGGGGACCTCCGTACGCCGATCATGCTGGCCGCCGGTGGTCCGCGGGCGCTCGCACTGGCCGCCGCCCGCGCCGACATCGTCTCGCTGGCGAAGGACGCGATGACGCCGCGCGCCGAGGTCGCTCAGCTGGTGCAGGAACTGCGCAAGCTGGCCGGAGCGCGGGCGGACGACATCGAGCTGGCGATGAACCTGTTCGCGGCCGGCACCCGCGAACTGCCACCGTGGACGAAGCGCGCGACCGGCGTCGATCCCGAAGTACTCGAGGCCAGCGACTCGCTGATGCTGCTCCGCGGTACGCCCGAGGAGATGGCGGACGAGTTGCAGCGGCGCCGCGACGAGTTCGGCACGTCGTACATCACCGTCAACTCGACGTACCTCGAGGACCTGGCCCCGGTGGTGGAACTCCTGCACGGAAAGTAGTGCGGACGCCCAGGCCATCACAATGTGCGCTCGCCCGGGCTTCCCCCGCCTGGGGCGCCGCCGGGGAGGCGATTGTGATGGCCTGGCGGTCCGCACACAGCGCTGCCCGCCGGGCTGTGGTTCCGGCGGGCAGCGCTTGAGGGGTGGGACAGATGGTCTATACGTTCGCGGTCCTGGCCTCGACGGCCGCCGGGGCCTCGCCGCCGTGCGTGTCGCCGCCGTGCGTGTCGCCGGCGTGGGTGTCGCCGGCGGCGAACGCGACCTCGTCGAACGGGTCGCTGCCGGAGAACACCCGCTTGGCCTGCTCCTTGTCGAACTCGCCGACCCAGTGGCCGACCAGCACCGTCGCGACCGCGTTACCCGCGAAGTTCGTCAGCGCCCGCGCCTCGGACATGAACCGGTCGATGCCGACGATCAGACCGACACCGTCGACGAGCTCCGGCCGGTGCGACTGCAGACCGCCGGCCAGCGTCGCCAGGCCCGCACCGGTGACACCGGCCGCGCCCTTCGAGGCCACGATCATGAACAGCAGCAGCGAGATCTGCTGCCCGATCGAGAACGGCGTGTTCATCGCCTCCGCGATGAACAGCGACGCCATCGTCAGATAGATCGCCGTACCGTCGAGGTTGAACGAGTACCCGGTCGGCACGGTGATACCGACGACGGACTTGTCGACCCCGAGATGCTCCATCTTCCCGATCAGCCGCGGCAACGCGGTCTCCGACGACGACGTCGACACAATCAGCAGGAACTCACGGCCGAGGAAGCGGAGCAACTGGAAGATCGAGACTCCGGCCACCGCCCGCAGGATGGTGCCCAGGACAACGATTACGAACAGCAGACACGTGATGTAGAAGGCAACCATGATCTTCAGCAGGCTGACCAGCGCGGTCGAGCCCGCCGCACCAACCACTGCGGCGATCGCGCCGAAGGCACCGACCGGCGCGACCCACATGATCATCGACAGGACCTTGAAGACCAGCCGCTGAATGTGAGCGATGCCGGTCAGGATCGGCCGGCCCTTCGCGCCCATTGCCTGCAGCGCGAACCCGACCAGCAAGGCGACCAGCACCGTCTGCAGTACCTGTCCCTCGGTCAGCGAGGACAGCAACGACTTCGGAATGATGCCGAGGATGAAGTCCGACGTACTGGTGTGCGCCCCGGCTGCCTGCTTCTGGCCGGCCGCGCGGAGCTTGTCGGTCAGGTTCAGGCCGGAGCCGGGCTGGGCGATATTCCCGACCACCAGTCCGATGGCCAGTGCGACCGTCGACATCACCAGGAAGTAGACGAGCGCGAGACCGCCGACCTTGCCGACACTGGCGGCTTGCCGAACCGATCCGATGCCGAGAACCAGCGTGCAGAAGATGATCGGGCTGATCATCATCTTGATCAGGTTGACGAACCCGGTACCGACATCCTTCAGCTGGATGGCGAAGTCCGGGAACAAGAATCCGACACCAATGCCGAGGAAGACGGCGACGATGACGGCGATGTAGAGGAAATGGGTGCGGTCGTTGCGGACCGGCGTCGGGCGGGGTTCGGTCGGGCTCGACATGGTGGGACTCCTGTATCGGCCGTGGCGGAGGGGTGTTGGGTACCTGGTGAGTAACTGTGACGTGACGCACAGGAGAAGCGCACGTTTCGTTCATATCGTTCGCTGCGCAGGGTTGGGGCAAACTGTTCGGCATGAAGCACAGGCCGTGGGAGTTGCGCCGCCAGGTTCTCTGGCTGCAGACCGTCACGGCCACGGTACTCATTGCGATGGTCTGGATCGTGATGGTCAGCCGGTCCCACGCGCAGGCCGTGCGGGACTCGGCGGTGAGCGGTCTGGCCGCTCCGAGCTGGTGGGAGCTGGTCCGGATCGACCTGCGTTCGATGCTCGGGATCGCCAGTCTGATGCTCGGGATCGCGATCGCCGGCAACGCGCTCGTCACCTGGCGGGTCCGGCGGGCCACCCGCGGCGTGGGCACGCAGTCGCTCGCCCGGATGCTCGACTTCTACGAAGGCGTGCTGCACGCCGCGCGGGAAGGGCTGATCCTGCTCGACCTCGACGGCCGGGTACAGCTCGCGAACGACGAGGCCCTGACGCTGCTCGGGCTGCGTACCGTCGTTCCCGGTACGCCGCTGGACGACCTGCACCTCGGCGCCCCGCTGGCCGAACTGCTCGCGACCGGGCGCACGGCGTACGACGAACTGCACCTGGGCGCGCGGGGCGTCGTGGTCGTGAACCAGCAGCCGTCCGGGCGCGGGCGGATCGTCACGCTGCGGGACCACACCCAGCTGCAGCGGTTGCTCGGCGAGCTGGACGCCGTACGGAGTTTGGCGGAATCGCTGCAGGCACAGAATCATGAGGCGTCGAACCGGCTGCACACCGTGGTCAGTCTGATCGAGATCGGCAAGCCGGAACGGGCCCGGGAGTTCGCAGTGTCGGAGTTGCAGTTCGCGCAGGCGATGACGGATCGCGTCGTCGGTACGGTCGGCGATCCGGTGCTCGCATCGTTGCTGTTGGCAAAGTTGTCGCAGGCGCAGGAGCGCGGCGTCGTACTGTCGCTCGACCTCGGGCACGAGGCGCTGAACACCCGGCTGCCGGCGCAGGACGTGGTGACCGTCGTCGGAAACCTGCTGGACAACGCGATCGAGGCCGCGCGCGGGGGTCCGGCGCCGCGGAAGGTCGAGTTCCGGGCGGTAGCTTTGGCGGACGCGATCGATCTGATCGTGACGAACACCGGCGGCGAACTGGGGTCGGTGGAGCTGGCGCGCATGTTCGAGCGCGGCTGGACGACGAAGGCCGAGCCGGGACACGGGCTGGGGCTGGTGCTGGTGCGAAGCACGGTCGAGCGGTGGCAGGGTTCTCTGATGGTCGACCCGGATTCCGAGCTGGACGACGTACCCGCGTTGACGGTGCGGGTGCGACTGCCGCGGGCGGTGAGCGCGAGTGCCTGACCTACGGGTGCTGGTCGTCGAGGACGACCCGGTCGCCGCGGAGGCGCACCGAACGTACGTCGATCGCCTGCCGGGCTTCACGTGCGTCGGCGTCGCCGGTACTGCGGGGCGCGCGCTGCAGGTGCTTGCCCGCGGGGGCCTCGATCTGGTGCTGCTGGACATGAACCTTCCGGATGGGCACGGGTTGGACATCGTCCGGCGGATGCGTGCTCTCGGCAACCAAACCGACGTGGTCGCGGTGACCTCCGCCCGGGAGGTCGCCGCGGTACAGGCGGCGGCTCGAATCGGGGTTGTGCAGTACGTGCTGAAGCCGTTCGCGTTCGAGACCTTGCGGGACCGGTTGACGGCGTACGCACGGCAACGCCGAGCCGCCGCGCTGGGCGAGGTCGTCGCGGATCAGGACGAGGTGGACCGGTTGTTGCACCCGGCAACCGTCTCGTCGGTGCCGAAGGGGCTGGCCGGGGGCGTGCTGGATCGTGTCGTACAGCTGCTGGGGAACCGGGAGGGGTGGACCGCCGAGGAGGTTGCCACGTCGCTCGGTACGTCGCGGATCACGGCGCGGCGATACCTCGAACACCTCGCCGACCAGGGCCAGGCGCTGCGCACCCAACGCTACGACGGCCGCAGCGGCCGCCCGAAGGTCGAGTACTCCTGGGTCGCCGAGAGCTGACGTCAGGAGCGGATGAGGGTGGCCCAGAGGTGGGGTTGGAGCGACTGGCCCTCGGCGGCCATGTCGTACGCCCAGAGCAGCTCGCCGTTCACCAGACCGTACAGCCGGTGGCCGGCGGTGACCTCCTTGGCGGAGGTGGTGCGGGCCACCACGTCGGTCTGCAGCTCGATCTTGGCCCCGTCGATGTCGCCGTACCAGATCTCCGCGATCCCCGTCGGATGCGCCAGGATCACCTCGAGCTTGTTGTCCGGCTGCGGCCGCCAGAACCCGGTCTCCACCGCGAGCGGACGCTCCCTCGTACCGTCCTCGCCGACCACGAACGTCTGGCTCACGTAGTGCAGGTACGGCTTCCCGTTGTGCGTGAAGTCGATCTGCTGCCCGAACTCGAACTTCTCGATCGTCGGGTAGTCCCCGTGCCCGCGACCCTCCCACCGCCCGAGCAGCCACGCAAGCGGCATCAGATCCGGGTGCAGATCCTGCGGAATCTCGAACGCCATGGGATCACTCAGCCCGCGTTGCGGCCGCGATACAGCCGATAGACGACAAACGCCGAGAACCAGCCCATGAACACACAGACCAGAATCAGCAACGTGGTGAACACAACATGTAGCACGTTCGCCAGTCTAGAGGATGGGTACGGCGGGCTCCGGCAGCCACCACGTGAGATCCCGCACGCCGCGGCGGGCTACCGTAAGAGGATGTCTCGCACGCTGGTGATCAAACTGACCGCAGGCGCCGAGGAAGCCGAACGCGCCAACCAGGCCTTCACCGTCGCCGCCTCCGCAGTCGCAGCCGGTGCGACGGTCTCCCTCTGGCTCACCGGCGAAGCCGTCTGGTTCGCCGTCCCCGGCCGAGCTGAATCCTTCGAACTGCCCTACGCCGCCCCACTCACCGACCTCCTCACCGCAGTACTCGAAGGCGGCCAACTCACCGTCTGCACCCAATGCGCCAAACGCCGCAACCTCACCGAAGCAGACGTCCTCCCCGGCACCCGCATCGCCGGCGCCCCCACCTTCACCGAAGAAATCCTCACCGAAAACACCCAGGCGATCGTCTACTGACGTCCCTCAACACGCCCCCTGAACCGCTGCGGTGAGTCGAGGTTGGGATGGCCGCGGTGCTCTTCAGCAGTTGAGTTCTGAGCTGTACTGCGGCCAGGCCCGAACGGCAAACAGACCAGCCGCCACAGGCACGCCTACTCCACCCACCAGTACGTCGGGCGCGTGATCGGCCGGGACGAGGCGGCACCACCCGGCGGCGGTCGCCACTCACCACCAGATCACCCGGCACCTGAGAGCCAGGCGCATACCAACACAGCACGAGCGCAGGCGCCACCGAATCACCCGACGACGGGCCTAGGCACGGCGTACACCGCCCCGGTCCCGGCGACCGGACGTGCTCAGGCCTGCACCGGTCGACGGCGATTACTTGCCGGCCGGCCTACGTCGTCGTACTGCGTCTCGAGCGCCTTGTCGGATCGCCTAGCGGCATGTGAAGGCGCGGCGTACATCGGCGCCCGTTGACGGCGGGTTGCTGCCCACCGGCCTCCGAGTCATCCGAGGGCGGGCGCGGCGCAGTCCAGCGCAGGTCGACGGCGGTTGCTCACCAGCGACCGGATGACCCGGCGACAGGGCGCGGCGTTCAGGCCAGTGCCCGGCCGCAGGTGGTTCCTGCTGACCGGAACCAGAGGTCGTCGTACAGCACCGCAGGCGGGTGGTTGGTGCCTGCGGTGCTGGTGGTTCGGAGCCTGCGCGGGCAGTTCGCCAGCCGTGCTCGTGGTTGACGCCTGCGCGGGCGGGTCGCGCCAGCCGTGGTTGACGCCTGCGCGGGCGGGTCGCGCCTGCCGTGCTGGTCGCTGGTGCGTGGGTGAGTGGTTCGTGGTGGTTGGGGCTTGGGTGGGGCTAGCGGCTGAGGCCGGGGCCGTCGTTGTCGCGGCCGCGGTCGCGGTCGCCTCTGGACTGCTGGATGTCTCTTGTGGAGCGGCCCCCGTCGCCTGCTGCGGGGCTGGAGCTGACGGCTTCGTGGGCGGCGGCGGTGTCCCCGGTGACCTTGGTGAGTGCGGCCTTCTCGTCGGACGAGAAGTCGCGGCCGGGTGGGATCTGATTGCCCTCGCGGGCCGCGTCGATCGCCTTGTTCTCGGGGGCCTGCTCCGGCGGACGCCACTGGCTCTGGGCCTGGCCGCCCTGACTCTGGCCCTGGTCGGCAGGTCCTTCGTCGCCGAGGCCGGCGGTTTCGTTGACGGCGGTGTTTGCGGCGTTGCCGATCTGCTGTGCGTTCGGTGCGTTCGGTGCGTTCGGCGTCGGGACCTGCTGTCCCTGCTCAGGTGCTGTGGTCTGCTGGGCCTGTTGGGCCGGCTGTGCGTCGGCCTGTTGACCTTGCTCGGGCGCCTGCTGCTGGGCCTGGCCTTGCTCGGTGGCCTGAGCGTCGACCTGTTGGGCCTGCGGCTGCTGCGCGGGCGCCTGCTGCGTGTCGGCCTGGAGGGTCTGCTCGGGGTTGGGGCCGTTCGGTGTCTGCGGGTCCTGGCCGGGGTCTGCCTCGTCCTGGGCCAGGTCGGTGTCGCGGGCTGTGTCGGTCACGTACGGGTCGGTGCCGGCCTGGTCCGGGCCGTCCTGGAGGTTGTTGTCGACGGACGTGTCCGTTGCGTACGGGTCGGGGCCGTTTTGTTCTGGGCCGAGATCCGGGTTGGTGGTGGGCTCGGGGCCGGAGTTGGAGAGGTCGTCGGCGGATTCGAGGTCCGCGTTCTGCTGGGGGTTGTCGGCCTCGGCGGTGGGGGTGTCCAACTCGGGGTTGTCCGTCACGTACGGGTTCGACGGATCGTTCGGGTCGAGCGCCGGGTCGTTCGCGTCCACCGCGGGGGCGTTCGCGCGATCGTTCGTGTCCAGGGACGGGTCGTTGCCGTCGACCCCAGACTCGTTCGCGTCGAGCGCGGGATTGTTGAGGTCCAGGGACGGGTCGGTGGCGTCGACTGCCGGTGCGTTCTGGTCCAAGGACGGGTCGTTCGCGTCGAGGGCGGACGCGTTGGCCGGGTCGTTCGGGTCCAGGGCGGGGTCGCGGTCCGGGTCGGTGGTGTTGGGGGCGGCATCGAGGTCGCTGTCGGGGGCGGCCTGTTGCTGGTCGTCGGCCTTGTCCGCCTGCTCGCGCTCGTCCTGGAGGTCGTTCAGTTCCTCGGCGGCGACGGCTGCGCCGGCGGCCGTTCCCGCGGCGGCGGCCGGGTCGATGCCGCCACGTTCGCCTTCGCTCTGGGCCTTGCGGTCCTGCTCCTCGCGCTTGGCCCGCTCGGCGTCCGCCTCGGCGCCCTGCTGCTCGCGGCGTTCGACGGCGTCGTCGACACCATCGCCGTCGCGGTCGTTGGCGTCGTTGTTCTGCTCGTCGAGGCGGTCGTCCCGGTCGACGTTGTCGTCGATGCCGTTCCGGTCGCGGTCCGTCCGGTCGTCGATCCGGTCGTCGATGCCGTTGCCGTCGCGGTCGTTGTTCCGAGCCTGGTCCACATCACGCTGGAGCGTGTCGATCCGCTGCTGCTGCTCCTGGCGCTGGGCTTCCAGATCGCGGATCAGGCGGTCGCCGTCGTTGGCAGCGGCCTGCAGCGAGGACACCTCGGCCGCCCGGGTGCGCACCTGCGGGTCGACGCCCTGCATCGCGCGGTCGACCCGCGGGTCGAACCTCTGCGAGTTGACGACCCGCTCGATGCCCGCGCGTTGCCGCTGCGAGCGGTTGAGCCTGGACCAGAGGTTCTGCGACAAGCGGCGACCGGAGCTGACGATGCGTTTCAGGTCCGCTCCGGCGCGCCGGAGTGCGTCGAAGATCTCGTCGAGATGCTCGTCGCCGGTGTGCGTCATCGACATGGTTACGCCACCTCGCTGGCATAGACGGAGTATGCGAAGCCGGCCGCGTCTTCGTCGGGGCCGGGCTGGGATGCGTACAGGTGGAACTCGGCCCCTGGACGGAGCCAGACCGCCAGGTGCCGACGGCGGCCTCGCCACTCCGGGGGAATGCGGACGTCGTCGCCGGGCCCGACGTACACGGGTGGTCCCCAGTATTGCCGGGCGAGTTCGAGCTGGGCCGGCCAGTGCAGGTCGAGGCCGTCCTCGGCGAGGGGGACCTCGGACGGGCCGATCTCGTACGCCGACCAGCCGCTGCGGGGGCTCTCCGGCAGAACGGCGTCAGGAAGCACGAGCATCACGGTCTCACGCTGGGTGACCAGGCCCCAGGTGTAGCGGTCGGGGTCGATGTCGCCCGGCGCCCACGGGCGCCAGCCGGTGGCGGTGGTGACGCGGTCGACCATCGCGCGGATCGCCTCCGCACCGGTGGCCGGTGGACCCCAGATCGACCGCCAGTCGCTGACCTCGGCCAGGTCCGCCATCGCGCGCTCGTCGTCGTCGGACGACCGCTCCTGCGTCTTCACGCCGCCACACTCCCTTCGTCAAGTTGACCCAGAGTATGCCCCGATCGGTACCACTAAGAGCCGCTGATCGCAGACCTGTGGATAACTGGTTCCGGGTACGCCGTTCGCGAGCAGTAACCGCCGTACGGCGGTCACGCGGCCCCGACTGCGTTCTAGTGGAAACATGAAGCTCCCGGCACCACCGACGTTCTCGTCGCCCCTGCACCATCCGCGGGTGGCAACCGTCATCGGTCGCTGGCTCGGGACGACCGTGGTGATCTGCTTCCTGACCGGTCTCTACAGCCACGTCCTCCAGGACACCCCGAGCTGGCTTCCCGTCCCGAGCCGTCCCGCGAACCTGTACCGCGTCACCCAGGGCGTACACGTGATCAGCGGCACCGTCGCCGTACCGCTGCTGCTCGCCAAGCTCTGGACCGTCTACCCGAAGCTCTTCGCCAAGCCGGACCTGAAGGCGATCGGCCAGCTGATCGAGCGGCTGTCGATCCTCGTCCTCGTCTCGTCGATGGCGCTCGAACTCTTCATCGGGTTCGTGAACACGCTGCAGTGGTATCCGTGGCCGTTCCCGTTCCGGCAGACGCACTACGCGCTCGCGTGGATCATCGTCGGCGCGCTACTCGTTCATGTCGCGGTCAAGCTCCCGCTGATCCGCGCCAACTGGCGGCGTACGCCGGAACGTCGGCCCGAATCGCTCCCGGCCGAGACCACCGGGCTCACGCGCCGTGGACTGTTCCGTACGGTCGCGGGCGCGGCGACCCTGGTCGGGATCACCACGGCGGGGCAGTCCGCGACGCCGCTCGGCTCGATCGCTGTCCTCGCGCCCCGGAAGCCGAACGTCGGCCCGCAGGGGTTGCCGGTGAACCGTACGGCGGCCGCGGCGGGCGTCGCCGGGATCGGCGCGGATTGGCGCTTCACGGTCGCGGGGCCGCGGCAACTGTCGTACAGCCTCGAGGAGCTGCGGAACCTGCCGCAGAGCCGGGCCGAGTTGCCGATCGCTTGCGTGGAGGGTTGGAGTCAGGGGGCTCGATGGGAGGGCGTTCGGGTGCGGGATCTGCTCGCATTGTGTGGGGCTCCGGCGAAGTCCCGGGTGCGGGTGGTGTCGATGGAGAAGGGTGGGTTCTATGCGACGAGTGAACTGCCGGAGGACTTCGCGGCGGATTCGTTGACGTTGCTGGCGCTCAGGCTGAACGGGAGCGAGCTCGCGTTGGATCACGGGTTTCCGGCGCGGATCATCGCGCCTAATCGGCCCGGGGTGTTGCAGACCAAATGGGTGCATCGGTTGGAGGTGATCGCATGAGGACGCGGATCTCGCTGGTCGTCGTCGGCGTTCTGATGGCCGGCTGGGGTGGTTGGAAACTGTTGCAGGGCGTTGATGTGCACGGGCTGGTGCGGTTGCCGCTCTGGCTGGGTGGGGCTGTGGTGGCCGACGACCTGTTCTTGGTGCCGTTGAGCGTTGGTGCTGGATGGTTGGTCGCGAGGTGGTCGCGACGGCCGGATGCGCATCGGACGGTGGGCGTCGTGCGAACGACCTTGTTGTATGTAGGGATCACCAGCCTGATCGCGGTACCGCTCTTGCTCAGGCAGGGCACGGGGGCGAATCCGACGGTGCTGCCGCGCAACTACCTCCGGGACTGGTTATTGCTGGAGGCAACGATTGTGGTGATCGGTGCCGTTGGCTACTTCACGTTCAGCAGGGCGCGGGCCTCGTCGGGCGACATCGGCGGGCGCTGAGCCAAGGTAGCCAGGGCGGCGGCGCGCTCGACCAGCTCGGCGTTGTGCGTGACCGGTACGCCCTTCGCGAGCGTCAGGGTGTCCTCCATCCCGACGCGGAGGTTGCCGCCCTTCGACAGGGCGGCCAGTGCGACCGTCAGCGACGTACGGCCGATGCCGGCGGCGGACCAGGACGTGACGGCGTCGGGCAGTGCGTTGACCGCGGCGACGAGTGCGTCCGCCGTACCGGGCATGCCGCCGGGGACACCCATCACCAGGTCGCAGTGCACGCGTCCGCCGTACGGCAGGCCGTATTTGTCCAGCAGCCGGTGCAGCGCGGCGACCTGGCCGAGGTCGAACAGCTCGAACTCCGGGACCACCTCGCGCTCCCGCGTCAGCTGGAAGAGCTGCGTGACGAACGGCCACGGGTTCATGAACACGTCGTCGCCGAAGTTGACCGTGCCCATCGTCAACGAGCAGGAGTCCGGCGCGGCGTCCAGCACGCGCAGCCGGTGCTCGTACGGATCGGTGACAGCGCCGCCGGTCGAGAGCTGGACGATCAGCGCGGTGTTCTCACGCACCGCCGCGACGGTCTCGGTCAGCCGGCCGAGGTCCAGCGTCGGCCGGTGCTCGCCGTCGCGGATGTGGATGTGGATCATCGCGGCCCCCCGCGGCCTCGCAGCGCTTCGCGGTCTCGACCAGCTCGTCGAGCGTGGTCGGCAACGCCGGGCAGTCCGCCTTCGCGGTCTCGGCACCGGTCGGGGCAACAGTGATCAGAGTCGACGCCATGGACAAATCCTGCCAGATCGGGTTCTGAAACGGATATTCGCCGGTCAGCAGGTCCGATGACCGGACGATCTCCTGCACGAGAAGATACAACCATGAGAGCCGTAGTACAGCGAGTCAGTCAGGCGTCGGTCACCGTGGACGGCGAGGTGGTCGGGGCGATCGACGGGCCGGGACTGCTGATCCTTCTCGGGGTCACGCACGACGACACCGTGGAGAAGGCGGCCGCGCTGGCCACGAAGATCTGGACCCTGCGGATCCTGGAGGGCGAACGCTCGGCCGCCGACGAACAGGCGCCGATCCTCGCCATCAGCCAGTTCACGCTGTACGCCGACACGCGCAAGGGCCGCCGCCCGTCCTGGAGTGCGGCCGCCCCAGGCTCCGTGTCCGAGCCGCTGTACGACGCGTTCTGCGCCGCGCTGCAGGACCTCGGCGCCAAGGTCGAGCGCGGGATCTTCGGAGCGGACATGCAGGTCGCGCTCATCAACGACGGACCCGTCACCCTGATTCTGGACGCATAACGGAACCGGCCCCCGGATCCGTGCGGGATCCGGGGGCCGGTGCTCTGGGTCGGTGAGGTTCGACTCAGCCGTGTTCAGATGGTGTCTGCCGTGATCAGCTGACGACGCCGGCGGCCGAGTGGCCGACGACAACCTTGGTGTTCAGGCTGTAGACGTCGATGACCAGCGCGTTCACCGAGATGTAGCGCTTCTGCCGCAGGACCTGGTTGAAGGTCAGCTTGGCCACACCCGGGATGTCCAGGGTCTGGTTCTCGCCGGTCTTCACCGGGTAGGTCTTGTTGCCGACCTTGATCGACGCGATGCTCGAGGAGGAGCTCACGCCGGCCTTGTTGTCCTTGGTCTTCCACGCCGACGCCGAGGACTCGATCGCGCCGATGGACAGCGTGCCCACCTTCACGCCCGCGACGTGCGAGGTGAAGTTGATGTAGGACTTGCTCTCGCCGATGGCGCCGTTCTTGGTGGTGTAGACACCGCCGACGTAGGCGACCTTCGGGATGTTCAGCTCGCCGACCGCGACCCGGACCGTCTTGCCCTCAGTGCCCTGGCAGGTGGTCTGCAGCGAAGTGGCGTCGGAGACGACCAGCTTGTCGGCCGTGGCCTTGGTGCCGTACGCGTCGCCGATCACCAGCGCGGTCGCCGGCTTGGAGATCTCCGCGCGGGTCTTCAGCACCGCGACGTCGACACCCTGCGGGATGAACTGGTTCTTCACCGTCGCGTGGATGACAACCGCCTGCGCGTACGAGTAGATGCCGGACGCGGTCTTCACGCCGCCGACACGGTTCAGCACGATGTAGCCGAGGCCCGGCACGGCGACCTTGGTGTTCGGCCCCGGGTTGATCAGGGACGGCACCGTGATCGCGCCGATCTTCACGCCGGCGAAGGTGGTGCTGCCGGTGTAGGACAGCTGGCCCTTCGAGTACTTCGACGTGGTGGTGGTCTTCACGCCGGTCAGCGCGAGCAGGTTGCCGACCTTGACGTCGGCGGCCACCGCGGTGCTGGTGACGCCGGTGCCACTGGCGTTGTTGAAGCCGTGCGTGTCGGTCTTGACCGAGCGCGCGATGGCCTGCCCGTTCACGTTCGCCGCGGCGATGTCGTTCTTGTCAGCCTTGTTGGCGTCCGTGGTGCAACCGAACTTGCTGATCACCTGCGGGCCACTGTTCGCCAGCCCGGATTCGACATCGGTTCCGTACGAGTAACCGCTGTAGCCGAAGACCGGCGAGGCGGACGCGGAACCAGACGTCAGCGCAATCGTAGAAGCCACGCCGACAACCGCCGCAACTCCGACGGCGGCGAGCTTCTTGTATCCGATGCGGGGTCGCATTGACCCCTCCTCCCTGAGTGATGACGTGACCCGAACTGCGGGTCAGGACACAGACACAACTCAGCCGATTGCGTTAGGTGACGAGCCGACCCCGCTCCGAGATCAAACCGTTACATTCCCGGCCCGGTCAGCGAGATTTCCCCCGTCGCCCCGTAACCCGGATGCGATGTCCGGAAACCCTGCCCGCCAAGGAGCTTCCGGGCATGCCGAAGGGCCCGGACGCGCAAGGTCCGGGCCCCTCGGTGCTTACTTCAGGGTGGGCCACCGTCCGGTGGAGGTGGCACCTTGTGTAACGAGCAACGACTCAGACAGTGACGGCCACTTCCGCGACCTCGCCGTACTGCGCCACGACCTGGCGGTCGACCGGCTGGGCCTTCGGGGCCAGCGTGCGCAGCGTCCAGCTGCCCGGCGCCGCGAAGAACCGGAAGTGCCCGGTGGCCGAGGTCGGGACCTCGGCGGTGAACTCACCCGTGCTGTCCAGCAGCCGCACGTACGCGCCGCCGACCGGCTCCTCGCCGCGCAGCACCTGGCCCTGGATCACGGCCTCCTTGTCGACGTCGACGCCCTTCAGGTCGAGGCCGCCCTGCTTCGCTCCGCACATGTGTCAGGCCTTTCCGGGTTCGTCGCCGAGGGCAACGGGTACGCCGACCAGCGAGCCCCACTCGGTCCAGGAGCCGTCGTAGTTCTTCACGTTCTGCTGGCCGAGGATCTCGTGCAGCACGAACCAGGTGTGCGCCGAGCGCTCGCCGATCCGGCAGTACGCGATGGTGTCCTTGCCGAAGTCCACGCCGGCGTCGGCGTACAGCGTCTTCAGCTCCTCGTCGGCACGGAAGGTGCCGTCGTCGTTGGCCGCCTTGCTCCACGGGATGTTCGCCGCGGTCGGGATGTGGCCCGCACGCTGCGCCTGCTCCTGCGGGAGGTGCGCCGGAGCGAGCAGCCGGCCGGCGTACTCGTCTGGGCTTCGGACGTCCACCAGGTTCTTCACGCCGATGGCCTCGCCGACCTCGTCGCGGAAGGCGCGGATGTCGAGGTCCGGCTCCTTCGCGGCGTACTCGGTGGCGTCGCGCTTGACGACCTCGTCGGTCAGCTCGCGGCTGTCCAGCTCCCAGCGCTTGCGGCCGCCGTCGAGCAGCCGGACGTCACCGTGGCCGTAGAGCTTGAAGTACCAGTACGCGTACGCCGCGAACCAGTTGTTGTTGCCGCCGTACAGCACGACGGTGTCCTCGTTCTTCACGCCCCGCCCGGACAGCAGCGCGCCGAACTGCTCCTGGTTGACGAAGTCGCGACGGACCGCGTCCTGCAGGTCGTCCTTCCAGTCCAGCTTGATCGCGCCGGCGATGTGGCCGGCGTCGTACGCCGAGACGTCTTCGTCGACCTCGATCAGGACAACGCCGTCGTCGTTCTTGTGCTCCTCGACCCAGTCGGCCGAGACGAGAGCGGATTCCCTGCTCATGTGGTGCTGCCTCTCAGTTGGTAGCGGTGGATGGCGTACGAATGCGGTGGATCAGCAGATAGGCCTCGCAGCCGAGGCAGAGCCCGACGGCCGCGTTCACGAACGCGGCGACCAGGGCGAATCCGGTGGCGACCACTCCCAGCACTCCTGCGCCGGTCAGGTACCCGACCAGGCCGACGACCGCGAAGACCAGGCCGACCAGCTGAGCGAACCGCGGCGGGGCCGCGTCCTCCAGCTCCTTCGGCTTGCCCAGCCGGGGCCGCACCAGCCGCTTGAACAGCCAGCCGTACGGCGAGGCATGGACGCCGAACGCGACCGAGATCGCGAACACCACGGCCTGGACCGCGAGCGGCCAGGGGTTGTTCAGGATCAGCGTCAGCGCCAGGACCACCGTGGTGATACCGGCCGCGAACCGGAGACCGCGCGGATCGACCTGCTGTGCCGCCTGTTGTTCGGACATGACGACTCCCGGTGAAGGAGGATGTCGAGCCGGAACCCGCCCGAGTGTGCGGGAGACGACGTACGCGGAACCGTGCTCAGCGACCGGTTCCGCAGCGCTCGGGACGCCGCCTGGTCAGCGGCGTCGACACAGCGATGAGCGCACCCGGCAGTTGTCCACTGCCCTGCGCTTCGTCAGCCATGTCGTGTAAACCACGTGTCGAGAGTACGGAACCCGGGCGGGCCTGCCACCGTCGGTCCCATACAGTGAGACAACTGATCACATTCTGGATCAGGTGCGAACGACGTTGGTCGCGGCCACCTTGTCGTGCAGTGCCTGCTTCTTGTCGTCCCACAGCGGCCACAGGTCGTTCAGCAGCGCCAGGAAGCTGAACAGGGTGCCGACCAGCGGGATCGCGCTGAGCAGGCTGATGCCCATGTACACGCCGTACCGCTTGAGCACCACGATCCCCGGCGGGTTGCCCGGTACGTCGCGGAGCCGGACCGCGATACCGAGCGCCATCTTGCCGGGTGTAGCGCCCTTCTTGGTGAGGAACAGGTACTCGTAGACGAACGACACGAGCAGGCCGATCAGCGTGGCCGGGATCATCCACTTGTAGATCTCGGGCGGCAGGGTGGTGCTGGTTGTCGGCGTACCGGCCGCGGCTTGGTCGAGGGTGTTCTGGAAGTAGGCCCAGAGCACCTTGGAGTACTGGTAGATGAAGTAGCCGGTCAGCGGGAGGCCGATGATGCCCGCGATGATCCCGTCGAGGATGCGTGCGAACACCCGACGCCACCAGCCGGAGAGCATCTGGCCGTCCGGGGTGGTGTAGACCCGCCGGCCCGGGTAGCCGTAGCCGGGCTGGCCGTGACCGTACTGCGGCTGACCGTACTGCGGCTGCCCGTACTGCTGCTGCGGGCCCGCGTACTGGCCGTACTGCTGCTGCCCGTACTGGGGCTGGACAGGCGGCGGTTGGTACCCCGGGATGCGCTGGCCGTACTGCGGCTCGTTCTGCTGCGGAGGCTGCTGCGGCTGGCCCGGCTGCGGGCTGCCGTACACCTGGCCGTGCTGCGCTGGCTCGCCGTACCGCGGGAAGTCAGCAGGTCGCTGCTGACCGAACTGCCCCTGGAACGGAGGTGGGCCCTGCTGCGGCCGACGCTGATCCGTCCAGGCGTTGCCGTCCCAGTACCGCTGCTGGGCCGGGTCCTCGGGGTCGTCGTACCAACCTGCTGCTTGAGAGCTCACCGGGAGAGTCTTGCCTACTCCCCGGGGCATTGGCCATCCGGTGGCACCTAGCGGACGGTGTCAGCTCGGCTGGCGGTCGATCGCGGCGGCGAGCGCGGCGATCACGTCCGGCTTCCGGGGCGCTCCGCTGGCGCGCTTCACCACGGCCCCGGTCGCGTCCAGGATCAGCGTGGTCGGCGTACGGAGGATGTCCAGCCGACGGACCAGTTCGAGGTGGGACTCGGCGTCCAGTTCGACGTGGCGCACCCCGTCGACCATGCCCTCGACCTCGGCGAGCGTCCGCCTTGTAGCGCGGCAGGGAGCACAGAACGCGGACGAGAACTGCAGCAGCGTCGCCCGCTCCCCCAGCTCCGCACCGACCTCCGCGGCCGTCACTCGCTCCACGTCGTCCTCGCTCTTCCCGCGAAACCGCCCGTCCACCCAGGCCTTGAGCACACTGAGCACCACACCGGCGACCACTGCGCCGGCCAGCACCCACAACCCAAGTCTCACAGTTACCCACGGTACGACGCCCCGTTCACGTTTCAACCGCCCGTTTCACGTACTGAGAAGCTGCTGCACGTCCCCGGTCAGGTGGTGGACCGACCGGCCGGTCGGCCAGGGCAGGCTGTCGTCATCATCTCCCGGGTACCGCGGTACGACGTGGAAGTGCAGGTGATCGACGCTCCGCCCGGAACCGGGGCCGCTGGCGTTCAGCAGACACACCCCGGTCGCACCGAGCCGCTGCACCATCTTCTGGGCGATCCGCTGCGCCAGGTCCATCACTTGCGCCAGGTCCGCCGCCTGCACGTCCAGCACGCCGGCCGCGGTGTGCCGACGCGGTACGACGAGCGTGTGCCCGGGAGCGATCTCCTGGCCGGGCAGCGGGAGGAACGCGACCACGACGCTCTCCTTGGCGATCCAGCGGGCCGAGTCCGCCGAAATGAGTCCGCAGAAGACGCAGGCATCCATCTGGTGATTGTGCTCCGGTCTAATGGTGGTGTGGAGAGCGGAGTGACGGTGCGGTCGGGGGTGGTGGTTCCGGAGGCTGAGCTGGCCTGGCGGTTCTCGCGGTCGAGTGGTCCTGGTGGGCAGTCCGTGAACACCACGGACAGCCGGGTGGAGCTGAGCTTCGACGTGGCCGGCACGTCGGCGTTGAGCGACGTACTGAAGACGCGGGCCCTGGAGCGGTTGCAGTCGCGGCTGGTGGACGGCGTACTGACGGTCGCGGCGTCGGAGTACAAGTCGCAGTTCCGCAACCGGGAGGCCGCGCGGGAGCGGCTGGCGGTGCTGCTCCGCGAGGCGATCGCCCCGCCGCCCCGCAAGCGCCGCCCGACCAAACCGAGCAAGGCGTCCGTACGCCGCCGCCTGGACGACAAGAAGCGCCGCGGCGAAACCAAGCGCCTCCGCAGCCGGCCGAACGACTGACACGCCCCCTGGCCTGGTTAGGCTTGCGGGCGTGCGCGAAACGGGGAGCGGGGGAGCTGGGGACGAGGAGCCGGAGGAGCTTCCGGAGTTCCAGGACCTCCGGCTGCGCGGCCGTTCGGTCAAGACCTGGTCGATCAGCGGCGGCGCCGTACTGCTGGTGATCGCCGCGGCGTTCGGCGGGCTGAACAAGGCCGCCGACGAGACGCCGCAGGTGGCCGCCGGTACCGCGGTCGACGCCGGGCAGTTCGAGGTCACGATCCAGCGGGTCGTCGCGGTGAAGGACCTCAAACCGCTGTTCACCCCGGACGAGGGCGGCGCCCTGATCGCGGTCGTGACCAAGCTGAAGGTCACCGACGTCAACGGTACGACGCCCCCGGCGGACCTGATCCGGCTGATCGGCGTCCCGGGCGTGAAGGACACCGACCCGCCGCTCGGCACCACGAACATCCGTGACGAGACGATGAACCCGGTGCTCACCCCGGACGCCGGCGAGAACGTCGCGTACGTCTGGAAGCTGCCCAAGGCGACCCAGCTCCCGACCGAGGTCAAGCTCACCGTGCAGGGCTACCAACACATCGACGACTCGATCCTGGACCACCACGAGAAGTGGATGACCGACAAGCTCGTCGCGGACACCACGGTCAAGGTCAAGGACAACCTCAAGTGAGTACCCGCAGACTGGTCAACATCGGCCTGACGCTCGCCGTGCTGGTCGCGATCGTCGGCCTGTACCGGCTGACCCCGACGCAGCAGGACATCCAGAAACCGACGCCTGTGCAAGGGATCGTCGGCCGCGCGGTGCACACGCCGCGCTTCGACCTGACCGTGAACGACGTACGGCTCGGAAAGAAGCTGCGGATCCCGCACACCACGCCGGACCGCGACTCGCTGACCGACTTCGTGGTGGTGGACGCGACCGTGACCGCGAACCGGGAGCCGATGCACATCTTCAACGTCCGGATCAAGTCGTCGGACGGCGTCACCTACCTCGGCTCGAACCGGAACGGGCTGGACCAGGTGGACCTGACCGGCAGCGAGTTCGCGCCGGGCATCCCGGTGCGCGGCTCGTTCGTGGTCGAGATGCCGGCCGGCAAGGTGCCCGGGGCAACGTTGCTGGTGATGGAGAAGTCGATCCTGAACGACCTCGAGCCGCAGGTCACCGTGCCGCTCGGCGACGACGCTCCGAAGCTCGAGGACGTCGTGGCGCTGACCGCTGCGAGCGACACGTGAGTGGCGCGCGCCGGGCCCGCCGCGGCTGGTTCCGGACGAACTCGATCGCCCTCGCGACCCTGGTCGTGGCGATCCCGCTGGCGGGCTGGTGGACCACACGCAGCGACTACAAGTCCTGGTACGACGCGAAGCCCCGCGATCCCGTCGTCGTGGCTGCGGGCGGTACGTCGTACAACGGCGCGACCTGGTACGCCGCCAGCGTGCAGCAGGACCCGCAACCGCTGCAGGCCGGTGAGAACGACGTACTGCCTCCTGGGACCGCCCGGATCCGGGTGCACTTCCGGTTGCAGGTGGACAAGCTGTCCGCACTCGACGGACTCGGCGGTTGCACCTTGCACCTGAGGGCACCGGACGGCCGGATCTGGAACGAGACGGTCGTTGCCGACAACTACCAGGACCGTCCCACCGGTTGCACGGGCGGTTCTGACGACAAGCCGGCGAGTTGGCGGGGCGCGGCCGCGCAGTACTACCTGAAGCCGACGGCCGGGAAGCCGTTCGAGACGGTTGCCGTGTTCGTCGTACCGTCCTCCGTCGCCGGCAGCGTGCAGCCGATGATCACGTGGGCTACGAAGGTCCCTCAGTACCTGGCATTCCCGAGGTAGCAGCGCCGAGGTCGGTGACGCCGTGGTCGCCGGACGACTGCTCGTGCACCGCACGGGTACGCCGCGGGGCCAGGTACCCGGCCAGGCCGCCGATCATCCGGTCGTAGGCCGCGGCCAGCAGACAGACCTGCAGCATCGTCTTGAGCCCGTCGGTGATCAGGTTCAACGGCTCGTCGATCACCAGCCAGAACTGCAACGTGTGCGGCCCCAGCACCCACAGCTTCAGGATGATCCAGACCGCGCTCGCGGCGAACGTGACCACCGCCCACGCCAGGAAGTAGCCGAGCATCGGCCGCAGCCCGGAGCGGAGTACCAGCCGCAACGCGTTCATCACCGGGTTCCAGCGGTCCTTCCAGTCCGCGACCACCGAGTTGCCCGCGACGCGGACGATCCGCGGCGTCTGCTGCCAGCGGTTGGTGATCCGGTCGAACCTCCAGCGCGGCTTCTCGAGCTTCTGCACGACGCGGCCGTAGATGACCGCCGTCATCGTGATCCACATCAGCGGCAGTACGGCGGCGCTCCACAGGTCACCGATGCCGGACGCGATGAAGCCGGTCACCGAGTCCCACACCTCACGGACCTGGTTCACACCGAGTACATGGTCCAGCACCCAGGTGTAGCCGTCCTGCAGCCACTGCCACAGCCGGCGCCCCTTCAGCCAGGTCAGCGGCGGCGGGATCACGGACGTGGCCTGGTACGCGACCACGAAGATCCACAGCGCCTCGAGGTACGTGACGAACAGCTTGCGGACCGGGCCTTCTCTGTCCTTCCGCCACTTCTTGAACACGAAGCGGAGCAGGTACGCCGTGACGCCGAGCCCGATGAACAGCCAGGTCGACAGCGACTGCAGGCCGTCCGACTGCTGCGGCGCCGTACCGCCGGTCAGTACTGTCGCCGCGATGTCGTTGACCTTCTTGACGGCCAGTTGGTACTCGTAGTTGAGCGCCTCGTTCTGCAGGAACTTGTAGGCCGCGTAGAACGCCAGGAACGGCAGCATCGCCGCGGCGATCGCGTCGAGCGGACGATGCTCGTTGCCGGGCTCCATCCCGTCCGGAGCGAGCGTTCCCTCGGCAACGGCCCGCCGGTGGAACGGCAGCTCACCACGCAGTACCAGGAACATCGTCACGTACATCGCCAGCGAGACCACGACCAGCAACGCGAGTACTGCGATACCGGCCGCCTCGGCCTTGGCACCTGCCTGAACGGCGACCCACTGCAGGCCCCGGTGCACCAACTGCGCCACCAGGAAGACCGCCGCCAGCCGCGGCCAGGCCTTGCCGAACAGAACCCCCGCCCGCCCCACCGTAGTGAGTAGCGTCCCCGACTCCATCGCCACGGCGACGAATGTACCTCGCGAGGAGTTCGGTCAGCCGCCGGCGAAGGGCGGCAGGGCATCTACCAACGCACCCTTGGTGAGTTTTGTGCTTGCATCCGCCCGCTCACCGTCCAGGAGGAACGTGCAGATCGACAACACCCGTGCCAGCTCCGGCCGATCGGAGGAGACCGACGTCACGAGATCACCGATCGAGCCCGCTTCCGCGGTCGCCGTCGACGTACCCGCGGCCGAGCGTGCGGCGGCGAAGTACCTGATGGTCACTTCCGGCATCTGATCCGCGCCTCACTGGTCTGGTAGGTCTTCCGGTATTATGTCAGCTTGCTGTTAGACCCAGTGTGTCCCAGGCCCCCGGCAACGACGCCGTCGGGGCCTGACGTGCACGAGGACCGGATCGCTGCGGCAGGATCCGACGATCAGCACAAGGAGACGGCGTGAGCACGTTGCTTCTGCTGACGAACGCCCTGCAGGCCTCCACCGAGGTCCTGCCGTCGCTCGCCCTGCTCCCCCACCAGATCCGCATTCTGCCCACCGAGGTCTCCGCGCTCGTCGACGCGCCGGATGCCGACGCGGTGCTGCTGGACGCCCGGCGCGACCTGGTCGCGGTCCGGAGCGCCTCGCGACTGATCCGTACGACCGGGATCGACGTACCGCTGATCCTCGTCGTCACCGAGGGCGGACTGACCGCGGTGAACGCGGACTGGGGCGCCGACGACGTACTGCTCGACACCGCCGGCCCGGCCGAGATCGAGGCCCGGCTGCGGCTGGTGATCGGGCGGCTCGCGGCGACGCGGAACGACGAGCCCGAGTCCACGCTGATCCGCAGCGGCGACGTGGTCATCGACGAGGCGTCGTACACCGCGAAGCTGAACGGGCGGGCGCTCGACCTGACGTACAAGGAGTTCGAGCTGTTCAAGTTCCTCGCGCAGCACCCGGGGCGGGTGTTCACGCGCGAGCAACTGCTCCAGGAGGTCTGGGGCTACGACTACTTCGGCGGCACCCGGACGGTCGACGTGCACGTACGGCGGCTGCGCGCGAAGCTCGGCCCCGAGCACGAGGCGCTGATCGGTACCGTCCGCAACGTCGGCTACCGCTTCGTCGTACCGCCCACGCCGACCACCCGTGAGCCGGCCGAAGCCAAGTCCTAGAAGAAGAACTTCAGCACGGTGAAGGCGAGCCCGGCCGCCGTAAGGAGGGCCGCCGTCCAGGACCCGACGCCCTGCTTGAACGCGGCCACGAAGGTGCCGATCGTGATCGGCACCAGCATCACCAGCAGCGTGACCCCGGCCGCATGGACGCCGACGTGCGACTGGAACGTCAGAATCCACCCGACCACGAAACCGAACGCCAGACCGAGCCAACTGCTGATCTGCACCGGCCCGTCCGCGCTGCGATGACCCCGGTGCGACGCGCGAGTGGCCCGCCGGTGGGAGGTCGGAGCAACGTGCGCCATCGCTCACCTTCCGTAAGTTCCTGAGTACGCAAGGTACCAGGATCACTGACCGAGACGAAAAAGGCCGGTGCGTCACCGCACCGGCCCCTTCGCGTCAGCTGATCGTCAGGAACCGACGGAGATCCGGTCGGTCGCGACCGGGGTGTACGGGTCGTGCGCGCTCAGGTAGTTCGCGAACGCGTCGATGTCCAGCCCGCCGAACACCTTGTTCGTCGCGGTGGCGAAGGCCGGGAAGCCGTCGCCGCCGTCGGAGAGGAAGTTGTTCGTCACGATCCGGTACGACGTACCGTCGACCAGCGGCTGGCCCGCGATCTTGATCGAGCCCGCCACGATCTTCGAACCCGCCGCGGCGGCCGGGTTCCAGGTGTAGGTGATACCCGCGACCTGGAGCACCTTGTACTTCGGCGCGTCCGGGCCGTTCACGCCGGAGAACTGCTGCTCCAGCAGGGCCTTGAGCTGCGTCCCGGTCATGTCCATCGAGACCAGGAAGTTGTTGAACGGCTGCACGGTGAACGCCTGCCCGAAGGTGACCGCACCGCCGTTCGACGCCAGGTCGGCGCGGATACCGCCCGGGTTCATGAACGCCACCACCGGCGCCTTGCCGCCGGACACCACCGACGGGTCGGCCAGCTGCGCGTCCGCGATCAGGTTGCCGAGCGGCGACTCGAGCGAGTCGTCGTTCGTCCGTACCACCGACGGGGTGCCGAGGTGGCCGATCACCTTGTTCTCGATCGGGGCGACCAGCGCCTTGTACTTCGCGATCAGCTTGGCCGTCTTCGGGTCCTGGACGACGTCCTGGGTGACGACCTGGTTCTGCGCCAGGGTGTTCGTCCGGTCGACGTCACCGGTCGCGTTGTCGATGCTCAGCCGGACCTCGGTGACCAGCCGGCCGAACGACGAGGCGCTGGTGACCAGCCGCGGCTTGCCGGCCTTGTCGGGCAGCGAGCAGTTGTACGCCTGGTGGGTGTGGCCGGAGATGATCGCGTCGATCTCCGGGTCCAGCCCGGCGTTGATGTCGACGATCGGGCCGGAGATCCCCGGGCAGCTGTTGTACGCCTTCGGGTCGGCCGGGAACCCGCCCTCGTGCAGCAGCACGACGATCGACTTCACGCCCTTCTTCTTCAGCTCCGGAACCAGCGCGTTCGCGGTCGCGACCTCGTTCTTGAAGGTCAGGCCCTCGACGCCGGACTTGGTGACGATGTTCGGCGTGTTCTCCAGCGTCATACCGATGAACGCGACCTTCTTGCCGTCCTTGAAGGTCTTGATCGTGTACGGCGCGAACAGCGTCTTCTGCGTGTTCGTGAAGAACACGTTCGCGCTCAGGTACTTGTACTTGGCGCCGGTGAACGGGTGCTTCGGGTCCGGGCAGGAGTTCTGGTTGTTCTGCCCGTCGCCGTCCGGCAGGCAACCGCCGGTCTGCATCCGGAGCAGCTCGTGCCAGCCCTCGTCGAACTCGTGGTTGCCCACCGACGCAGCCTCGAGTCCCATCCCGCTGAGCGCTTCCACCGTCGGCTCGTCGTGGAACGCCGCCGACAGCAGCGGGGATGCACCGATCAGGTCACCCGCGGCGACCGTCACCGAGTCCTGCCCCTTCGCCGCGGCCGCGGCCCGGAGCTCCTTCAGGTGCGTGGCGAGGTACGCCGCACCGCCGGCCGGGATGCCGTTGATGTTCCCGCCCGAACCGGTCGCCGGCTCCAGGTTGCCGTGGAAGTCGTTGATCGCCAGCAACTGGATCTGCGAGTGCGTCGGCTTCGGCTTCTTCGCCTCTACGGCGGTCGCCTGGGCGGCGGCGTCGGGCTGGGTCGCAGCCCCCGCCTGGCTCAGGGATCCCCCCGTGGCCAAGGCGAGCACCACGGCCGTCCCGGCGGCGAGCAGACCAGCTGCCCGCCGTCCCCCCAGCCGTGCTCGGTCTCGTCCTGTCAGGGCCATGTCTTCTCCGTCGTTGTGGTTGGTGAGTCCGCTGAAGCTACCCCTGTTTTCAGAACCTGAGAAGGAACTCAGCTGAACCTTTTACTGTGTTCCGGTGACTCTCGAAGCCGTTCCCTCACCATTGCCCCCGGCCACCGCCGCCGCCATCACGGAACTCGCCCGTACCGCTGCGGACAGCGACGGCGTCCACCCGCTGTCCGAACGCACCCTGCTGCACCTCGACGGCGAGCATCCCGGCGACGTCCACGTCCTCGCGTACTTCGGCGAGCCCGGCACGATCGAGGTCAGCGGATTACAGAGCGCCCGCAACCTCGCCGGGTACGCCGCCCTGTCCCCCGACGGCTCCGCCGAACTCGTCGTCGGCGTCGGCTTTCGCCGCCAGGGCTTCGGTACGGCGCTGCTCCGGATGCTGCTCGACCACGGGGGCAGCCGTACCCGGGTCTGGGCGCACGGACGCCTCCCTGGCGCCGACGAACTCGCCCAGCGCCTCGATCTCGAGGTAACACGCGAGCTGTACTTCCTCCGCCGTACCCGGGCTTCCTTGCCTGATCCCGTGTGGCCTGACGGGATCGCCGTACGCACGTTCGTCCCCGGCCAGGACAACGCCGCCTGGCTGGAGGTCAACGCCGCCGCGTTCGCCGACCACCCCGAACAGGGCAGCTGGACCGCCGCAGACCTGGCCGAACGCCTCCAGCAACCGTGGTTCGACCCTCACGGCTTCTTCCTGGCCGTCGACTCCGCGACCGGCGCGGTGGCCGGCTTCCACTGGACCAAGGTCGAGGACGGGGTAGGAGAGGTGTACGTCGTCGGCGTCTCCCCCGCGTACCAAGGCAAAGGCCTAGGCAAGTCCCTGACCCTCCAAGGCCTCCACCACCTCCAGCACGACCGCAACCTGGACGCGATCGTCCTCTACGTAGACGGCACCAACACCGCCGCCCGCGCCCTCTACACCTCCCTCGGCTTCACCACCGCCGCCCTGGACGTCCAGTACGCCCCGAGGAGTAGTCACACGGAGTGACCGGCATCACAACGAATTCCTCCGCTCACTTCGCGTCATAATCCCCCGCCCCCACCCGTCCCCCCATCAACCAGGAGCCGCCCGAGCCTCTTACCCCCCAGCCGAGCGGCTCCTGGCCCCCACTCCGACTGCACCTTTTGACATCGCTCCCCGCCCCACCACCCCGTTACGATTCGTGTCAACTACGGAGGGCTGACACACGTGACACACCGCAACAGGCCAACCCAAGCCCTACTGGCCTGCCTAGCCACAACTACCCTGCTCGCCGCCTGCACGAACGGCAGCCCAGAAGCCGGCCAACCCAACACGGCCCCACCCTCGACTTCTTCGGCAACCAGCCAGGCGACAAGCTCGCCTAGCGCGACCTCAGCTACGCCCACCGGTGCACCCCAACGCCCGAAGGCTGCTACCGGACTTAGCCTGTCCGCGGCGGAGTCCTTCGTGAGGTACTACGTCGACCTCCTGAACTACGCCTCAACGACCGGTGATGTCGCACCGATGAAGTCCGCGACGTCACCGGCGTGCAGCCAGTGCAAGCTCTACGCCGACTATGTCTCGAAGGTGAACGCAGCCAACGGAGGCCTGGCCGGCGACTACCTTGAGCGCGTCAATGACGTACCCGACCTCTTTCGCGGAGACGGAGGGCGTGTCGGCGGATACGCGGCGGTGACGATCGGCGCGTACACCTCGAAGGATTCTCCGTCAGCGAAGCCGGTGACGAGCACCGTGCGGAAGTACAAGCGAGAATTCACGCTGAGCGCAGTGAACGGCTCCTGGACCATGTCGGCAATGAGCCTGGTTCCACAATGATGAATCCAGCTGCCACAGCAGGTCTGACGCTGTCAATATTCGTCGGCGTCGCGTTCGCGGGGACCGTGGAGGCGAGCGCGGATATGCACTCGTCAGTCGTGCAGATGCCTACCCGGTCTGACGTGGATGTCACACCGACGCGAGAAGGAGCCCAAGCAAGCCAGCGGGGCATTATCAAGCGCCACGGCAAGCACACCCCTCCGGCCAAGAAGATCACGCCAAAGACCACACAGGCGTCCGGCAACCGGCACCCGCGAGGCAATCAGCGCCGGGACAATCCACCGAAATCGGTCAAGGACGACTTCGAATTGAACATCGGCATCTGTGGTCGTATGCAGCCGGATGGGACCGTTCCTGGGCCGACCCGGTGTCAGCCCGGTCGTGAGAGGGGCCGGGTTATTCGGCCCACTGTGCCGCCGAAGGTGGTGCCGCCGCGGCCGGAGGATATTACCTGGGAGCAGGTGCGGTCGGAGACCAAGAACATCGTCTTTCCTGGGCTCACTGTGAAGGTCCAGCCGAAGGGGCGGACGTTGGTGAATATGGCGACGATCGTCTACACCGACGACAGCAAGGTGTCGACGACTACTGTGACGCTGCTCGGGTTTCCTGTCGTGGTGGAAGCCACGCCGATCAGTTACACCTGGGACTTCGGTGACGGCAGTCCGACCGTCACCACGAGCACCCCCGGCAAGCCGTACCCGTCGGCGGACATCACCCACAAGTACCGCAAGCGCCAAGGCGTCGGCATCACCGTGACCACCAACTACGCGGCCCGCTTCAACGTCGCCGACACCGGCTGGCAGTACGTCGAAGGCACCGTCCCCATCACCGGCCCCGCCACCCTCCTCCAGGTTCGCGAAGCCATCCCAGTTCTGGTGGATCCGGGCCGCTGACCGCCGGTGTCACCTGTCGGCGAAACCCGGAGCGGCATTCCGCGGCGCCGACGAGGCTGACGGTCATCACGCACCTCAGACGGGCCAGCGCTCGCAAGCCGGCCACCCGCGTCCGGATCATCCCCAACTGCCCGAGTGGCCGACCTGGGGAGGATTTCCGTCCCGATTCGGGAAGGAATCCTCCCCAAGCGACCGGGTGCATGCCCGGCCGCACCTGGGGATGGTCAGGTCAGACGTCAGTCCTTGAGCTTGCGTTGGCGCCTTGCATCAAGGGGTGCAACTCGCCAACTGACAGGACCAACCGGCCCGGACGCACAATGCGACCCACAGCCGGTACCAGCCGACGTTCCTTCGAGCAGTGCGAGGGATTGTGCGGCAAAGCTTCTTGTCCTGCCTGCAGCGCTGGCTTTGGGATCGAGGGGCTGGCGGCCCGGCCGGTTGGGCTGTGGCCGGGGGATGTCAGTCTCGGGTGCGGTTCGGCGGTTTGGTGGACCGGGGCTGGTGGGACGGGGTTGGACCGCGGCCGAGGGGTGGGCCTTGGCGGGTGGCGCCGGCGGGCGGGGCCTGGGCGGTGAGGAAGCCGAGGGCGTTGAGGGTGTCTTTGTGGGCGTCGGGAGTGGGAGCAGTTGGGTCGGCAGTGGCAGCAGTTGGTTGGTGGGCGGCGGGCGGTTGTGGGGTGGGTGGTTGTGGGGTGGGTGGTGTTGGAGGGAGGCGGTGGTCGTGGCGGATCTCGGCGACCTTGGCGTCCAGGCTGGAGCGGATTTCGGTGGCGACGGCGTGGCCGGTGGGTGCTTCGGTGTTGGGGAGAGTCGGCCAGTGGGCATGGAGCATCGGTTGGATCAGCTGGGCGCGGACCGCTTGTTGGGTGTAGGGGTCGCGGTGGGTCAGTTCGGTCAGGCGGTTGGCCACGACGGCGTGGGCGAATTGGTCGAAGTGCATGATTCCCGGGCCGCGGCAGGCGTCGTTGATCAGGTCGTTGCGTGAGTAGGACGGTCCGGTGACGTGCGCCATCAGGTCGCTGGTTGCCGCGAAGGCTCCGGGGTACTGCGGATCGCCCAGTGACAGACCCTCGTACCCGGCGAGGTCTGCGTATGCGTCGAAGTCCTCGAAGGCCCGGACCTCCGCGAAGCCTTCCATCACACCGCGCGAATGCTCGGCCCACCGCATTCGGCTCACCTGGCGCCTTGATGTGCATGCTGCCGTGCGTGGCCTCGTGAAGAACGGTCGCCAACGCCTGCGCATGCTGGCGGGGACGGGTCGCAGACACGACACCGGTGAGGTACGGCAGCACCCGCTCAGCAGACAGCCTGAGGGCGCCGGTCTGTGGGTTGAGACCGCCCACGGTGTCCGAACTCGTCGCATAGAGCTCGCCGCTCCAACGGTTGGCTGCCGCCGGGCGCATCGCCTGAGCGATCCGGTACAGGCGCGCGACCTCGCTGTACAGGGGCGAGTCCGGGGAGACCCGTCGGTCGAGGTCCACCGTCAGTCCTTCGGCCAGTCCCCGCGCAGCATCGTCTCCAGGTGATCAAGCGCCCGCGTCATCGCCCGGATGTCGGCTTCTTCGTCATCCGAGGCCCGGTCGGCGATCGCCCAGATCTTGTGCCGGGCTTCCGCGAGAGCGTCGGCCTTC
The DNA here is from genome assembly GCF_017876295.1 of Kribbella aluminosa. Taxonomy (NCBI): domain Bacteria; kingdom Bacillati; phylum Actinomycetota; class Actinomycetes; order Propionibacteriales; family Kribbellaceae; genus Kribbella; species Kribbella aluminosa. The sequence continues at coordinate 1,509,685 of NZ_JAGINT010000002.1, read as the reverse complement.
TCCTCGTCCGTGCCCTCGGCGAGAAAGGCCGCGGCATGGATCGCGCCGGCCTCGTGGTAGAGCGGGCCGTACTCACGTGGCGGGGGCGGCGGTACGGCGAGTTTGGTGATCATCCGCACAGCCCAAGCCCGCTCGTCGCTCTCCGGCTCGTCCGCGATGAGCTCTCGCAACTGCTGCTGGGCAGCCGCGAGATCGAACGACCGGTCGGTCTTCTGTTCGTACCGCGCCTGTGCGAAGGCGGAGTTGAACCGCGCCAGGTCGAACGTCATGGCGACTCCTTCGGGACCCTTCGATTACTGCTCGCCACGATATCGGCGTACGCCGCGGTGCTGTGGAAGTTATCCACAGGCGGCTAGTGCAGGGCTGACTTCAGGTGGTTGGTGAGGTGGGTGTGGGCTTGGCGGGTGGTGCCGGGGACGGTTAGGAGGTTGGTGTGGCCGTGGGGGAGGGTGGGGTGGTGGGTGTGGGTCAGGGCGTTGCCGGCGGCGGCCAGGGCGGCGGCGTATTCGCGGCCTTCGTCGCGGAGGGGGTCGAAGCCGGCGGTGGTGAGGTAGGTCGGGGGGAGGCCGGTGAGGTCTTCGGCGCGGAGCGGGGAGACGATCGGGTCGGGGCGGAGGGTGGGGTCGGGGGTGTAGTGGTCGCGGTACCAGATGATGTCGGCCTCCGTGAGGATGAAGCCCTCGGAGAAGAGGTCCCGGCTGGGGCGGCGGGCGACCAGGTCGACGGCGGGATAGAGCAGGACCTGCAGGGCCGGGTGGGGGAGGTCGCGGCGGACGGTTTGCTGGGCTACGACCGCGGCGAGGTTGCCGCCGGCGCTGTCGCCGCCGACGGCTACCAGGGCAGGGTCGACGCCCAGGTCCTCCGCGTGGTCGACGGCCCAGGTGAAGGCGGCGATCGCGTCCTCGGCGGCGGTCGGGGCGGGCGCCTCGGGGGCGAGGCGGTAGTCGACGGACAGCACCCGAATCCCGGCGTCGGCGGCGATCGAGCGGCAGACGGCGTCGTGGGTCTCGAGGTCGCCGACCACCCAGCCACCGCCGTGGAAGAACACCAGAAGACCGCGCCCCACCTCTCCGGGAACATCACCGGCGTTGGAGCCAAGGCCGGCACCCGCCCCACGGGGGACGTACAGACGGGCGCCCAACTGGCCGTCGGCGCCACGGACGGTCAGTTCGGTCACGCGCTGCACTTCGGCCGGCGTACCCGGGATCAGCTTGCACAGCTGGCGGAAGTGCGCACGAGCGGTCGCGGCGTCGGTCTTGGTTGTGTCGGGCAACAGGTTGTCGATGCGCAGCAGCAACTGGATGTCCGGGTCGAGGGTGTTGCCGTCGATCTGGATCGGTGCGCCGGCGAGTCGTCGGCGTACGGCGGCGGGCAGCGCGTACAGCGGGGCCAGCGCATTCGCCTGTACGGCGCTCACCGTGTCACGCAGTACCGAGTCCAGTCGTAGGTTCACAAGGAGTGACGCTAGCAAGAACGTCGGGCGGGCAACGAAAACGTCACATTCGGCAACGCGCGGACGGCTACCCGTTGTTCACCAAAGGGTGGGATCCTTGTCGACGTGGCTGGAGACTTGCTGGCGTCCCACAACCGGGAGTACGACGTTGAACCGCCGTACGACATCGACGCGGCCGGCGATCTCCCCGAGGACCGGTTCTCGGACCGTGAGCTGAGCTGGCTGACGTTCAACCAGCGGGTCCTCGAGCTCGCGGAGGACGACCAGATCCCGCTGCTCGAGCGGGCCAAGTTCCTCGCGATCTTCGCCAGCAACCTCGACGAGTTCTACATGGTCCGGATCGCGGGCCTGAAGCGCCGGATCGCGGCCGGGGTCGCGGTCCGCGCGGCCAGCGGGCTGCTCCCCCGCGAGGTGCTGGACCGCAGCCTGCGGAAGAGCCGCGAGCTGATGGACCGGCACGCGGAGACCTGGCGGAAGTCGGTGCAGCCGGCACTGACCGAGCAAGGCATCGACATCCTGCGCTGGGACGAGCTGGAGCACAGCGAGCGCGAGGACATGACCCGCTTCTTCCGGGACCGGATCTTCCCGGTGCTGACGCCGCTGGCGGTGGACCCGTCGCACCCGTTCCCGTACATCTCCGGCCTGAGCCTGAACCTGGCGGTCGTGGTCCGCAACCCGGACTCCGGCGGCGAGCACTTCGCCAGGGTCAAGGTGCCGCCGCTGCTCCCCCGGTTCGTGAAGGTCGCCGAGGGCCGGTTCGTGCCGCTCGAGGACGTCATCGCCACCCACCTGGGCCAGCTGTTCCCGGGCATGGAGGTGATCCAGCAGCACACCTTCCGGGTGACCCGTAACGAGGACCTCGAGGTCGAGGAGGACGACGCGGAGAACCTGCTGGCCGCGCTCGAGAAGGAGCTGTTGCGCCGCCGGTTCGGCCCGCCGGTCCGGCTCGAGGTGGAGGAGTCGATCGACCCGCAGGTGAAGGCGCTGCTGCTGTCGGAGCTGGGCGTCACCGAGGCGGAGGTGTTCGAGCTCCCCGGCCCGCTGGACCTCCGCGGCCTGTTCACGATCGCGAGCCTGGACCGGGCCGAGCTGAAGTACCCCGCGTTCGTGCCGTCGACGCACCCGCACCTGTCCGAGGTGGAGACGTCCAACCCGGCGGACATGTTCCACGCGCTCAAGCAGCGCGACGTACTGGTCCACCACCCGTACGACTCGTTCTCGACGAGTGTCCAGCGCTTCATCGAGCAGGCCGCGGCGGACCCGCACGTGCTGGCGATCAAGCAGACGCTGTACCGGACCAGCGGTGACTCCCCGATCGTCGACGCGCTGATCGACGCGGCCGAGGCCGGCAAGCAGGTCCTGGTGCTGGTCGAGATCCAGGCGCGGTTCGACGAGCAGGCGAACATCAAGTGGGCCCGTCAGCTCGAGCATGCCGGCTGCCATGTCGTGTACGGCGTGATCGGTCTGAAGACGCACTGCAAGTTGTCGATGGTCGTCCGCGACGAGCCGGACGGTCTGCGCCGTTACGCGCACATCGGCACCGGCAACTACCACCCGAAGACGGCCCGGCTCTACGAGGACCTGGGGCTGCTCACCAGCGACAAGGTGGTCACCGAGGACGTAGCGCTGCTCTTCAACCACCTGTCCGGTTTCGGTCGCAGTGCGGGCTACCGGCGGATCCTGGTCGCTCCCCAGTCGGTACGGCGGGGCCTGCTCGAGCGGATCGACCGGGAGATCCAGCACCACCACGCCGGCCGCCCGGCGCGGATCCGGATCAAGGTGAACAGCCTGGTCGATGAGGCGCTGTGCGACGCGCTGTACCGGGCGTCGCAGGCCGGCGTGCCGGTGGACCTGTGGATCCGCGGCATCTGCACGCTGCGGCCCGGCGTACCCGGGCTGTCGGAGAACATCCAGGTCCGCAGCATCCTGGGCCGGTTCCTCGAGCACAGCCGGGTGTTCCTGTTCGAGAACGGCGGTGAGCCGGAGGTGTGGATCGGCTCCGCCGACCTCATGCACCGGAACCTGGACCGCCGGGTCGAGGTGCTGGTGCAACTGAAGGAGCCCGACCACGTCACCGAGCTCGGCGAGATGTTCGACCTGGCGATGGACGAGGGTACGGGCTCCTGGTGGCTGCAGCCCGACGACAACTGGCAGCCCCGGCTGAACGGCCCGGACGGCACGCCGCTGCGTGACATGCAGGAGAGGCTGATCGCGACCCGCGGCCGCCGCCGTACGCCGGACCCGATCAGCTGACCACGGAGCGCGTTTTCTAGGGTGAGGGCATGAGTGAGCGTAGCGAGCTCATCATCAAACACAGCGCAACTAGTGCCTCATGCGCGCCCGGAGCGAAGCGAGGACGTGCATGAGTTTCCCGGCGACGGTCATCGCCGCGGGTGGTGTCGTCTGGCGTGAACGCGGCGACACCCGGCAGGTGCTGCTGGTGCACCGTCCCCGGTACGACGACTGGTCGCTGCCCAAGGGCAAGCTGACCGCGCACGAGCACGTCCTGCTCGGTGCACAGCGGGAGATCGAGGAGGAGACCGGGCAGCGCGTGGTGTTCGGGCCGCCGCTCGGCACGCAGCGCTACCCGGTCCGCAAGAACGGCGGTACGGCGGAGAAGCTCGTGCACTACTGGTCCGCCGTACCGGTCGACGACGGCGCTTTCGAGCCGAACGACGAGGTGGACCAGATCAGCTGGCTGGCCGTCGACAAGGCCCGCGGCAAGCTCAGCTATCCGCGCGACGTGGACATCCTGGACGCGCTCGAGCATGTGGTGCCTGTGGTCGCCACGGTGATCGTCGTACGGCATGCGGATGCTGTGAAACGCAAGGACTGGGACGGGAAGGACACGCTCCGTCCGCTCAGCAGTACCGGCACCGCGGTGGCGGAGCGGCTCAGCGACGTACTGCAGGCCCTCGGCGCGAACAGGATCATCAGCAGCGACGCGGAGCGCTGTGTCGCGACGGTCGCGCCGTACGCCGCCTCGATCGAGCGCCACATCCACCTGTGGCCGGAGATCTCCGAACGCGGGTACGACGCGAACCCGGACCGCCTGCGCGGTCTAGCGGACCGGGTGTGGCGCCCGGGCAAGGTGACGGTCGTCTGTTCGCACCGCCCGGTGCTGCCGGCGCTGTCCCGCGAGCTGGGCCTGAAGGTCGGCAAGTTCGCCACCGGGTCGTTCCTCGTCGCACACCGGCTGGAAGACGGCCGAGTGGTCACCGAACGCTTCAGTGCGCCCTAGAGCATGTCTCCCGATCCCACGCCGTCGCGAGCAGGTGCTCGGTGCGGTAGCTCGGCGCGCGGGGGCGAAGGTCTCGATGCGGAGCATCGTGGCCTTTGCACCCGTGCGGCGAGGTGCCGTGCCGAGTGCCGCGCAGTAGGTGTGGGATCGGGAGACATGCCCTAGCGACACGGCTCGGTGAAGATCGCGGTACGGGCGACGGGTGTGCCGGGTGACACTGGAGGTGACGGGTATGTTCCTACCCGAGGAACCGGCGTCCCACCGGGTGCCGGTCTGAGGAGAGGTTCGGGGCGCACCATGACGATGATGCGAGAACTGACACTGATCGGGATCCGGATGGAATCGCCCAACCGGGCCCCGGTGATGATGCTGCGCGAGACCGAGGGCTACCGCTACCTGCCGATCTCGATCGGCTCGGTCGAGGCGACCGCGATCGCTTATGAGGAGCAGGGCCTGCGTCCGTCGCGGCCGCTCACCCACGACCTGATGCGCGACCTGATCCAGGCGTTCGACGTACACATCGAGGCGGTCGAGATCGTCGAGCTCCGGGACGCGGTGTTCTACGCCGAGCTCCTGCTCGCCAACGGCGTCCGGGTGTCGGCCAGACCGAGCGACTCGGTCGCGCTCGCGGTCCGCCTGGGTACGCCGATCCGCTGCACCGAAGAGGTACTGCGGGAGGCCGGCGTCGCCACTCCCGAGGAGGAGCAGGCCGAGCTGGAGCGCTTCCGGGAGTTCCTGGACGGCGTCGCCCCGGAGGACTTCTCCAGCTGAACCCGTCCGGTTAATTGGTCCAACCACTGATGTGACGGCAAACACCGAACGTGACGTCGCCGCTGGCACGGCGGCGTACTACCGTGTGCCTGTCCCGGCAACCTGTTCCGCGGGGCGCCGGGGGGGCGAACGCTCAGGTCGCAGATGCGCCGAGCGTTACCAAAACGTGAGCAGAGGGCTGTTTACATCTACGGAGAGTGACAGCTCTTAACTGAGTTCACCTGTTGGCCGCCTGTCGGCACGCCAGCCGTCGCACACGCTACCGGAACCGTTCACCGCTCGTTCACCAGCGACGGACCGCCGCGTCACCTGGTCTCCCTACCGTCTGTGGAAGTTCAGAAGTCTGATTCCCGCAGAAGGGCAACACTCTCGTGTCCGTCAATCGCCTGTTCCGCGTCGGCTCCGTCGCCGTGG